>JBBKVQ010000485.1:0-4948 GCA_037968515.1 Bradymonadaceae bacterium
CAAAGTAAACTCCTGCCAGGGCCCCGCAAGAGCCACGACTCAAGATTGCGGCCACACGACAACACGTGGGTAGGCGCAAAGCGCCAAAGGACTAGCAGATCAGGGAAAAGCGCGCAACAGCCTCATCAACGGCGTAGCACGAGGATTGTCTTGGAAAGGGCCGGCTGACCGTAGCCCCGGGCAAATACCATCATGTATTTGCGGTCTTTCTGGAATTTGCTTTTGCTCAAACGCTGATGCCCGTTGAGGATTTTGTGTTTTGCGTTATCTGGATAGAACGTGAACGAGTCGATCAATGTCTCGGTACCAGGCACTGAGATGTCGTAAAATGTAATCGAAGCTTGAAGGGTGCCCACCGGCTTCTTCAGAAACGCCATGTACTCAAACTCCCAGTCTCCTTCGCCCTTAGCAAATAGTTCGTGGGTGTTGGCTTTTTTCATGTGTTTGATCATCGCCGCGTCAGTGTCGAAGCGACTCGGGAAGTTCTTTTCGCTGACAATAATCTTCCCAGCGAATTTCTTCTCGGGGGTCACCGCGAACGCCGATGGCACCGCCAGCATGATCACAGCCAACACGACCAAAAGGCTTCTGATAAACGATAACGGATGAGTAATAGCGTTGACCACAGACACTCCTACGACACAAAAATGGTGTAACTAGATGATTTCAAGCACCAGTATAAAAACGAATCGCCCTCACGACAACGTTGTTATCCGAAAGACGGCGAATGAACGCCGTTTATTCAGTTTGTGATGGTTCTTGGCGGGAGTCCCGCTTCTTCTTCGACAACAGGTGTTGTCTCCTGAGGGACTTCCACAGGAGTGGGCTCAACCGCGCCGCCTACACCAACATCGTCGACCTTCGACGCGCTGGGTTTCACGACGACCGCGGGTGATTTCGTCACTGGTGCCGCAATCACTGGTGGCGCGATCGCTGGTGGCGCAATCACCGGAGATTTATCGTTAGGGATGGGCTTCACGTCCACCACTGGCGCCGTATTCGTTGGGTCAGGGGCCGGCATTTCTTCGTCATTCAGACATCGACGCGCCTGTCGTCGCAGCCGTTGACCGAGGCCAGGTGTGTGCGTCACGATCTCGTTGTAGTTCCTCGTTACTTCGGCACAGTCTCCAGCTCTCAAAGCAGTCAAAAGCGCCTCACGTTGATCCTCAACAAGGTCAAGACGTTCCAATAGTTTGGTCCGTTGCGATTCGGCTGCAACGTTGAGCGTCCCCGGCTCGGCCCACTCCAAGGTCTGATCCATCGTTTTACGGGCTGCTTCCAAGCTTCCGCCCTCGACCATGTTTTCCGCCGCGGCCATCAAACCCATAATCTGTCCGGTCAGAAGCACATGCTCCATGTCAACGGACGGCGGGGGCGATGAACCAGAATCCGAATACTTCCACGCGACCACTGCGATGATGCCGATGACCACGGCGATGACCGCCACGATGCGCAGGTGGTCCGAATGGCCGGTCGGCGCATCGGTCGAGGGGCGTTCCCGCGAGATATCGATCGAGTCCAATTCGGTCAGACCCGGAGCGTCGTTCATCGAAGCCATGGTTTCGGCAAATTCATCGGTGTCCGGAGCAACACCCATGCGGACGGTCGGCGCCTTGATCGAGTTTGCATCCTTGTGCCCAGAAGGCATGCGCGCTGTGCCCTGCCCGCCCTGTGAACCGATTTCTTCGAGTGCCTCGTGAAGGTCCTCTGCGTTCGCATAACGACCACTAGCAGACTTGTTCAGGCATTTCATGATCACCGATTCTAGGCGCAACGAGACGTCTAGGTCGGGGCGAAGGACGGAAGGTCGCGGCGGCTTATCGTTGAGCTGTTTGTTCAAGACCGCCAGCTTATTCTTGCCGCGGAACGGCAACTTACCAGTCACCATGAAGAACAAGATGATGCCGATCGCGTAAATATCGCTGCGCGGGTCGGCGCCTTCGCCGCGAGCCTGCTCTGGCGACATGAACTCGGGCGTTCCAAACACCGAGCCGGTCTCGGTCGTGGGGCCATCGTCGTCGTCCATGATCTTGGCGATGCCAAAGTCGAGCACTTTCACTGCATATCGCCCGCGAGCCAACGGCATCAGCATCACATTATCAGGCTTGAGGTCGCGATGAATCACGCCCTGAGCATGCGCCACAGACAACACCTCGCACATCTGCATGCCGAGGCTCACCACCAACTGCGTTCCAAGTGGCCCAGTTTCCTTGAGCGTCTCCGCGAGGTTCATGCCTTCGACAAACTCGGTGATGATATAAAGGGTACCGTCATCGTGTTGACCGTACTCAAGCAGCGTCACCGCGTTGGGATGGTTCACTTTGCAGTATGAGCGCGCTTCATTCAGAAACCGCGCCACAATGCCCTCGTCGTGCGCCAGTTTCCTGCTAAGAAACTTAATCGCTACTCGCTGCCCGAGCTCCGCATTCAGGCCCAGGTAAACCTCGCCCATACCCCCTTGGCCAATCTTGCGTTCAACCCGATATTTTTGCCCCACGAGTTCGCCGATCATCGGCTCAGCGTCGTCGGTAACGCTCACCTCGCTGAGTGCTTCGGGAGTGTAGCCCACTGGGATAGACGTCCGCTGAGAGTCCGCGTCGTCGGGGGGCCCGGCTTTACGCTTTTGTTTCAAATCATTCAAAATTGGATCAGCCGAATGAGCTACAATCAACGGGACCTTATCAAACCACTGTCTCTTCACGTTGTCACTTATATCACGGGTGACTAGGTTGAAGAGGTCTGAACAGACTTGCACGGGGTAAATGGTGTCCAAGAAAATCTTTGCCGAAAAAATCCAAGTCGGAGACATCTTCGTCACAAATTTTCTAGTTTCGGCCTTCAACCGTAAAATCAGTCGCGACGGCGTCGATTACCTCGCCCTAACGCTCAGCGACCGCTCTGGTTCAGTCGAGGCGCGTGTATGGCAAGATGTAGAGCCGCTGGCTAAACGATTCGCTCAAGACGACTTCGTTGCCATTCGCGGTGAAGCAGACCTCTTCAACGGCAAGATTTCGATCACGATTCACGATCTTGAGCGACTCGACGACTCCGATGTGAACCTCGAGGACTACTTCCCTCATTCCCGTTGGCCCGCTGAGGCGATGTTTAGCCAACTTGTGGAGCTGGTTGAAAGCGAGATCTCAAGCCCGCAGGTCAAAGCCCTCCTGAAAGCAGCATTGGCCGACCAAGACTTGATGCATCAGTTTCGTGAGGCGCCAGCTGCGATGCGAAATCACCACGCCTATCGCGGTGGGCTCTTGGAGCATTGCCTGTCGATGTCGCGGCTGGCTCTTTCGATCGGCCAACATTATTCGGCCTACTATCCCGGCATGATTCAAAAAGACTTGATCGTGGCAGGTTGTATCCTCCATGACATCGCAAAGTGTCGTGAGCTCGATTATCGGCGCTCCACAAGCTATTCGACCGAAGGTCGGCTGGTGGGTCATATCCCGATGGGCAGCGAATGGATTACTAAATATGCGGCATTGGCCGAGATCCCAATCCCCGGCGATTTGGTTCTTGAGCTGAAGCACCTGGTCTTGGCCCATCACGGAACAAACGAGTTCGGCTCGCCAATTCTGCCCCAGACGGCCGAGGCTCATCTTCTGCATTTTATCGACATGATCGACAGTCGAGCCAACATATGCTGGAATTTGCGACCAGACGACGCGCTTGAACCTCAGTGGAGCGACTACCAACGCTCTTTGCAGGCCCCCGTTTATTTCCGAGGTCAGCCAGACTGGGTTGCCGATACGGCGCAGCTGGACGACGACCTCGTCGGCCCGGGAAAGACCAACACCACCCTCAGCGGGAAAAACACATGAGCCTCCTAGACCGACTAAATCTCCTCATTCGATCCGAGCTCAACGACGTGGTGCGCCCTGATCGCATGCGCTCCGCTGTGTCCGAGATGGAAACGAGCGTGCGTGATGCCCGCCGACAAAACGCCGAACTACGGGTGGCTGAAAAGCGCCTTATTGAACGAATTCGCGACGCGCGTTCCAAGGCGAAAACCTGGGAAGACCGCGCGGTCCTAGCCCTTAAGAGCGGGCAGGAAGACCTAGCCAGAGAAGCGTTGGTCATGAAAAACAAGGTCGAGCGAGAACTCGAAGGCCTGCGAGACGACTTGGACGAACAACGGGCTTATATCAAGGACATGGAACGTGCCCTCGAAGCGCTCGACCACAAAGTGCGCGGTGCTCGGGGAATGAGCCCAAACGCTGCGAACACAGGTGTTCAAGGCTCCGAATCCGCGTGGGATGCCGAATTTCGGCGTCGAATGGGCGGTCGAGATTCCGACGATGCCCCAACGTCAGGCGAATCACGGTCGTTTCACCCCAGCACGGATCGCACGTTTCAAGAGTTCGACCGCATGTCCGACAAGATTCGCGAAATCGAAGCCAACGTTGATGCGATGGGCGAGCTTGCCGACGACGACCCACTGGTGGATCCGAAACGAAAGAAACTCGAAGATAATTTTCGAAAGCTCGAGCAAACAAAACGTACCAACGACGACCTTGCCGATCTCAAAAAGAAATTTTAGGAGTAAGTCGACCGGTCCCGCCAAGAATCATGGCATTCGAACTGCTTCAGCGATTCCATCGGCTCCGCGCCCCGCTGCGCCGCCGGCAGCACCACCACTGCCACCCTCACCCTGCGTAACCATTGAGCCCACGGGGGCTTGACTCAAGGCACCGCTCGAGAACAGGCCGATGGACGGGCCACCAGCGCCGCCACCACCCATTCCACCGCGGCCGCCGCGGCCGCCAATGCCGCCCTTGGCACCTCTTCCACTATTTTCTTCAAGGTCGCCACCCTCGCCACCCGCACCGCCCATGCCACCTTCGCCGCCGTCGCCGCCGTCGCCACCACGGCCGCCTAAGCCACCTACGATTGTGCAGTTTAGAATTTTAACGTCGCTGTCGAGCAGAAGCAGACCAACTGAAGC
>JBBKVQ010000486.1:0-26260 GCA_037968515.1 Bradymonadaceae bacterium
TCCTCAATGTAGGTTTCGCAACTCGCGATGGCCACCTTTCTTATCCGACGTTTGCTTGCATCAATGCTTGTGGTCGCTGGCGTCGTGACGCTGGTGTTCCTTGCGGTGCGAATGGTTCCCGGCGACCCGGTTGCGTCGATTTTGGGCGAACAAGCCTTGGAAATCGACAAAGACTCGTTGCGGGAATGTCTGGGACTCGATACCCCCCTGACAACCCAGTATTTCGACCTTTGGGGAGATGTCTTGAATGGGACGCTCGGCGAGTTATGTGATGAACGAGGGGTCACCGTGGCGGATAAGCTTATCCATGCCATACCCTCGACCATGGAGCTCGCCCTTGCGTCATTGATCATCGCCCTGCTCATCGCGTTCCCCCTTGGCGTAGCCTCCGCACTTCGCCCCTACTCGTGGATCGACAACAGTTCTGCGGTGCTGGCGTTGATGGGCATCTCGATGCCCAATTTCTGGCTCGGGCCGATGTTGTTAATTTTATTCAGCATCACTCTGCAGGCGTTGCCAAACCCCGGTAGCGGTGTCACTGGCTTGAGCGCGTTGATTTTGCCCGCGTTCACCCTTGGAACCGCCCTTTCAGGCAAATTGATGCGAATGATTCGCAGCAGCTTGCTCGATGTTCTGGGCCAAGATTATATCCGAACCGCCCACGCCAAGGGGCTTCCGAAGTGGAGAGTCGTGTGGAAACACGCCCTGCGAAACGCGATGATCCCGGTGGTGACCGTGCTTGGTCTTCAATTTGGGGCACTGCTTTCAGGCGCAATCATCGTCGAAAAAGTCTTCGCGAGGCCCGGTGTCGGTACCTTGTTGCTGGACGCCATCGAGGCCCGAAATTACGTGATCGTGCAGGGGTGTGTCCTGTTCATCGCTTTGATGTACGTGACCGTGAACCTGGTCACCGACTTGGCTTACAGCGCTGTCGATCCTCGCATCCGGTACGATAAATGAGCCGCCGAAGACTAAAAGGCTTGGCACCCACGGGCGCCGTAGTGGTGGGGCTGGTGCTTCTGGTTGCCACGATCGGGCCGCTGTTGGCGCCTTACGCAGCCGACGCCATCGACGTGACGCGCCAACTTGAACCCCCTTCTGGCGACCACTGGCTTGGCACCGACGAAAACGGAGCGGATGTGCTGACCCAGCTTATTTTGGGCACGCGCGTCGCTGTAATCGTTGGGCTAAGCACGGTTTCGATTTGCCTGTTCACGGGCGTGCTTCTGGGCTCGATATCGGGTTTTGTGGGTGGATGGGTTGATGAAGCCATCATGCGTCTTACCGAAATCCTCATGGCGTTCCCCGGAATTCTGTTGGCGATTTTGGTGATCTTTGTGACCCAAGAGCCGAGCCTTCTTGCCGTGATCGGCGCCTTGAGCCTGACGGGCTGGTCTGGGTATGCACGCCTGGTGCGAGGCCAAGTGTTGTTAGAACGTGAAAAAGACTACGTCGAAGCTGCGCGCGCTCTGGGATTTGGCCCCGGTCGAATCATCACGAAACATGTGCTCCCTAATATCTTTGGGCCGGTCATCGTGCAGGCAACTTTTGGCGTCGCAGGCGCAATCCTAGCCGAGGCATCACTGAGCTTCCTAGGCCTTGGGCCGCAGGGCCAGCCAAGTTGGGGGTCGTTGCTCGATCAGGGGGCGGCATATTTTCTGCTGACCCCGCATCTTGCGATCTTCCCCGGGGTCGCAATCATGATTACGGTCCTTGGGATTAACTTCCTTGGGGATGGGCTGCGTGACGCACTCGATCCGCGCTCTCAGGAGATTTAATGGAAGCGAAATTGCCGTTTTTTAACCCGTTCGACCGCTCGCAAAAAGTGCTGGAACAAGCGATCGGCCAACTGCTCTGCGTTGGGTTTCAAGGCACGGACACACTCCCTGACGCGGTTTCTGAGGCACTGGCTGCCGGGCAGATCGGCGGAGTCATCCTGTTTCGCCGAAATGTGGAATCCCCAGATCAGGTCGCCAAGTTGAATGCTCAGATTCACGACGCCGCCAGCCATGCCGTGGTCGCCCCTTTTGTGGCTGTGGATCAAGAGGGCGGACGGGTCGCACGTTTGCGTGAGCCTCTTACCCTGATTCCTCCGATGCGAGTGCTAGGCGACACCAACGATACGAAGCTTGTTTCGGCCGTTTCTGAAGTCATGGCAACCGAAGTTTCGGCCTTGGGCTTTAACCTGAACTTCGCGCCTGTTTTGGACGTCGACACCAATCCAGACAACCCGGTGATCGGCGACCGCGCATTTTCGAGTGACCCGGATGTGGTGGCCCGCATGGGGGGCGCTTTTCTGCTGGGGCATCTGACGTCTGGGGTCGTTTCGTGTGGGAAACATTTCCCAGGTCATGGCGACACGGACACCGACAGTCACCTCGAACTTCCGGTGCTTCCCCATGACGGGGAGCGCCTTGAAAAAGTCGAGCTGGTGCCGTTTCAACGCCTCATGGCCAACGGCATCCCCATGTTGATGACGGCCCATATTCAGGTGCCAGCGCTCGACACTGTTCACCCAGCGACTTTGAGCCACGCGGTGATGACTCGGTTGCTGCGTGATGAATTGGGATACGACGGCGTAGTCGTCACAGACGACCTCGAAATGAAGGCCGTGGCGGACCGTTACAGCGTCGAAGAGATGGTTGAGTTGGGATTACGGGCCGGAGTCGACCTTTTCCTTATCTGCCACACAGAAGCGCTCTGGCAGCGAGCCTTTGCACATCTGTGTGAGTTGGCAAAGAACGACCTCGACCGTTCTCGGATTTTCGAAAGCGCCAACCGCATTATGCGTCTCAAAGACGAATATCTCGCGTCATGGCCTCGCCCTTGGTCGCCGGGCGATTACGACTCGGTGCTCGGGTGTCTTGAACACAAGAATACCCTGGCTAGGGTCGCGGTACAGACCGCTGGGATCGACCCGACGGAACGTTTCCACTAACACCGTCGCCCGTTTTCGATGCTCGATTCTGTGCTGGCTCCAGCGTCAATTAGTTGCTTGGGGGAACGCAGGCTTTGATGTCTTTCTCACCGTTTACAAAATCAACGCTTGATGAACAGTTGGCTTCCGAGCCCTCGGGCCGATTTGCATTGCATTCCGCTTTGTCGAGACACGCGCGAAAACAATAGTTTGAACCGTCTGTGTGGGCCACACACGCTGCGCCATCTGGACAGTCCGAAGCAACTGCACAATCCCCAACACCGCAATACCCACCTTTAAACTGGGTCAAGCAGGTTTGGCCCTCGACCTTGCAGTCGGCGGCGCTAGCACAAGCGGCTCCAACACCCGCCTTGTCTGCCTCGACCTCGTCATCACCACAGCTTGTCAGCACCAGAAACGAAACCGCCAAAACCAAAAAATTCTTCATATTAAAACTCCCTAAATGTTCACAACCAAGTGAATAACGGACGATTGGTGACTTTGACTCTACCGTAATCGACGTTCGGGGGTGCAAAGAATGCAAAAAAAAGCGGCCCCAAATTTGGGACCGCTAGACGCTAGAAGATCAATCGCTGGGGGTGATCAGCCAGCAGGACAACCCTCGTCCGAGAGACCATCGCAATCGTCATCTTTGCCGTTGCAGATTTCTGGACCGCGGCCGTTCGGGCAGTTGATGCATTCTTCATCCACGGTCCCATCACAGTCGTTGTCGAGCATGTCGCAGATCTCGTTCTCAGGGATGCAGATTCCAGGTCCGCAGCCCTCGTCTACAAGTCCGTCACAGTCGTTGTCGACGCCATCACAAATCTCAGGCGCGAGCCCGTCGGGACACATGATGCAGTTCTCATCCACCTGTCCATTGCAGTTGTTATCGATGTTGTCGCAGATTTCAGTCCGCGGAACGCACGAGTTACAACCCTCGTCGATCATCAAGTCACAGTCGTTATCGACGCCGTCACAGACCTCAGGCGAAGGAATACAGACCATTGGAGGGCAACCTTCGTCGATCAGCATATCGCAGTCATTATCGATGCCGTCGCAAATCTCGGCCTGAGGCACACAGTTAGTAGGCGGAGGGCAACCTTCGTCGATCAACATATCGCAGTCGTTATCGATGCCGTCGCACGTTTCTGCCTGAGGTACACAAGCTGCTGGAGGGCAACCTTCGTCGACCAACAAATCGCAGTCGTTATCGATGCCGTCACACGTCTCGAGTTGAGGCATGCAGGACATCGGCGGAGGACAACCTTCATCAATTGCCATATCGCAGTCATTATCGATGCCGTCGCACGTTTCTGCCTGAGGCACGCACGCGGTTGGCGGGCAACCTTCGTCGACGGCCAGATCGCAGTCATTATCGATGCCGTCGCAGATCTCTAGTTGAGGCATGCAGGACATCGGCGGAGGACAACCTTCATCGATGAGCATGTCGCAGTCGTTATCGATGCCGTCGCACGTTTCGGCTTGCGGCACGCAGGCGGCCGGACCACAGCCTTCGTCGATTGCCAAGTCGCAATCGTTATCGATGCCGTCGCCGCAGATCTCGGCTCTAGGGGTACATGCTGGGCATCCTTCATCAACGGCCATATCGCAGTCGTTGTCGATCATGTCGCCGCAGACCTCCGGCACACACCCCATGCAACCCTCGTCGACCTGCCCGTTGCAGTTGTTGTCGACAAAGTCACACACTTCGGTGGTGGCCTGGCAGCTCAAACAGGCGATGGACACATTGATCTGCGAGTTGCCGTTGGCAAGGGCGGCGTTATTAAACGACGTACAGGAGGTGCCCTTCAACTCGATCTCATTGGCGGCGGCGTTGAAGCTCCATCCATTGGTGTTGTCACGGGCCACCGGAGTGGTGGTCATGCCGGACACGATCGCAACGCTCGCACGTGCCATGTCGACGTTGGGACCAGGGGTGTACGAAATCTTGCAGGAACCCGTCGCGATCGCGATCTGATTGACGGCATTTACAATGTCCTGAGAATTCGACACGCGGAACCAGTCTCGCGCCGGGTCATTTGGGTTAGGATTGGGATTGGCAGCGGTGATGCCAGCGCTTGCGAGCGCCTGCATATTCGCCTCATTCAGCCCCGTGAAGCCCAGAACATAAACAGGGATACCAGCGGCAGCCAAATTTGCGGCCTCCGTCACAGATTGACTCATACAATTATTGGTGCTGCTGCAATGATTGCCACACGTTGTCGGAGCGCCGTCAGTCAAAAGAATCACAGCTTTGGGTCGAATTGCATTTTGAGCATCGGCCGCCATCACTGTCAGGTTTTCGGTTCGTGTGTCTTCAAGGGCGCGATTTGTGGGCGTCCCTCCTGTAGGATTTAGGCGATTATTGCAGTTATTACTGGAGCGGTACGAACATTTGAATTGGGCTTCGGTGTTTGCATTCATCACCATCCGTACATCTGGAATATCGTTTCCACCGCAGCTGCCAGCGCTGTTGGATGAGTTCGGGAAGGTTCCCATTCCCGTATTGAAACCCGAGGTCACCAGCGGCGCGATCGTATCGAGTGCCGACTGTGCCGCGTCCCATCGAATTGTAGGATTGTTGGGACTGCCCCCGATTGCGTTGTCCATCGATCCGGACGTGTCGATCAGGAAGAAGAGGTTTGGTTTGACGCGATTTGCCGTCGAGTTTGCGGTGGCACAGACGTCAGCTCCAGGCACGACGTAATCGGAGTCACAAGCATCGCCTGTTCCGTCACCGTCGGTGTCATCCTGATTGTAGTTTGCTGTCGCCGGACAGTTATCACAAACGTTTCCAATGCCATCCATATCGGCATCGGCCTGATTGGTGTTGGCGATCAAACGGCAGTTGTCGTTGATGTCCACGACTGTGTCGCCGTCAGTGTCGGTTTGGCTGTTATAAGGCAGCACTTCACACGCATCACCAATCGCGTCGTTGTCGGCATCGGCCTGATTATTATTGGCAACGGTTGGGCAGTTGTCACAGACATTACCCACGCCATCGCCATCGCCGTCGGCCTGATTCGCATTGGAAACCGTGGGGCAGTTGTCCTGGAAGTTAACAATCCCGTCGCCGTCGGTGTCACCGGTGAGTCCTTCGCAGGCGTCGCCAATCCCGTTATTATTGCTGTCAGCCTGATTGGTGTTGGCAATGGTTGGGCAGTTATCGCAAGCGTCACCGACGCGATCGCCATCACCGTCCAACTGATTTGCATTCGAAATTGACCGGCAATTATCGACGTTATTCAAAACCCCATCCCCATCGACATCCCCTGTCGGGTTGTTCAACCCTTCGCAAGCATCGCCAATTCCGTTGTTGTTGGCATCGGTTTGGGTCGAGTTCGCCATGGTTGGGCAGTTGTCGCAGGCGTTTCCGACGCCGTCGCCATCTCCGTCCAACTGATTCGCATTTGAAACGGTAGGACAGTTGTCTTGGTAGTTCAGGATGCCGTCGTTGTCGGTGTCGACCACGATGCCTTCGCAGGCGTCGCCTATCCCGTTATTATTGGAATCGGCCTGATTAGAGTTAGCAATCGTAGGGCAGTTGTCACAGGCATTGCCTCGCTTGTCCCCATCGGTGTCGGCTTGGTTTGCGTTCGAAACCGATGGGCAGTTGTCGACGTTGTTTAGAATGCCATCGCCGTCGATGTCGCCATTTGGATTGCTCAATCCTTCGCAAATATCGCCGACCGCGTTGTTGTTGGCATCTGCCTGATTGGAGTTCGCCATGGTTGGGCAGTTATCGCAGGCATTACCCACGCCGTCGCCGTCGGTGTCGGCTTGATTGGGGTTCGAAACGGTGGGGCAGTTGTCGCGGAAGGCCGGAATCATGTCGCCGTCGACGTCATCGACCAAGTACTCACAAGCATCACCAACGCCATTATTATTGGCATCAGCTTGGCTTGAATTTGCGATGGTGGGGCAGTTATCACAGGCGTCGCCTGTCTTATCACCATCGCCGTCGGCCTGATTGAGGTTCGCGACAGCTGGGCAGTTATCGAGGCTGTTGACGACCGTGTCACCATCGACATCACCAGAAGGATCGGCAAATCCTTCGCACACGTCACCCACCCCGTTATTATTCGCATCTGCCTGATTGGCGTTTGCCACGTTCACACAGTTATCACAGGCGTCGCCGCGCTTATCGCCGTCGCTGTCTGCTTGGTCGGCGTTTGCCTTAGTAGGACAGTTGTCCACGCCGTTATCGATTCCATCACCATCATTATCGCCCGATGGATCGATGAAGTTCTGACAAGCGTCGCCGACACCGTTATTATCGGCGTCCAGCTGGTCAAAGTTCGCATAATCAGGGCAATTGTCGCAGGCATTACCCACGCCGTCGCCTTCGCTATCTTCCTGACCTGGGTTGGCAACGGTAGGGCAATTATCTGCGACGTTTCTGATGCCGTCGTTGTCCGTATCCGCAATATTGCTCATGTCTTCGCATGCATCGCCGACCTGATTTTGGTCCGAATCGACCTGATCGAAGTTCGCCACGGCTGGGCAGTTATCACAGGCGTCGCCGATACTATCGAGATCCCCGTCTTCCTGACCGGGGTTGGCGACTCTCCAGCAGTTATCTTCAAAATCCGTGATGCCATCGCCATCCTTGTCCCCAAGAGGATTTGTGGGCAATTCGCACTCATCACCTGTGCCGTCCCCGTCGGTATCAAGCTGGTCGCCGTTGGCCACGTCGTCGCAATTATCGCACACGTCGCCGACCTCATCTTGGTCTGAATCGGCCTGATCCGCGTTGTCAACTTCGACGCAGTTATCGAATGGGTCGCGGACGCCATCGCCGTCGGTATCCATCCACAGCTCACACGCATCGCCAACACCATTCTTGTCCAAGTCCTCTTGGTCCAAGTTTGCGACGTCAGCGCAATTATCGCAGCTGTCACCCACACCGTCGCGGTCTGTGTCGGATTGGTCCGGATTGGCGGTGCATGGGCAGTTGTCGCGGCGATTCACGACACCATCGCCGTCATTATCGGCGTTGGCGTCAGACACGTCGCAAATGGGGCCGACGTCGGCGCCCGCGTCGATATCGTTATTGGAGTTATTGGTTCCTTGATCGGAACCGGCATCGTTGGAGTTATTAGCGTTGTTACTTGTTGTTCCGGTCGAGCCGTCGTCCGAACAAGCTGTTAACGCTAAACACGCCACGATCACGAGCGCACGGATACGTGCACCGAGAAGCGCCACGGATTGCATAGTGTTCCTTATGAGAGTTTTGCTACCGATGAGTTTACACAGTGTCCTGCCTCCTGAGCAAGCACCTGCGTGCGACAAAGATTTGACGCTTGTTTGCCGACCTGCCGAATACGTGTTGGACTTTTTGCGGGATAGTTGAGGTTGATTCACAACGCAATTTTCCATAGGTTGCTTGCCTTACGCGGGTTCAGAACCCGCATGACTGACTCGAAGGACTCTTCCATGCTCCAACGTTTGCCCCTCCTCAATTGGGCGCTCGTGGCCACTTTTCTCGTCGCGCTTCTTAATGGCTGCAGTGACGGCACCACCGAAAACCCCACCGACTGCGTTACGCGTGCAGATTGCAGCGAAGGCGAGCGTTGCGACGCCACTGGGCAATGCACCTCGACACCACTGGCGTGCGAAAGCTCGACCGACTGCGATTTCGGGGACTACTGCCTTGCAGGCGGCTGCGCGGACGCTGCATGCACCGGCGACGAAGAATGCACGGATGCAGTATGCGTTAACAGCTTGTGTCGCGCCGGTTGTGTCGACGACGACGCTTGTGGCGATGGACAAAGCTGTAACCCCGTCACGCGAATCTGCCAGGCGGCCGGTTGCAGCACGGGCACCTGCGCTCAATTCCAGTCATGCGAAACTCAGGACGTTGGGGCCGATAAATGTGAGTACAACGGCGACTGCAATAACGACGCTGTTTGCGCCGCGTACGCCCAGCAACTCGGTGATGGAAACGACTACATCTGCAGCACGGCTCAACAGCGCTGTGTCATTAAACCCGAGTGCGGCACCGACAACGATTGTGTTTTGGGTGAAATCTGTGAGCCTCGCGCAAGCGACAGTCGTCGCGTCTGTCGTCGCGGCTGCCGTGAAAATGCCGAGTGCGGAAGCGGGCAGGTTTGCTCCGCTGAGCAAGGAAATATCTGTGTCGATGGCTGTGATGCCGACGGCGACTGTACGGGCGAAAACGAAGTCTGTTCCAACCTGGTCTGCATCGAGACCTGCACGCAACGAAGCGATTGCACCAATATCAACCTCGGTTACGTATGCACCGGCAACCCCCGTGTTTGTCAGGGCTGCACCGACTCGTCGCAGTGCCCTTCGACCCAATTCTGTGATTACGACCAGGGCAACTCGGATGAAGAGGCGACCAACCCTTCTGTTGGTTTATGCGTCGACTTGCCTCCAACCTGCCCTGACGACCTCTACGGTGATAATACGACCCTCGACAAGGCTTACTCCGTTGCGGCATTCCCATTCGAGCCCGCTGGAGACGACCGCCCATTCTACTGCCGGGAAAGAACTGGCGGAGATTGGTTCAAGGTCAACGCAACTCTTGGACAGGTCATCGAAGCAGAATTGACCTACGGCGTACCCGGCAACCTCGACCTGGCTTTGCGCGCCTCAGACGGCCGCGAACTCGCCCTGTCGGACTTGCCTCCGTCGGAAGACAACGGAAAAGAACTCATCCGATTCGGAACGGATTTGGGCGGGATCTTCTATGTTCAGGTCCGCGGCTCCATCATCGACGCCAACGCACGCTACGGACTCAAAATCAAAGTCGGCCCCCCAGCGGTCTGTACCGATGACGCTTTTGAGCCCAATGACGACCCAATGACGGCTCCGCTGCTTCCAGCGACAGTTGACCACAAGCTTCTGGAAGTTTGCGGCGACGACCCTGACTTCTACACCCTGCAGGCCAACGCCAATCAGGTGATTCGAATTCGTGCAGCCGCCCCACCCCGTTTGGGCAATATCGATTTGGTATTGCGCGATTCTGCTGGGGTTGTTGTTGCGCAAGCGCTCACTGGCGCGGCCGTTGAAGAAATCCTGTACACGACCGAAGACGCAGAAGATCTGGTGTTGGAAGTTCGCATCGCAACCGGTGTGGGCAATGTGATTTACAACCTCGAGTGGACGCAATTCGACAACGTTTGTACGGACGTTTTCGAGCTGAACAACACCTGCAACGAAGCCAGTCCTGTGGGCGCAGGAACGTACGCGGACCTCGCCGTTTGCGCCGACGCTGATTATTACGCGTTCGACTTGCTTCCATTGCAAACCATTACCGTCAAAGCGATTTACGACCCCACCACCGCAGCTGGTGACCTCGACATCACGCTTTTCGGACCCAACGACTGTGCAACATTCGTAAAATCCGAGACGCGTGAATCGGTTCCCAATTCGACCGCTGTAGCAGAAACCATCACGTATCAGGCACCAACGGGTGGCCGTTTCAACCTGCTCGCCAGCCTCTTTGCCGGCATCAACGTGCCATACACACTTCAAGTGGACATCGTGGATGGGCCGCCGTGTGTTGACGACAGCTTTGAGCCCAACGACGCACTGGCAAACGCCGTGCTTATTGACGCTGCAGGCGCCGCGGCTGGTACGGCCAACATCATCACTGGGGCCAAAGTTTGTGATTCAAACCCAGACTGGTACGCCATTGATTTGGCTGAGGGCGACGTCCTCCGATGGGAAGTCAAATTCAGCAATCTTCAGGGCAACCTCGACGCATTCTTGGTCGGTCCTGGCGGAAACGTCATCGCCTCGTCTGTCACAAACGCCGACCTTGAGTCAGTGACCTACACCCCAGGTGTGGGAGAAGCCGGCAAGTACTACCTCCACGTCGAAGGCAAATTCCCCGCACGGGCTGACTACTGGGTGCTTACGTACCTGAACGGAGTGGGTCCAGCAGACCCGGCATGCCCAGACGACTACGAAAACAACGATACTGCCGCTACGGCTGTTCCGGTTCCAGCGGGCACTTATGGACTGCTGGTCTGTGGCAATCCAGTTGATGACGACTGGTTCTCGACCGACCTGATGGCCGGCGAGAGACTCAATGTCGCGCTGACCTTCCCGCACGCTCAAGGAAACGTAGACCTCATCCTGTACGACGATTCCAGCATCACTGCTTCAGTCGCCGAGAGCCGTTCGATCACCGACAACGAGTCGGTAACCTACCTGTCATCGCGCGACCAGACGGTCAAATGGCGCATATTTACGCCAACGACAAGACCAGCAATTCCCTACGGAATGGTCGTGGGAATTGTGCCTGCTGGCGTCTGCATCGACGACACATACGAAGCAAATGAGGACGCAGGTGCGGCCAAGCTGATCGCGGTCCCGGGCCTCTATGCAGCTTTGAACAAGTGCGAGGACAACGTCGACTGGTTCAAATTCAACACCGTCGCGGGTCGAAAATACGAGGTGTTCCTCAATTTCATTCACCGCGCCGCAAATCTTGACGTGACTGTTTACGACTCCACGTTGACTCAAATCGGTCAGGGCGTTTCAACCACAGATGACGAATCCGTGGTCTTCACGGCCGCAACTTCGGCGCAGTATTTCATCAAGATCGAATCGCCAGTCCGTTCGCGATTGGTTTACGACCTGATGCTCTACGCCGACCTCAACGGCGACGGTGACCTTACCGATCCCGGCGAAGGTCCAGAGGACCGCGTATGCCCTGATGATTTCGAAAACAACGACACCGCCGCTACCGCCAAGCCGATGCCGATTGGCACCTCAAGCAATCTGCTTCTGTGTTCGACCAGTGACCCTGACTACTACACGTTCTTTGTCCCAGCTGGAGCCAGCCTGACCACAAACGTGCTTTTCACGCACAGCGACGGCGACATCAACGCTCGGATCTATCGGGGCAACACCCTGGTCGACAGTGGCCTGTCGACGACTGACAACGAGACCATCACCATCGCCAACACAACCGGTTCAGGCGAGACATACACATTGAATGTCTACGGTGTGGGCACATTCACGTCGCGTTACACGGTGACCTCAAGCCTGGCGTTCACAACGACATGCATGGACGACATGATTTCGTCGGCTGACCTCTCAACCGCTGCTGGAGCGACCGCGCTCACTGCCGATTCTTATAATAACCTGACCCTGTGCGAAGGCACGGAAGACTGGTTCCGTCTGCCGTCGGGCACCACCAGCGTCGATGTCAATCTGGAAGTCAATCCTTTGCTCGGCGCGATCACGCTTGAGCTTATGGACACTGCCGGAACCTCGGTTCAAACCGCGACCGTCGCGGGCGCTGTTCGGTCGCTTGCAGCCACCGGACTCAATGGTGCTTCGACCTACTACCTTCGGGCCAGCGCAACAGGCGGAGGATTCATTCGAAACTCCTACGACCTCTGGGTATCGCTCAACGGTACGATGCCCGCAGCACCGTTCTGTTCTGACCCTTATGAACGAAACGATGTCTCGACGTCTGCCTACTCACTGGACGTAAACGCGGGAATCAACCTCACGGACGCGATTGCATGTGGCGCAGATCAGGACTGGTACACGTTCTCGGTTTTTGCGAATCAAGATTACGTGATCCAGACCTACTTCGATCACCTTGCCAATCAGTCTGATTTGGCTCTGGAAGTTAAGAATACTGCAGGTGTTTCGCTGGCGACCATGAACTCGGGCACCAGCGACGAGTTGCTGACTTTCCGACCTACCGTCGCCGGAAACGTCACGATTGGTGTGAAGAACATCGCAGGCTCAATCACCGAGACGCCATACTTGATGCATGCCTCACGAAAACTGGCCGCCTGCATCGAAGACTCCTACGAACCCAACGATGTCGTGGGTGACGTCAGGACCTCACCGACACTCGCCAGTATCCCAGGTGTGTATGGATTAACCTCTTGTTCGCCAAGCGTGGCGTCACCCGAGGTTGACCACTACTCCTTCGAGGTCCCTGCAGACGGTAACGTAACCGTGACCGCATTCTACGACACGTCGACGGCCACGATGTCCGGCCAGGTTTACTACTCGTTGGAGATTTCCCCAGGCGTGTTCGTCAACACGGATACAAGCATGTCTTCGGGAACAAACAGGCTCACCGCTACGGTCCCAGGAAAAACAGGACAGCGTATTGGGCTTCGGTTCTTCAACAACACCGTTGCGACCCCGTACTTCGTGAAAGTCGAAATCAATTAGGCCTCTGCGGACCCTACAAAAAAGGCGCCTCAACGTTGAGGCGCCTTTTTTGTAGGGTCCGCAGAGGCCTAATTGATTTCGACTTTCACGAAGTACGGGGTCGCAACGGTGTTGTTGAAGAACCGAAGCCCAATACGCTGTCCTGTTTTTCCTGGGACCGTAGCGGTGAGCCTGTTTGTTCCCGAAGACATGCTTGTATCCGTGTTGACGAACACGCCTGGGGAAATCTCCAACGAGTAGTAAACCTGGCCGGACATCGTGGCCGTCGACGTGTCGTAGAATGCGGTCACGGTTACGTTACCGTCTGCAGGGACCTCGAAGGAGTAGTGGTCAACCTCGGGTGACGCCACGCTTGGCGAACAAGAGGTTAATCCATACACACCTGGGATACTGGCGAGTGTCGGTGAGGTCCTGACGTCACCCACGACATCGTTGGGTTCGTAGGAGTCTTCGATGCAGGCGGCCAGTTTTCGTGAGGCATGCATCAAGTATGGCGTCTCGGTGATTGAGCCTGCGATGTTCTTCACACCAATCGTGACGTTTCCGGCGACGGTAGGTCGGAAAGTCAGCAACTCGTCGCTGGTGCCCGAGTTCATGGTCGCCAGCGAAACACCTGCAGTATTCTTAACTTCCAGAGCCAAATCAGACTGATTGGCAAGGTGATCGAAGTAGGTCTGGATCACGTAATCTTGATTCGCAAAAACCGAGAACGTGTACCAGTCCTGATCTGCGCCACATGCAATCGCGTCCGTGAGGTTGATTCCCGCGTTTACGTCCAGTGAGTAGGCAGACGTCGAGACATCGTTTCGTTCATAAGGGTCAGAACAGAACGGTGCTGCGGGCATCGTACCGTTGAGCGATACCCAGAGGTCGTAGGAGTTTCGAATGAATCCTCCGCCTGTTGCGCTGGCCCGAAGGTAGTAGGTCGAAGCACCATTGAGTCCGGTGGCTGCAAGCGACCGAACAGCGCCCGCGACGGTCGCGGTTTGAACCGAGGTTCCGGCAGTGTCCATAAGCTCAAGCGTGATCGCGCCGAGCAAAGGATTGACTTCCAGATTGACATCGACGCTGGTGGTGCCCGACGGCAGACGGAACCAGTCTTCCGTGCCTTCGCACAGGGTCAGGTTATTATAAGAATCGGCAGTGAGCGCGGTCGCTCCAGCAGCGGTTGAGAGGTCAGCCGACGAAATCATGTCGTCCATGCATGTCGTTGTGAACGCCAGGCTTGAGGTCACCGTGTAACGCGACGTGAATGTGCCCACACCGTAGACATTCAATGTGTATGTCTCGCCTGAACCGGTTGTGTTGGCGATGGTGATGGTCTCGTTGTCAGTCGTCGACAGGCCACTGTCGACCAGGGTGTTGCCCCGATAGATCCGAGCGTTGATGTCGCCGTCGCTGTGCGTGAAAAGCACGTTTGTGGTCAGGCTGGCTCCAGCTGGGACAAAGAACGTGTAGTAGTCAGGGTCACTGGTCGAACACAGAAGCAGATTGCTTGAGGTGCCAATCGGCATCGGCTTGGCGGTAGCGGCGGTGTCGTTGTTTTCGAAATCATCAGGGCATACGCGGTCCTCTGGACCTTCGCCGGGATCGGTAAGGTCACCGTCGCCGTTGAGGTCGGCGTAGAGCATCAGGTCGTAAACCAATCGCGAACGGACTGGCGATTCGATCTTGATGAAATACTGCGCCGAAGTTGCGGCCGTGAAGACCACGGATTCGTCATCTGTGGTTGAAACGCCCTGACCGATTTGAGTCAACGTGGAGTCGTAAACAGTCACGTCAAGATTTGCGGCGCGGTGAATGAAATTGAGGAACACCTCGTATTTTCGACCCGCGACGGTGTTGAATTTGAACCAGTCGACGTTGTCCTCGCACTTGTTCAAAGCTGCATAGAGGCCCGGGACCGCGATCAGCTTGGCCGCACCTGCGTCCTCATTTGCTTCGTATGTGTCGTCGATGCAGACGCCAGCAGGCACAATTCCCACGACCATTCCGTAGGGAATTGCTGGTCTTGTCGTTGGCGTAAATATGCGCCATTTGACCGTCTGGTCGCGCGATGACAGGTAGGTTACCGACTCGTTGTCGGTGATCGAACGGCTCTCGGCGACTGAAGCAGTGATGCTGGAATCGTCGTACAGGATGAGGTCTACGTTTCCTTGAGCGTGCGGGAAGGTCAGCGCGACATTGAGTCTCTCGCCGGCCATCAGGTCGGTCGAGAACCAGTCGTCATCAACTGGATTGCCACAGACCAGCAGTCCATAAGTGCCCGCTGGAACCGGAACAGCCGTAGCGGCAGTATCGTTGTTTTCGTAGTCGTCTGGGCATGCCGGGTCTGCTGGACCCACTCCGTTCAGGTACGTAAGCACCCAGTAGTCAGCCCGTGCGGGGAATTTGCCTTCGACGTGGAGGTAGTACTTGCCGGCTTCTCCCACACCTGGGGTGTAGGTCACTGACTCAAGGTCGGCGTTTGTGACAGACGAGGCGATGACGTTTCCGCCAGGACCGACCAAGAATGCGTCGAGGTTGCCCTGAAGATTGCTGAATTTGACTTCCCATCGGAGGACGTCGCCCTCAGCCAAATCAATGGCGTACCAGTCTGGGTTTGAATCACAAACTTTGGCCCCAGTGATGATGTTGGCCGTACCAGCCGCGGCGCCTGCAGCGTCAATAAGCACGGCGTTTGCCAGTGCGTCGTTGGGCTCAAAGCTGTCGTCAACACACGGCGGCCCATCCACGATGTCCACTTGAAGTGTGTATGGCACGTTGATGCCGGCAAAGAGGCTGGCGAGCAGGTTGAAACGGCCACCCGTTGGTGCCTGATACGTGATGGTTTCTGCTACAGCGGTCGAATTGGGAACCGATTCACGCGTCTCGGATTTTACGAATGTTGCACAGTCGTTGGGTCCGAAAAGCGTGATGTCGAGGTCACCAGCTGCGGTGGTGGGGTCGTAAATCGCTTTGACGGTAATGGTTTGCAATGGAAGCAAGTCGAACGCGTAATAATCAGCGTCGGCGCAAACGGCGAGGTCCGCGTACGTTCCTGCGCCCACAGGACTGGCTTCGTTGCAGGTGTTGTTCAGCTCGAAAACGTCCGTACAAACGTTGTCGAATTGCGTCCACTCGAGGTTGTAAATCACATTGCCCACACCGGTTGCGATGCGAACTTCCAACACCAGATCTTCTGCGTCTTCGGTCGTGTACAGGATTTCTTCAACGGCCGCGCCAGTGAGCGCTTGCGCAACAACAACCCCAGCAGAATCGCGCAATACCAAATCGATATTGCCCAAACGGGGTGGGGCGGCTGCACGAATTCGAATCACCTGATTGGCGTTGGCCTGCAGGGTGTAGAAGTCAGGGTCGTCGCCGCAAACTTCCAGAAGCTTGTGGTCAACTGTCGCTGGAAGCAGCGGAGCCGTCATTGGGTCGTCATTGGGCTCAAAAGCGTCATCGGTACAGACCGCTGGGGGGCCGACTTTGATTTTGAGTCCGTAGCGTGCGTTGGCGTCGATGATGGAGCCGCGGACCTGAACATAGAAGATCCCGCCCAAATCCGTTCCGAATCGGATGAGTTCTTTTCCGTTGTCTTCCGACGGAGGCAAGTCCGACAGGGCGAGTTCGCGGCCGTCTGAGGCGCGCAAAGCCAGGTCGAGGTTGCCGGGTACGCCGTAGGTCAATTCTGCTTCGATGACCTGTCCAAGAGTTGCGTTGACCTTGAACCAATCTCCGCCAGTTCTTTCCCGGCAGTAGAATGGGCGGTCGTCTCCAGCGGGCTCGAATGGGAATGCCGCAACGGAGTAAGCCTTGTCGAGGGTCGTATTATCACCGTAGAGGTCGTCAGGGCAGGTTGGAGGCAAGTCGACGCATAAACCAACAGAAGGGTTGGTCGCCTCTTCATCCGAGTTGCCCTGGTCGTAATCACAGAATTGGGTCGAAGGGCACTGCGACGAGTCGGTGCAGCCCTGACAAACACGGGGGTTGCCGGTGCATACGTAACCGAGGTTGATATTGGTGCAATCGCTTCGTTGCGTGCAGGTCTCGATGCAGACCAGGTTGGAACAGACTTCGTTTTCGCCCGTACAGTCGCCGTCGGCATCACAGCCATCGACACAGATATTTCCTTGCTCAGCGGAGCAAACCTGCCCGCTTCCGCACTCGGCATTTTCACGGCAGCCGCGACGACAGACGCGACGACTGTCGCTTGCGCGAGGCTCACAGATTTCACCCAAAACACAATCGTTGTCGGTGCCGCACTCGGGTTTAATGACACAGCGCTGTTGAGCCGTGCTGCAGATGTAGTCGTTTCCATCACCGAGTTGCTGGGCGTACGCGGCGCAAACAGCGTCGTTATTGCAGTCGCCGTTGTACTCACATTTATCGGCCCCAACGTCCTGAGTTTCGCATGACTGGAATTGAGCGCAGGTGCCCGTGCTGCAACCGGCCGCCTGGCAGATTCGCGTGACGGGGTTACAGCTTTGTCCATCGCCACAAGCGTCGTCGTCGACACAACCGGCGCGACACAAGCTGTTAACGCATACTGCATCCGTGCATTCTTCGTCGCCGGTGCATGCAGCGTCCGCGCAGCCGCCTGCAAGGCAGTAGTCCCCGAAATCGCAGTCGGTCGAGCTTTCGCACGCCAGTGGTGTCGAGGTGCATTGCCCAGTGGCGTCGCAACGCTCGCCTTCGCTGCAATCTGCACGCGTAACGCAGTCGGTGGGGTTTTCGGTGGTGCCGTCACTGCAGCCATTAAGAAGCGCGACGAGAAAAGTGGCCACGAGCGCCCAATTGAGGAGGGGCAAACGTTGGAGCATGGAAGAGTCCTTCGAGTCAGTCATGCGGGTTCTGAACCCGCGTAAGGCAAGCAACCTATGGAAAATTGCGTTGTGAATCAACCTCAACTATCCCGCAAAAAGTCCAACACGTATTCGGCAGGTCGGCAAACAAGCGTCAAATCTTTGTCGCACGCAGGTGCTTGCTCAGGAGGCAGGACACTGTGTAAACTCATCGGTAGCAAAACTCTCATAAGGAACACTATGCAATCCGTGGCGCTTCTCGGTGCACGTATCCGTGCGCTCGTGATCGTGGCGTGTTTAGCGTTAACAGCTTGTTCGGACGACGGCTCGACCGGAACAACAAGTAACAACGCTAATAACTCCAACGATGCCGGTTCCGATCAAGGAACCAATAACTCCAATAACGATATCGACGCGGGCGCCGACGTCGGCCCCATTTGCGACGTGTCTGACGCCAACGCCGATAATGACGGCGATGGTGTCGTGAATCGCCGCGACAACTGCCCATGCACCGCCAATCCGGACCAATCCGACACAGACCGCGACGGTGTGGGTGACAGCTGCGATAATTGCGCTGACGTCGCAAACTTGGACCAAGAGGACTTGGACAAGAATGGTGTTGGCGATGCGTGTGAGCTGTGGATGGATACCGACGGCGATGGCGTCCGCGACCCATTCGATAACTGCGTCGAAGTTGACAACGCGGATCAGGCCGATTCAGACCAAGATGAGGTCGGCGACGTGTGCGATAATTGCGACGACGTGGCCAACGGCGACCAGCTTGATACCGACGGGGACGGCACAGGTGATGAGTGCGAATTGCCCACAAATCCTCTTGGGGACAAGGATGGCGATGGCATCACGGATTTTGAAGATAACTGCTGGAGAGTCGCCAACCCCGGTCAGGAAGACGGGGATCTCGATAGTATCGGCGACGCCTGTGATAACTGCCCAGCCGTGGCGAACTTCGATCAGGTCGATTCGGACCAAAATCAGGTCGGCGATGCATGCGAAGACATGAGCAATATTGCGGATACGGACAACGACGGCATCAGAAACGTCGCAGATAATTGCCCTACCGTTGCCAACCCAGGTCAGGAAGATAGCGAAGGCGACGGCGTGGGTAATGCCTGCGACAATTGCCCTGATTATGCGAACTTTGACCAGCTGGACGCCGATAATAACGGTGTCGGCGACGCTTGTCAGAACTTCATCGATCCATCGGGCGATAATGATGGTGATGGAATCGATAACGGCGTGGACAACTGTCCTACTAAGGCAAACGCCGACCAAGCAGACAGCGACGGCGATAAGCGCGGCGACGCCTGTGATAACTGTGTGAACGTGGCAAACGCCAATCAGGCAGATGCGAATAATAACGGGGTGGGTGACGTGTGCGAAGGATTTGCCGATCCTTCTGGTGATGTCGATGGTGACACGGTCGTCAACAGCCTCGATAACTGCCCAGCTGTCGCGAACCTCAATCAGGCCGACGGCGATGGTGATAAGACAGGCGACGCCTGTGATAACTGCCCCACCATCGCAAATTCAAGCCAAGCTGATGCCAATAATAATGGCGTTGGTGATGCTTGTGAGTACTTGGTCGATGACGTCGACGGCGACATGATTCCGGCCTTCCGCGACAACTGCCCCACCGTTTCGAACCCCAATCAAGCCGACACCGACGGCGACGGCGTGGGTAATGCCTGCGATAACTGCCCAACCATGGCGAACTCCAATCAGGCAGATGCCAACAACAACGCGGTCGGCGATATTTGCGAAGGATTGAGCAATCCAAATGGCGACATCGACGGCGATGGCATTCTAAACAACGTCGACAACTGCCCATCGGTTTCGAACGCAAACCAAGCCGACACCGATGGGGACAAGCGAGGCAATGCCTGTGACAACTGCCCTACGATTGCTAACTCTAATCAGGCCGATTCCAATAATAACGGGATAGGCGACGCCTGCGAAGGCATCGTGGTCGACACCGACAACGACGGCATCCTGAACTACCAAGACAACTGTCCTACCGTTTCAAATGCGAATCAGTTGGACGGAGATGGCGACGGCGTCGGAAACGCCTGCGACAACTGCCCAACCATGGCGAACTCGACCCAAACCGATGCCAACAACAACGGAATTGGCGATGCTTGCGAAGGGTTGAACAACCCGACAGGGGATGTCGATGGGGATGGGGTTTTGAATAACGTCGATAATTGCCGGTCAATTTCGAATGCAAATCAGTTGGACGGTGATGGCGATCGCGTCGGTGACGCTTGCGATAACTGCCCAACCATTGCCAACACCAATCAGGCTGACAGCAATAATAACGGGATTGGCGACGCCTGCGAAGGACTCACCGGTGACACCGACGGCGACGGGATTGTTAACTTCCAGGACAACTGCCCCACGGTTTCCAATGCGAATCAGGCCGACGGCGATGGCGATGGCGTGGGTAATGTCTGTGACAACTGCCCAACCGTTGCCAATAATAATCAGGCCGATGCCGACAACGACGCGATTGGTGATGCGTGTGAAGTGCTGCCTTATAACAGCCAAACCGACACTGACGGCGACACAGTCGTGGACATCAACGACAACTGCCGTTTGATCGCCAACACCAATCAGGCCGATGCCGATATGGATGGCATTGGAAACGTTTGTGATAACTGTCCGGCGACAGCAAACTACAATCAGGATGACACCGACGGTGACGGAACAGGCGATGCTTGTGACTCCGATTACGTCGTGCCTGGAGCTGACGTCTGTGCCACCGCAAACTCGACGGCAAATCGCGTCAAACCAAACCTCTTCTTCCTGATCGACACGTCCGGATCGATGGACAACGCAATCGGGGGCAGTCCCAACAATCCTACAATTCGATGGGACGCGGCACAGTCGGCACTCGATACGATCGCGCCGCTGGTGACCTCGGGTTTCAATACGGGAATGGGAACCTTCCCGAACTCATCCAACAGCGCTGGCAGCTGCGGTGGAAACGATATTCCAGATGTACGGATGGTGATGAATGCAAACACCGAAGCCCAATTCAAATGTTCGTACCGCTCCAGTAATAACTGCAATAATCGCCTAAATCCTACAGGAGGGACGCCCACAAATCGCGCCCTTGAAGACACACGAACCGAAAACCTGACAGTGATGGCGGCCGATGCTCAAAATGCAATTCGACCCAAAGCTGTGATTCTTTTGACTGACGGCGCTCCGACAACGTGTGGCAATCATTGCAGCAGCACCAATAATTGTATGAGTCAATCTGTGACGGAGGCCGCAAATTTGGCTGCCGCTGGTATCCCTGTTTATGTTCTGGGCTTCACGGGGCTGAATGAGGCGAATATGCAGGCGCTCGCAAGCGCTGGCATCACCGCTGCCAATCCCAATCCTAACCCAAATGACCCGGCGCGAGACTGGTTCCGCGTGTCGAATTCTCAGGACATTGTAAATGCCGTCAATCAGATCGCGATCGCGACGGGTTCCTGCAAGATTTCGTACACCCCTGGTCCCAACGTCGACATGGCACGTGCGAGCGTTGCGATCGTGTCCGGCATGACCACCACTCCGGTGGCCCGTGACAACACCAATGGATGGAGCTTCAACGCCGCCGCCAATGAGATCGAGTTGAAGGGCACCTCCTGTACGTCGTTTAATAACGCCGCCCTTGCCAACGGCAACTCGCAGATCAATGTGTCCATCGCCTGTTTGAGCTGCCAGGCCACCACCGAAGTGTGTGACTTTGTCGACAACAACTGCAACGGGCAGGTCGACGAGGGTTGCATGGGGTGTGTGCCGGAGGTCTGCGGCGACATGATCGACAACGACTGCGATATGGCCGTTGATGAAGGATGCCCAGCATGTACCCCTAGAGCCGAGATCTGCGGCGACGGCATCGATAACGATTGCGACTTGGCAATCGACGAAGGCTGTGGTCCGGCCGCCTGCGTGCCGCAAGCCGAAACGTGCGACGGCATCGATAACGACTGCGACATGCTCATCGATGAAGGTTGTCCTCCGCCGATGTCCTGCATGCCTCAACTAGAGATCTGCGACGGCATCGATAATGACTGCGATCTGGCCGTCGACGAAGGTTGCCCGCCAACCGCGTGCGTGCCTCAGGCAGAAACGTGCGACGGCATCGATAATGACTGCGATATGGCAATTGATGAAGGTTGTCCTCCGCCGATGTCCTGCATGCCTCAACTCGAGACGTGTGACGGCATCGATAACGACTGCGATTTGTTGGTCGACGAAGGTTGCCCTCCAGCAGCTTGTGTACCTCAGGCAGAAACGTGCGACGGCATCGATAACGACTGCGATATGTTGATCGACGAAGGTTGCCCTCCGCCTACTAACTGTGTGCCTCAGGCCGAGATTTGCGACGGCATCGATAATGACTGCGATATGCTGATCGACGAAGGTTGCCCTCCAATGGTCTGTATTCCTTCGCCTGAGGTCTGTGACGGCGTCGATAACGACTGTGACTTGATGATCGACGAGGGTTGTAACTCGTGCGTTCCGCGGACTGAAATCTGCGACAACATCGATAACAACTGCAATGGACAGGTGGATGAGAACTGCATCATGTGTCCCGACGGGCTCGCGCCTGAGATTTGTGATGGCGTCGACAACGACTGTGACGGACTTGTAGACGAGGGCTGCGGACCTGGAATCTGCATCCCTGAGAACGAGATCTGCGACATGCTCGACAACGACTGTGATGGGACCGTGGATGAAGAATGCATCAACTGCCCGAACGGCCGCGGTCCAGAAATCTGCAACGGCAAAGATGACGATTGCGATGGTCTCTCGGACGAGGGTTGTCCTGCTGGCTGATCACCCCCAGCGATTGATCTTCTAGCGTCTAGCGGTCCCAAATTTGGGGCCGCTTTTTTTTGCATTCTTTGCACCCCCGAACGTCGATTACGGTAGAGTCAAAGTCACCAATCGTCCGTTATTCACTTGGTTGTGAACATTTAGGGAGTTTTAATATGAAGAATTTTTTGGTTTTGGCGGTTTCGTTTCTGGTGCTGACAAGCTGTGGTGATGACGAGGTCGAGGCAGACAAGGCGGGTGTTGGAGCCGCTTGTGCTAGCGCCGCCGACTGCAAGGTCGAGGGCCAAACCTGCTTGACCCAGTTTAAAGGTGGGTATTGCGGTGTTGGGGATTGTGCAGTTGCTTCGGACTGTCCAGATGGCGCAGCGTGTGTGGCCCACACAGACGGTTCAAACTATTGTTTTCGCGCGTGTCTCGACAAAGCGGAATGCAATGCAAATCGGCCCGAGGGCTCGGAAGCCAACTGTTCATCAAGCGTTGATTTTGTAAACGGTGAGAAAGACATCAAAGCCTGCGTTCCCCCAAGCAACTAATTGACGCTGGAGCCAGCACAGAATCGAGCATCGAAAACGGGCGACGGTGTTAGTGGAAACGTTCCGTCGGGTCGATCCCAGCGGTCTGTACCGCGACCCTAGCCAGGGTATTCTTGTGTTCAAGACACCCGAGCACCGAGTCGTAATCGCCCGGCGACCAAGGGCGAGGCCATGACGCGAGATATTCGTCTTTGAGACGCATAATGCGGTTGGCGCTTTCGAAAATCCGAGAACGGTCGAGGTCGTTCTTTGCCAACTCACACAGATGTGCAAAGGCTCGCTGCCAGAGCGCTTCTGTGTGGCAGATAAGGAAAAGGTCGACTCCGGCCCGTAATCCCAACTCAACCATCTCTTCGACGCTGTAACGGTCCGCCACGGCCTTCATTTCGAGGTCGTCTGTGACGACTACGCCGTCGTATCCCAATTCATCACGCAGCAACCGAGTCATCACCGCGTGGCTCAAAGTCGCTGGGTGAACAGTGTCGAGCGCTGGCACCTGAATATGGGCCGTCATCAACATGGGGATGCCGTTGGCCATGAGGCGTTGAAACGGCACCAGCTCGACTTTTTCAAGGCGCTCCCCGTCATGGGGAAGCACCGGAAGTTCGAGGTGACTGTCGGTGTCCGTGTCGCCATGACCTGGGAAATGTTTCCCACACGAAACGACCCCAGACGTCAGATGCCCCAGCAGAAAAGCGCCCCCCATGCGGGCCACCACATCCGGGTCACTCGAAAATGCGCGGTCGCCGATCACCGGGTTGTCTGGATTGGTGTCGACGTCCAAAACAGGCGCGAAGTTCAGGTTAAAGCCCAAGGCCGAAACTTCGGTTGCCATGACTTCAGAAACGGCCGAAACAAGCTTCGTATCGTTGGTGTCGCCTAGCACTCGCATCGGAGGAATCAGGGTAAGAGGCTCACGCAAACGTGCGACCCGTCCGCCCTCTTGATCCACAGCCACAAAAGGGGCGACCACGGCATGGCTGGCGGCGTCGTGAATCTGAGCATTCAACTTGGCGACCTGATCTGGGGATTCCACATTTCGGCGAAACAGGATGACTCCGCCGATCTGCCCGGCAGCCAGTGCCTCAGAAACCGCGTCAGGGAGTGTGTCCGTGCCTTGAAACCCAACGCAGAGCAGTTGGCCGATCGCTTGTTCCAGCACTTTTTGCGAGCGGTCGAACGGGTTAAAAAACGGCAATTTCGCTTCCATTAAATCTCCTGAGAGCGCGGATCGAGTGCGTCACGCAGCCCATCCCCAAGGAAGTTAATCCCAAGGACCGTAATCATGATTGCGACCCCGGGGAAGATCGCAAGATGCGGGGTCAGCAGAAAATATGCCGCCCCCTGATCGAGCAACGACCCCCAACTTGGCTGGCCCTGCGGCCCAAGGCCTAGGAAGCTCAGTGATGCCTCGGCTAGGATTGCGCCTGCGACGCCAAAAGTTGCCTGCACGATGACCGGCCCAAAGATATTAGGGAGCACATGTTTCGTGATGATTCGACCGGGGCCAAATCCCAGAGCGCGCGCAGCTTCGACGTAGTCTTTTTCACGTTCTAACAACACTTGGCCTCGCACCAGGCGTGCATACCCAGACCAGCCCGTCAGGCTCAAGGCGCCGATCACGGCAAGAAGGCTCGGCTCTTGGGTCACAAAGATCACCAAAATCGCCAACAGAATTCCGGGGAACGCCATGAGGATTTCGGTAAGACGCATGATGGCTTCATCAACCCATCCACCCACAAAACCCGATATCGAGCCCAGAAGCACGCCCGTGAACAGGCAAATCGAAACCGTGCTTAGCCCAACGATTACAGCGACGCGCGTGCCCAAAATAAGCTGGGTCAGCACATCCGCTCCGTTTTCGTCGGTGCCAAGCCAGTGGTCGCCAGAAGGGGGTTCAAGTTGGCGCGTCACGTCGATGGCGTCGGCTGCGTAAGGCGCCAACAGCGGCCCGATCGTGGCAACCAGAAGCACCAGCCCCACCACTACGGCGCCCGTGGGTGCCAAGCCTTTTAGTCTTCGGCGGCTCATTTATCGTACCGGATGCGAGGATCGACAGCGCTGTAAGCCAAGTCGGTGACCAGGTTCACGGTCACGTACATCAAAGCGATGAACAGGACACACCCCTGCACGATCACGTAATTTCGGGCCTCGATGGCGTCCAGCAACAAGGTACCGACACCGGGCCTCGCGAAGACTTTTTCGACGATGATTGCGCCTGAAAGCAGTGCCCCAAATTGAAGACCAAGCACGGTCACCACCGGGATCATCGCGTTTCGCAGGGCGTGTTTCCACACGACTCTCCACTTCGGAAGCCCCTTGGCGTGGGCGGTTCGGATATAATCTTGGCCCAGAACATCGAGCAAGCTGCTGCGAATCATTCGCATCAATTTGCCTGAAAGGGCGGTTCCAAGGGTGAACGCGGGCAAAATCAACGCGCTCAAGCCAGTGACACCGCTACCGGGGTTTGGCAACGCCTGCAGAGTGATGCTGAATAAAATTAACAACATCGGCCCGAGCCAGAAATTGGGCATCGAGATGCCCATCAACGCCAGCACCGCAGAACTGTTGTCGATCCACGAGTAGGGGCGAAGTGCGGAGGCTACGCCAAGGGGGAACGCGATGAGCAGGGCGATGATCAATGACGCAAGGGCGAGCTCCATGGTCGAGGGTATGGCATGGATAAGCTTATCCGCCACGGTGACCCCTCGTTCATCACATAACTCGCCGAGCGTCCCATTCAAGACATCTCCCCAAAGGTCGAAATACTGGGTTGTCAGGGGGGTATCGAGTCCCAGACATTCCCGCAACGAGTCTTTGTCGATTTCCAAGGCTTGTTCGCCCAAAATCGACGCAACCGGGTCGCCGGGAACCATTCGCACCGCAAGGAACACCAGCGTCACGACGCCAGCGACCACAAGCATTGATGCAAGCAAACGTCGGATAAGAAAGGTGGCCATCGCGAGTTGCGAAACCTACATTGAGGA
>JBBKVQ010000487.1:0-18017 GCA_037968515.1 Bradymonadaceae bacterium
GGATCGGGATCATTGGCATCTTGCCATCTCAACGACTTATCACTTGGGTCGTACCGCAAGGTTCCAACTCCCGGAGTCGTCCCTTCCGAGACGCCTGGGATAATCACGCCGGTGATATGTTCGGGATCCGAGGCGAATTTCTCGCGAACAAACCCCTCGTCCTCAATCTCGTAACGGTAGCCAAATGACAGGTGCGCCCGGGCGTCCGTGCTACGAGGGTCACTGTGCTGCAGAATCTCATCACCATTGCTGACTCCGTCGCCATCGGTGTCGCGCTCGGCATCACGGTTGACGTAGTCAGTCGCCGACATGACCTCAAGCGGATCGGGCATGCCGTCACCGTCGCTGTCGACCAGCGTGGGATCGGTCCCGAGCAGCAGTTCGTCACAATCAGTCAGGGTATCCAGGTCTTGGTCAGCACCTGGAACGATGCTGCGGCAGGTCGGCGGCAATGGGTTCTCGGCCACCAGAGGATCAAGCCCGGCAAACGATTCCACGCGATCCGAGATACCGTCGCCATCAGAGTCGCGGTTGCCAGGCGACGTGCCAATCAGCAGTTCTTCTTCGTCAGTGAGGCCGTCGGCATCAGTGTCAATCAGTGGTCCATCAGGGCCCGGTTTAGCGTTAAGATTTGCCGCAACCAGTAGTTTTGCGTTCAGCACCGTACGCAGATCAAGGACATCAAAAGCAGCGTTCGATAACCCGCCGATTGCGTTAAAGCGCTGGTAAGTTCCGCCGCCAGCAAAAGCCATCTTCTCCATGGCCTCCTGCACCTGGTCGTTGAGCGCAGGCACGTCGATTTCCGCGGCAAAATGAATTGCATGGTATCGAAGTCCTGCCGCACCTTGTGAGATAACCTGCTCGCGAAGTGCTGAAACCTCTGCGGTGCTGATCTGGATCTCACAGGTCCCCGAGGGTCCATTCGCTGCATCAATGCAGGCGGTGTCGTCAGGTTGGCAACATTCGATGCCGTTGGCCAACGGCTCTTGGCGACCAGCATTTACGTGGATGATGACGTATTGAGTCAACACACGAAGCCCGCCAGGGGAGTTCGCGATATCACCTTCAATCAATGCACGCGCGGTGCGAAGTCCGTCACGGTAGTTTCGGCACTGATTATTTGTGGCGCAGGATTGAGGCAACGAAAGGCTGGCTACCGCGGCAAAAAGCTCGCCGGGATTACGCGTAAAGCTGCCCTCAGTTGGGGCGAATTTCCGGGGCACCGAACCGTATCCAACCACCGCAAATTCGACCTTCTGGTTATTTAGCGCGTTGGTCACAAAATCGGTCATAGGCCGCACCCGCAATCCGGCGGGATCGAAGGACCCGAAAAGGGGACCCGGTGCTTGGTCAACCAGCAACACGACTTTCACCGGAAAGCGGGCTTCCACTGGATCTTCGGTGCAGACTCGACCCGACAGAGCCACTCGGCTGGCTTCTTTGCGCGGGCGAGCTGGTGAGTAGAGATTTGTGTCAGTGCAACCGGCGAGCAGTAACAGCAGGGCGAGTAGACGAGTCCAACTCACAGCGTGCCTCCTTCTTCGACCGGGCAAATTGTCGTCGGTTCTTGGTCGTCTACGATTGGCACGTCCGATCCTTTGCAGACCGAGTCATTGGATTCGAATTGGGCCGCCTGGCATACGCCGTCATAACAAGTCAGGCCTTTGGCACAGGTTGCACCCATGCAAGCTCGAGTCATTCCGACGGTGATGTCGACGTCGTCGTCTTCATTGGCTCGGACGCGACGGTCAAACGTGGTCACAACAATCCCGTTTTTTAGTCCTTGCAGACGGACCCAACTATTGCCAACCACCGATTCGAAAGAGGAACTGCGTGGCAAATCTCGGACTTGGTCGCCGGGACATATCACGAGGTCTTCAGCACCCGAGCGTAGTTCTTGGGCCAAATCTTCGTCGAAAACCACGACGCGGTAACCGTCAACGTCCTCAGGGATGCGAACATCGCCACACACCCGAACGTTAAATTTCGGCGAGTCGGCGATGCATCCTGTAACTAAGAGTGCGATGAAAATTGACCAGCATTTCATGGACAGCCCGACGACATGAATAGATCGGAGACTACAGCACCCCGCCTCACCGAGCAATGTGCGTCCAAAGGCTACAAAACTGATCGTTTTTGTCCTGAACAAGCGTCTGCTCGTGGCAGGCATTGTCAACACCGAGGCGAAGAACCATGATGTGCCGAACGCGACAAAGGAGTCGGATGATGAAGGCGATGATTGGGTTATTGGGGTTATTGCTTACCGTAGGCGGTTGTGAAAAGGCGTGTGTCATTCTTCCGGGCACTTACTCGATGAGTCTCGCGCCCAAATCCGGCGATTGCCCCGATAATATGATCTCGCAGTTTTCGACTTATGTGGATCATGTGTCGATCCCCGCAGAGACGGCCTGCACGCGATTTTTGACCACAATTGAAGGTGACGCTGACACCTGTAAATTGACGATGGATGTGAGCGCCAAGGCTGATGGGTCAGGATTGAGCGATGGCGTGGGAATATTCCGCGTAGCTTGCGAAGATAAGTTTTCATGTCGACACGAATTCGACGTGACCTTCACCACGGTGGCGGCGGCGCCATGAAGTATGGCGCAACACTCTTTCTGTCCGCTTTCTTGCTCTTTATCGTTCAACCCATTGCGGGACGAATGATGCTCCCGGAGTTTGGGGGTTCCGCGCTGGTCTGGAACACCTCGATGGTGTTCTTTCAGACCGCTCTTCTTCTCGGGTATGTTTACGCACACGGTTCTGCGCGCTGGCTCGGTGCCAAGAATCAGGTTTGGTTGCATGTTGGCCTTCATGTTCTGGCGCTGGCCTGGCTTCCCTTCGCTTTGACCGCGAATGCTGATGGGCCGCCGTGGTGGCAGGTCACAAGCATGTTGATGGCCGGACTGGGTGTACCGTTTTTTGTGTTGGCGTCGAACGCCCCGATGCTTCAGCGCTGGTATGCTCAGTCAGACGCCGCGGACGCAAAAGACCCTTACCGGCTGTATGCTGCGAGCAATGCTGGAAGCCTACTCGCGCTGCTAACCTACCCATTCGCCATCGAACCGAGGCTGGGTTTAAGCACCCAAACCGTCGTTTGGACGGCTGCATTCGTGGCGTTGGTACTCAGTCTGATTGCATGCGCTTGGCAGGTCAGACCGGCCATTCATACCGCAGAACGCCCCCATCCTTCGCCCTCCCCGTCTTGGACCGAACGCGGAAAATGGTTGTTATGGGCGGCCATCCCGTCCAGTTTGTTGCTTGGAACGACAACCTTCCTGACCACTGACGTCGCGGCGCTCCCGCTTTTATGGGTCTTGCCATTGGCAGCGTATCTGGGTTCTTTTGTTCTGGCATTCGCACGACGCAGGTTGATTTCCACGCCGACCGCCCATCGCGCAGCCATGGTTCTTATCCTGATCGTTGTCGGCCAGTTCGCTGCCGCTGCATTTTCCCGGACGTTGCTGGCCATCCCGGTTCATCTTTTCTGTCTATTTGCAGTCGGGTTAGCCTTTCATCAGTCCTTGGTTGACCGCCGTCCTGCCGCTGAACACCTGACCGATTTCTATGTGTGGATGGCGTTGGGAGGAGTGATCGGGGGCACCTTGAACGCCTTTGTTGCTCCCGCTCTATTCGACCGTGCATTCGAATACCCGCTGGTGCTTGCAATAGCGCTCATGGTCGCTGGCACTCAGATTCCCCGGTTGGAGGTGTCTAAACGCAACGTGATTATGGTGCTTGGCCTGATCGGTGGCGTGGAAGCGGTGTTGTATGCCTTTGGCGCATTTTTCGAGTCGACGACGACTCATAGGATTGTCGTGATTTCAGCCGGGGCTGTTCCACTGCTGTTCTGGTTTCGAAGCCCACGGATTGCGGCAGCAGCCGTAGGGATCGCGATGTTGGTGGTGTCTTGGAATCCATTTGAAGCCAACGTGATTCAGAGAATTCGTAGCCCGTACGGCATCTACAAAGTCGTCCAAAAAGAAACGCTTTTGGGAAAGCAGAACATGTTTATGCATGGACGCACCGACCATGGTTCGCAGTCTCGCGAACCGGAATTGATGAAGCTCCCGGGAACTTATTATTCGCTGCGCAGCCCCGTGGGACAGGCGTTCGAGATGATTCGTGCCACTGACGATGCCAGCCCAATTGGTGTGGTCGGCTTGGGAATTGGGACTTTGGCTACGTACGCACAACCGGGCCAAGTATTCGATTTTTTTGAGATCGATCCCGTTGTCGTTTCGGTGGCATCGAATGAGGCAAACTTCTCGTATCTGGCGGATTCGGCGGGTGAAATTGGCATTCACGTCGGAGACGGCCGGAAACTCGTTGAAAAACAACCTGATGCAACTTACCAAATTTTGATCGTCGACGCTTATTCGTCGGATTCGGTACCCGTCCACCTGCTGACCACGGAGGCCCTTCGCGTATACATGTCCAAGGTAAAAGACGGAGGTTGGCTGCTTTTCCATGTGACAAATGGGCATGTCGACGTGGGGCAGATCGTCATGAATGCGGCAGCAGCGTTAGACTGGACGTCGATTCAACAAGAGTATTGGCCGCGAGAACGACAAGATTTTGAACTGGGAATCGCTCCAAACAACTGGGTTGTTTTAGCCCGCACCCCTGCCGATTTAGACGCGCTGATATCCACGGGCAGGTGGCAGGCATCCACACCCGATACCAGACCTGTGTGGACCGATGATTACGCCAATATTTTGCCGTACTGGGAATGATAGCCAGATCTTCATTTCTGGGGTTCCACGTGGTAGGGTCTCGGCCTGTAAAAATTGATGGAGATTTTGATGAAAAATACTTTTGGTTGGATGACACTTTGTTTGGTGATGGCCGGGTCGGTGGGTTGTTCTGAGGACTCTACTCCGACGAGTTCAAAAGGCGACTTCACGGCTAATTTGGGCGGCAAGGGCGACGCCGACGCCACCTCGATAATCGAGGCTGGACGTTTTCGTCCTTCCACGGGGGTCAACTCGGGTGACCGTGCTCAAACAGCCAATGGCGTCTTCACGAACGGCGCAGTCCGAGCTCACCGTTTCTACGCTTGGCCAGGCCAAAAGATCGCGGTGTCGGTCAAATCCGCAGACTTCGACACCTATATGTTGATCGAAGGCCCTGCCCTTGGAACCAACGACGTGCTCGCTGAAAACGACGATATCGAAGGCACAAACAGCGGCCTGACGCTGTCGTTCGATAAAGGCGGCGCTTACCGAATCCTTGTTTCGTCGTTCGACTTCCTTGCCGGCGAGAACGGCCCAGAAGGCAATTATTCGATTGACTACAAGTGTCTCGAAAATTGCGAAATGCCTGAGATGTCGCTTCAGGAAATGATCGACGAAATCCGCGCGGAAGTGGGCGAGGAAGGCGTTAAGCAGATGCTCGCGACGTCGATCCCTGCTTTGATTGAAGACCCCCAAATCGCTGGTTTGGTGCAGCAGCAAGCACAGGCTGCGCTAGAAAATGGATTGCCCGAGGCATTCCCTGTTTTGCCGATGAGCGTCGTGAGCTTGGCACAGGGCTTGTTGGAGTTCTCGACCCCGTCGGGGGAAACTCCGGGCGCCATGAAATTCGATGTCCAGGCACTCAAAGAAAAGAACTGCTCACCCGACAGACCGGGCCTGAAACCGGTCAACGAAGCGATCCCCGGCCTTCTTACCGGTGGTTGGGCAGACTTGAGCTATGGCGATTGTGCGCTTCAAAATGCGCAAGACTTTGCCGACGTGCTTAACAACTTGGCGCTTGAAAACGGCTCGACCGTCGTCAACGGCGACCAGACCTACTCGACGATCGGCGAGGTCATCGATGCGCTCTATGCCTCTGGACATACGATTGAAGTCAGCAATACCCGCTACTTCGCGAATTTCCTTGGCCTTTGGTACAAGGGCCGCGCGGTGCGAGCTGCGGCATGGCTCGACTCCGGCATCGATATCGGAAACGGCGAGACATTCGCCCTGCCATCGCCGCATACCCATCATAATTTCCACGTGCGTGGGCCACTGATCAACGTCGACATCATGTATTATATGGGGGTTTCCAACGGCACGAGTTTCCGCGCGGTATCAGATATTCGACCGATTTGGTCGGGTGGTCGTGATTTGGTCAAGTACGCCTCTGCCTCGGGCGATGCTCAGAAAATCAAAGATATTTTCGAGCTCGCCGGTCAACTTCGCAAGCGTTGGGAGGCTGAGGGTCGGGGCTTGCCCGCCAGCGGTTACGGGATCCTTGGGGTCTGCAATGACTCGACAGCGGTTCTTGAGCTCGGCGTCGAAGAACAAGTCACAATTTACCCGTTGGTTCGCCAAGAGCCTGGAGCCGACGATACGAGCCGTCTTGCGAATCTGCTACGCGGATTACCCAACGACCTTGATGATGCCGACCCAGCAGACGCTGCTGAGCGCATCCGCAGCACGCTCCCCTTTGATTCCTTGCAAGATATGCCTTTCCCTCAACTTCGCGAAAACGTTTCGCGTCTCCCATAAATCGTGGAGCAGTTTTGTCCACTTCGCACGACACCGAAGCCTTTCGAGACGTCCCCCGCACCGGGGTCATTTATGTCATGAGCGAGGCCGCCAAGGCCGGATATCGCCCAGACTCAAATGATTGGACAAATTTTGGCCAAGGGCAGCCTGAAGCGGGTCCGCTCGATGGAGCACCCGCACGCATCAGCCAGATCGACGTTGATGTCGACGACCATGAATATTCGCCCGTAGCTGGCCTTTGGGAGCTTCGTGAGGCGGTTGCGGCGTATTATAACCGTACGTTCCGAGTCGGCATGGCTTCGCAGTATACCGCAGAGAACGTAAGTATTTCGGGTGGTGGACGATCTGGGCTTACTCGCGTGGCGGCGTCGCTTGGTCCGATTCACTTGGGACATTTCCTTCCAGACTACACGGCGTACGAAGAGCTGCTCGACCTGTTCAAGCTGTTTTCGCCCATCCCGATTCTTCTTGATCCGGATCGTGGTTACGACTTCTCGCTTGAGCAGTTGGAGCGCGAAATTATGGGGCGTGGGCTTTCGGCATTACTGCTGTCAAACCCCTGCAATCCGACCGGCAAACTGATCAGCGGAGACACGCTGCGCGGCTGGGTGTCTACGGCACGACGTCTGGACTGTATGTTGATTCTGGACGAGTTCTACAGCCACTACGTTTGGAACGGCGACCCGATGACCGCATATCTTGAGGCCACGGCGGCGACCTATGTCCAAGACGTGAATAAAGACCCCGTGGTCATCATCAATGGTTTGACGAAGAATTGGCGTTACCCAGGCTGGCGAGTTTCTTGGACCTTGGGGCCCAAGGACGTGATCGACCGTTTGGGCAGTGCAGGATCGTTCCTCGACGGTGGAGCGGCTCGTCCGCTGCAGCGGGCGGCGATTTCATTGCTCTCCGATGGCCACGTTAAAGCCGAAATCTCTGCGATTCAGAAGCGTTTTCGGGCAAAGCGATCGCTTGCGCTGAGTCGTCTGACCGCCATGGGAATCCGGGTCGAGCGGCCACCGGATGGAACATTCTATGTTTGGGGCAGTGTCGAAGATCTGCCAGACGAGATTTCCGATGGAATGGACTTCTTCCGAGCAGCCCTTGAGGCGCGTTGCATCTGCGTGCCAGGAGAGTTTTTCGACGTGAACCCTGGACGCAAACGTGCCTCGCGCACGAGTCGTTTCAAGAGTCATATTCGATTCAGTTTTGGCCCCAACCAAGAAAGCCTCGAACGTGGACTCGACCGGCTAGAGAAGATGATTCAGAGCTACCGATAGCTCACTCGTTTTCGATGGCACCAGCGGCGATCCAGGTCGAGATATCACCCAGTTCAGCCTCGGTCAGGCTGCCCTCGCCCGTCAACGGGTTGTAGGGCATTTGTAGGCCGGATATCTCGGGGTTCTTGGTCAACTTCCACCACAGATAACTGTTCTCGAAATCTCCGGGAACAATCAACTTCATGTCTGGATTTTGCGCGGAGTCGCCAAGCAGGCGTTCGAACGCGCCGTCGCCCACCAGATTCAGATCTGCGTTTGGCGATGGGCCGCCGTGGCAACCGCCGCAATTAGCCTCTAGAATTTTCGAAATCCTGGACTTCCAGGTCACGCCTTCGCCCAGCAAATTTAGGCTGCCAGGGTCAACACTGTAGGAACAATCCTTGTAGTTCACGGCTGCCGCGAGATCGGGCATCCCGGTTTCGGGCAGGCCTTCGACAAAACAAAACAGTGCGAGCATTTCCTCGATGCTCAGTGGCTGATTTGCGAGCGGCATGCGTGAACCAGGCACCGCCAGGCCATCCATTTCGCCACGGACTCTCGCGATCAGATAGCTGTGTTCCGGGTCGCCGCGCTTGATCAACGGAACGATGGAATTTTCATCGGCCCCAAAGACTTGGTTTCGGTTTAGGTCGCCTTGGCGGATGCCGATTCGTTCAAGGTCTGCGGCGGCGTCAGTCTGATAATTCCTGACCTCGGCAATCAGGTGTTTGCCGCCATCAAGCACACGCCAAGTCGTTTGGAATTGAGAAAGCACCACGTCGCCCTGCCCCACGATCGTCCGCATGAATTGACCGCGCGCCCACACTTCGGTCTGGTCAATCGACACCGGCGACCGCAGGTGCACATGAAATCCTGGTGAGGTCGCGGTGAGCTCTTCGCTGGCGCCGGGCTCTTGCTCAACCGGCGTCAGGTACTCGACGTAGGCGATTTCGATCGCAGGGCCAAAGTCATCCCAAAAATCGAGACGAAAACGGTCTCCTGGACGTTCGCAGCGGTCGTACACCGAGGCGTATTCGCCCGGCTGCAGGTTACACGGCGCGTCGATCGCGGCGAGGAAATTCGCGGGTGTATGAAGGTCTGGGTATTCCTTACGATTATGGCAAACGCCATCATTAGGCGTGCAGGTTCTCCAAACAATCTTCCGATGAACATCTAGGCCGGTCCTGAATCGCTCTTGAGCGTCTTGGACGTATGCATCGGTGCCTGTGTACGGCGTGACTGCTGCCCCTGTCGGAATTTCGGGCCGAGACGGTGTGAACGGGATTTCCGTGCCAAGTCCGGCTTCCGAGAAATCAGGTCCGCACGAGGTCAGCCCCAAGGCCAAGATCAAAACGAATCGCCACATCACAACACCAAATCGTTGAAGGGTTCGTCGGCTGGGAAAAACTCCGAATGGTCACAGCCCAGCATGTCCATCAGGGTCTTCATCAACCCGCGATAGGAGTAGACCTTGCCGAGCGCCTTTAGGTCCTCTAGGGACGTCTCGCCGAAGGATTTGCCTCCGTTGCCAGCGCGCGAAACCACACCCCCCATCACAGGCATCGACATCCAACGTGTGGCGAAGTCGCCACCGTGGTCGGAGCCGCGTGCTGAGTTGAACTTTCCGCCTCGGGTTGTTCGGCCAAATTCACTGCCGAACACGACCATCGTGTGGTCCCAATAGGTTCCACCTGCGGGATGGGCCATGAGTTTCAGGGCCGTGTGAAGCCCGCTAATCAACTGATTCAGTTCATTCATCCGCCCGGGTAGGCCTTCTTCTTCGCCAGAATGCATGTCGTAGCCGCCTTGATTCATGAACACCGCCGGCGAGCCAAAATGGAAGAGCCGAAGGGCCAGCATGATGTTTCGCGCAGTGCCATTGTCGCCAAGCAGAAGTCTGAGCTGGTTATTGGACACGCCGTCAAACATATCGTCGGAGCGCTGGCTGATATTTAACGCCGGATTTGTGAAGATCTCGGAGTAGCGTTTCGTGGCCTCACGAGACTGAATATAGGCGTCAATCGGAGCACGTGTTTGCGGGTGAGCACGTGTTAACATGCGCTGATCGGTGTTATCTGACATACGGCGCGCCCAGTCAGGCAACGACTTCGCTGAATCAAAACCAAATCCCGAAAATCCCTCTTGAAGGACGGGAGGGCGGTATCCTGCAAATTGCCCAGCACCGTTGGCCATGCCGCCTCCGCCAAGGACAAACGATGGCAAGAGGACTTCTTCGGGGTTTTCCGCCACACGGTCACGAAGTCCGTAGTTGATCATCGTGAAGATGCCGGTGCCGTTCGAGGCATAACCACTGACGAAGCGCTGCAGACCTGAGCTGTGGTTGCCATCGGCACTTCCTGAGGTCGGCTCGTGATCTACACAGGGAAGAACTGCGATATCGTTGGTCATGTCCAAAACGGACTTCATGCCCAACGCTGCACGTGCGGCGCCGTCGTCTCCATCAAGCCACGACGCTTCGCCCAAGAGGCCCGCAGGTCCCCAGTCGGTCCCATCGGCCTTCCTTGAAGCTTTCCCCCACGGATTAAAGCGGTCTGCGACCTCGCCGTTAAACGCCGTCGTGAACCGAAAGCCGCCATTGAGTCGCACATAAATCAGGTGTTTTACTTCACCGCGCGCCATCGACTGAGCGTACGCCTGCTTGGGCACCCACACGTGCGGCATCGCCACGCCTGCGCCGGCAAGGCCTACCCCTTTTAGAAATGTTCGACGTCCGAAGTTTTTTGAGTCGCTCATTTGGGCCTCAGTAGAAAAGCATTTCCGCGCTCGAGAGCAGCGCAAAACATGTGGGTCGGGCAAATTGGGCGGCAGTGCAGCCGGTGCACTCTTCGCCAAAATCGCTGGCTTGAGTGGTCTCTTCCGCATCTGGAAGTCTACCCAGAAAACGACCCACCTGATGTTTGTAGATGGCCGCTGAGGTTTCGCGCGTCAGGGCTGAGTTTGCCGCAACGCCAAGCGGGAGCATCGATTCGATCGCTGCGCCGCCGCCTTCGAAGCTTGGGTCGCAAACCTGATTCACGAAGTTCAACTGCTGCGCTGTCGTCAGAATCGAGATGATTTTGAAACGCCCGCCGACGCTGTTATCGGGGCATCCACCCAGGCCGCGTGCCACGTTTCGATACCGGTAATCCACGCCGTTGGCGTCAAAGCGCCAGTCAGAATTTTCTACCAATGCCACGCCAGCCACCGAGTTTGTTTCTAAGAAATCTTGGGGACGGGTGAGGCGATGGTCGCAGTCGCCCAAGTCGTAATCGGTCATGACTTTCATCGAGTCGATCCACGCCTCGGCTTCGACCTGGCGCAGTGGTCCAAACGTCCAGCGATAGCTGGTCGGGGTCGAGTTGGTAGCCGATTGCAGATAGGGCGCCGAGGTCACGACAGCAAAGTGAAGTGCCCGAATATCACCGCCAAATTCGAGGAAATACCGAACAAGTTCATCGCGCACAGTCGGTACTAAGTTCCCAAGATCGTAGTCCAAGTATTGGAGCAAGACATCGTCGACGGCCTTCTCCCAAAACAGCGTTTGTGTGGCCAAAAGACGGCCCGGAGCTTGGAGTTTTTGCCATTCGCTGGCCTTCAAAATTCCGCTCCACATGGTCAGATTATCTCGTTCGTCCAACCGCGCCCGAATATCGGGTTCGAGGATCATCTCGGTGAAATCGTCGTATAGCGTGCTGGTGCATTCGGACCGAAGGTTCGGGTCGATTTTCCCGTCATCGTCGACGCAAGGGAACTGGATATGGGCGTCGGGCAAACGCATCTGGAGTTGAGGATGATCGTAATATCCCTGATACCACGTGCCATAGAGGCGGCTCATGTCTGCGGATTCAGTACCGAGCGGTGGGCGCCCAAAAAAGAGCTGGTACAGGTAATCGGTGCGGTCCTCGGGGGTTGCAAGTCGTCGAGTTAGAATGGGGTGAGCGCTGGTGACCGCCGCAAACTCGTCGTAGGAAATTTCGGCGCGGTAGAGTTTTGCGACCAAGTTATCCATGTCGTAGATGCGTTCAACGCTGACGGATTGGGTGTCGTAAGAAAGTTTATCCGACCAGCGTTTTTGGTTAACGCGAATGAACTCCGGACGGTTGATGAGGTTCAGCGCGACCTCACCCCATGGTTTGCCATCACACGTCGCGATCACGTCATCACGTGTTGGGTAACGTCCTACCAAATCCACGAATAGGCGGCGGCAGGCTTCGACCTTGACGACGGGCTGGTGGTCAAGCCCCACGCCCCATAAGCCTTGGCAAACGCCGCGATTTACCGGGTTCGTCAGCTTGAGGGCGTCACAGTACGCCTCGCAAGACGGCCCGCAATCCGGCAGGGATTCGTCGCTGGGCAACACGGCAACTAGCCTTGCGCGGGGAAGTTCGTCATTCCCCCCGAAGAACTCGCCGTTGCTCACCTTGTTTGGTCCACCGACCAAGTCGGCGGGCCCACGAGCGGGGTCGCTGAAGTCAAAAGCAGGGTCGTCACATCCCGCTAAGGAAAACAACACGGCGCAAATCGTTGCGATGACACGCAGCACATCTGCCTCCTAAAATGGTCTACAATTAGTTGAATGAACGATACGGTTTGCCTAACTCGGCGTCAAATCGGCCAGAGTGATAGTTGACAGCAAGCGACGATCCCACACACTGCAGACAAATCTCTTTTTTGAAACCGGTGTTCCTATGAATCGTGCGCCAATTCTCATCTGCGTCATTCTATTCTGTTCATTTTCGTCGATGGCCAACGCCCAGACCGTGCTCGGAATGGGGGCCGGCTTTTTTGTCGAGGACAGCGACCTATCAGCTGAAGAACAGGCGAGTGTCGAATTGCGAGACGAGTCGTTCGCGTACACGAGCGATGGGTTCTTGAGTGGTTCGATTTACGTGATGAAGGATTGGACAAAATCAATCCGGCTTGGTGGTCAGGTGACATACTACGGCTCGTATATCGCGAGTGTGACCCCAGAAGGCGATAATAATAACGACGAAGAACCTCAACTCTACGAGTTCGGAAGACTCCTCGAACTGTCGGCTCGAATCGAGTATTTGCTTCCGGTTACCGATACGATCGACGTGGCACTGGGCGGTATGGCTGGCTTCCCCATCTTGATTCCCGACGGTGATTTCCAGGCCGAAATCGACCGTCTCAAGGATCAAGAGGTTGGAGTTTTTGATTTGCCCCGAGTTGGGTATCTGCTGAGCCCGGTGTTTGGCGCCCGCTACAAATACAGCGAGCACCTGTATTTTCGGGCTGATCTGATGTTCAAGTGGGAGCAACTTTTCTTGTTCAAGACCACGGAGGAAGTGCAGAGTATTCCGTTTCGAAAGACTTGGTCCACGTCGACGCTTCGGTCCGAATTGGCAATGGGGATCGAAGTCGTTCTGTGATGAATTATCTGCTCTTCGGAGCGTCTGTTTGATATCTGACCTAAAGGCTTAGGAGTCCAAAATGCGCCGCTTGTTGATTTTCCTGTCGTTTTCCATGTTGATGCTGTCGTTTTCAGGTTGTGCCAGCATGCGCGCAAGCAGCGCTCGCCAGGCGTACATCCACAGCGTCACTCGGTCTTATGTTCATAAGGCATCGCTTGAGTCGATTTTCCCCGAGGCCCGAAAGATCTTGTTTGAATATGGGTATCAAGTGCGGGATTCGAACGACAACACTCTTGAGACCGAGTGGGCCCAGGACGGCACGACGGAGCGGAGATACTTGGTCACAGCCACGAAGGTTAAAACAGGCTACAGCCTGCAGTTCACGATGAGCGAGATGCGTGAGCGTTCCAGTTCGGCCGACACCAGTCGCGATTTGGACGTCGAGTGGGTGCTGATTCAACGGCTTGACCCCGCGTTTGCGCGCCAAGTACAGGCCGAGGCCGACGTTCGCGGTCAGGCCGCCGCGAACTAAGCCAGATCGAAGAGCAATATTTCCGCGTCGACTCGCCCTACGAGTTCGAGAGACGCCTCGTCAGTGATTGCTACACTGTCGCCTTCCTTCAGTATTTCCTCACCAAAAGCTGCTTCCCCGGTAATCATCTGGAGCCAAAAATGCCGAGTCGGGTCAAGGGCGCGGACTAACGTTTTTCCGGCCGAAAGGCGCGCTGAATAGATTCGCGCATCCTGATGAATCGTCACGCTTCCGGCTGCGCCGTCTGGCGAGAGCAACAGAACAAACTCGTTGTCTCCCGGACGTATCGACCGTTGTTCGTAGCTTGGTTTGAGGTCGTCCTGAGCCGGCGGAATCCAAATTTGCAGGAAGCGAACGGGGTCGGTTTTACTGGCGTTGAACTCGCTGTGGCGAATTCCTGTGCCTGCACTCATTCGTTGGATATCTCCGGAACGAATCACACTTCCCGTTCCAAGGCTGTCTTTGTGTTCGAGCGCGCCTTCGACCACGTACGTGATGATTTCCATGTTTGCGTGGCCATGCGTGCCAAAACCGGCGCCGGCAGCGACCCGATCGTCGTTTATGACGCGAAGCGAACGAAATCCCATCGCGGAAGGTTTGAAATAAGAGCCAAACGAAAAACTGTGGCGACTGTTTAGCCACGAAATCTGAGTGTGGCCGCGGTCGTTGGACTTATGAGTGGTGTTCATGATGCCTCCATTCGTTGTGAGAATTGAAGTTAAGCTGTTCCTGTGGGAAGAAAAGGCAACCATTTGTGAACTGTTTGTCGTCAGAGGGAAACAATGACCCGAATCATGGATCTTGAGACATTTGTAGAGGTGGTCACCCAAGGGAGTTTTACACGCGCCGCCGAGAAGTTGGGCGTGTCGAAATCCTACGTCAGCAAACAGATTGCCGTGCTCGAGGATAATCTTGGGGTTCGCCTTTTAAACCGCACGACCCGAAAAATCGCGACCACAGATGCGGGTCAGGCGTTTTATGAGCGGGCTCGACGCATACTCGACGATGTCGACGAAGCGCAGCGCTCGGTGATGCAGTTGAACACTGCACCGCGCGGCGTGCTGAGAATGTCCGCGCCGATGTCGTTTGGCCTGCAGTTCGTGACGCCGATCGTGGCGAAGTTTATGTGCGCAAACCCCGAACTGAATGTCGATCTTGATTTCAGCGACCGAGAAGTCGACGTCATCGACGAAGGGTTCGACCTTGTGATTCGAATCGGACAATTGGCGGATTCGAGTTTTATCGCTCGAAAGGTTGCCCCGGTGCGTCTGGTGACCTGCGCGAGCCCTGACTATTTGGCAAAAAACGGAACGCCCAGAACGCCAAGCGACCTGAGCCACCACGAGTGTCTACATTATACTTACCAGTCGTCGCCAAGCGCCTGGCGTTTTGAATCGGAATCCGGAGAGACCGTCCACGTGGCGGTGTCTGGCCGCATGAAGGCCAACAACGGCATTGCCTTGCTCGAGGCATCACGCCTTGGGATTGGGATCTCGGTGTTGCCAGACTTCATTGCCAATGAGGACCTTGCGCAGGGAACCTTGGTGGAAATCCTGAACGACTGGACGCCTGGGGAGCGAGCGATTTGGGCGCTTTATCCTCATAACCGACACCTGTCGGCGAAGGTTCGGCTGTTCATTGATTTTTTGGCGGAAAATCTAAATCCGGCACCGTGGCGGATAAGCGAGGTTGGCTGAAGTGGCGTACCCGTCACAAGATACGCGGCCAGTCGAAAGCGGAGGGCAATTCTTCGCCCTTAGTTATTCGTGCTGCCACCGCCTCGGCCAAGTAAGGCGCGTAGAGCAAGCCCTTGGCACCCAGCCCGCCGAGCACAAAAACGTTGGGCTGAACCTCGGTCAAAACGGGCAGCCGGTCCGGATGAACCACTGACCGTGCTCCGCGCCAGACCGAATGCTCCCGACCCAACACGTGGCCATCAGCCTTCGCCTGACGCCGAAGTTCTTCAATGGCGAAAGCGTCGGGTCGTGGCTCGTCTAGGAAGGTGTGACCTACCGCCACTTTCCCGCCCGCAGGATAGACATGGGCGCTACCAAACTCCGCCTTGTCGATTTCGCCTTCAAAGAATGCGATCTCGCCGTGCACCACGCGGATATCAGGTCCGGGTAGCCAATCTGCAAGCGCAGACCCTGGGCAGACGACGACATAATCGTACTCTTGGACGCCGTGGACGGTCGCTACACGCAGGACGTCGTCTGTTTGGAGCTTAGCAACCCCAGGGAGAGCCACGACGGCAGGAGCCAATTGGGCGAGCCAAACAGGCATGTCGACCACCCAAGCCCCACCGTATTCGAAATGTTCTGCGGTGGCCTCGATCAAGGCCGCTTGCGGTGCACGGGCCAGCGACCTTGCAAGACGTTGATTACGCTTGCGGATGATGCGAATCGGCTCGCAACCTAGCGGAAACCTGCCGAGCCACTCGACGGTGCGGTTGTAGGCGATGGACTGGTATTCTGGCGGATCGAAAGTCCTGCCCGGAAATCGATGAAATATTGCCGCCGGAACGTCTGATGCCCGCGGTTCGGGGTTGTCGTAGAGGTCGACATCGACTGCGAGTGCGGCAGCGACACAGCGACCCGCAATTCCGCCGCCAATCACCGCAATTCGCATTTCACTCTTTGTCGCCGTCGAAATCTTCGTCTGCATCGTCGTCGTCGTCGAAGTCATCGTCTTCGAAGTCGGAATCGAAATCTTCGTCATCATCGTCCGCGTCGAGATCGACCTCGTCGTGAGTAAACTCGATATCGATATTACTGAGTGATTCGGTGATGAGGTCTAGGATATCCACCACGTCGGCGCCGTCCCACTGCATGAAGAGTTCAACGAAGAACTCGTCTGCTGACGAACCCGATCGCGATTCGATCACTTCGATATCAGCGTTTTCGAGACGTTTGATGACCTCTTCGGCAAATCCTTCGCCTTCGTCCTCGGCTTCGAACGACTCGGTGGCGTGATCACAGATAAAAAGGACATCGTTTTTGTCCAGGTGAATGAGCATACTACTTCCCGCGCACTCTTGGAGACCAGCAAGCCTGGTCCGCTTAGATTGCGAGCGAGTTACACAATTTTTGGGGCTGGGTAAACCCGAAATCAAATAGAAACTGGTCAAAAACTAGAGGGCTCCGTCAAGCGTCGCATCCACCATCAAATAGCCCTCTCTCATAACCACCGGCCGGGCCAATCCGAATTGCACATCAAACGCGGCCAGCGCGGGCGACAGCGAGCCAAGGCCCGAGAGATCTGGGACGGGTAAGGCGATGGACAGGCTGCTGTTTAGGGCGGACAGAAGTTGAGGATAAACCTGACTGCGGATCAGTGTTTCCAACCCGCTTGGCGACAGTAAAGCGCCGCCAACGCTGCTTGAAATCACCCAGGTTATTATCTTGGGATTATCATCCACAACGAGTTCAAGTGACCCATCCACCAGCTCGAAGACCATATTGGTCTCGATATTCACGCCATATCGATCGGTTCGGCCCAAGACCTTCACTTCAAGTTCGAGCTGTCCTACCTGAAGCACGGTGGTCGATTCCTGCCCCTCTAGAGGAGGCCGAATCAAGGGCTGGATTTTGGCAGAAACCAAGGCACGTTCAGCCGCAATCGGGAGTTGTTCGGTAACATCCAAATCCAATAGCCCCGCGTCCCACAGGCTGTGCAACAGCCCGTTGATGAGCGTTTCTTTGAGCGCGATTTGAATCCGACTGGAGGCGAAAAACGGGTAAGTCGAAGCGATCTGGGTCGCCGGGATCCCGCGTGATTCGATATGAACTCGGGGGACATCAAGATGTGCTTTGGCCTTGAGGCCGGCTTCGAGCCGACTGCGTCGAAACGTGTTCAGGCGAGTCATTCGGGCGTCAAAAAACAAGGTCATCGGGGTGCCGAGCCCCAGATTCAGTTCGAACGTCTGGTTTTGAAGCGCGGTGTCCAAAGCGCCAATTGTACCGAGCAGCAAATCCGGCAGTTGGTTCACAAAGGCTGCCTCAACGGTGTCAATCAGCAAGGTCTCAAGGGTTGAACGTAGGGCCGATTGCGCCAGCGTGAAAATCGCGTTGGCTTCGGGAGAAACAAAGTTCGATGTTGCCTCCTCGACCGCCAACTCGAGGGTACCCACGGTCACCTGAACAGGACCTGTCCCGACTTTTGTCACATTCAAGCGAACCAGCGCGCTCATGGTGGCTTCGACCGTACCACTGAGGTTGAGGACCTGCCCGTTGAGGTTGATCCCTCCCTGCGTGTTCACAAGCAGGTCGTTGATTTGAAGGTAGAGTTCGATTCCACCGTTCACGATTTCGCCCGTGATGCGTGGTTTACCAATATCGATCCCCTGAACGGTCAGGTA
>JBBKVQ010000488.1:0-8492 GCA_037968515.1 Bradymonadaceae bacterium
GTGAAACGAAACTTGTGCTTCGAGCAGGCAAAAAGAAGTACGTCGTGGTTTCGGTAAGCTAAAAAATGCGCCTTAGGGCTAGAAATATCGTTGACAGGCTAAGCCAGCCTCTATAAAAAGCTGTTCCTCGACGGGTTGAGACCTTAGACATCTCAACCAGTGAATCGAGCCGTTAGCTCAGTTGGTAGAGCAGCGGACTTTTAATCCGCGGGTCGATGGTTCGAGCCCATCACGGCTCATGGTTACTTTGGCCCCTTCGTCTAACGGTTAGGACACCTGCCTTTCACGCAGGCGACACGGGTTCGAATCCCGTAGGGGTCATCCAGAAAAGCCTGCTTTCGAGCAGGCTTTTCTCGTTCTTGGAGCTTTGGTGTCACCGTGGGGTCATTGGCGACGCTCCGTCGAGATAACGGCTCGATCTGCAATGTGATATGATTGCGGCATGAATTGCCCAGATTGCCGAAAACCCATCCCACGGACGGAAACGCAATGCCCCCACTGCGCGGCGTCTAGCAAGGCTTTTAAGGAGCGAAGGGCGTGGGCGGTGGCCTTGAGGGACTCGCTCCCGATCAGCAACCGTTCACTCATCATTGGATGTGTGTGCCTGTGGATTCTCGTTTATGTGATTATGCGCTGGTAGAATGACTCCGTCTGGAAGTGCACGGCGCTATCGTAACCAACCACCTGCATCGGACATGATTGGTTGTCTTCTATCCGTTCAGGGCTGAATCTCGATCTCGACAACGTTGGAACGGGCACCACCGTCCTCTGCAAAAACTCACAACGAAAAAGTCGAATTCGAACGGGACAACCGCAGAACACGACGTTTCGCACTGGTTTGTGAGAACCTCGTTTACTCACGTGAAATGTCACCTTCACTTTCCTACGAGCTCGGGACAGTTTGATGGAGCCAGAGACGCACGAAACCCTCCTTGTCCTCGGCCTGCTGGTTTCTCCCGGAATCCTGCTTTCAACCGCCTTTGGGTTCCGACGCCTTTTGACACGCCGGAGTCGAGCGCCAATACACCTGACCATTCTCGCGCTGCTCGCCGGTGCGGGCAGCGTGGCCATCCTCGTCGGGTTTCACGAACCACCCTCAGCGCTCGACCGACTCGTTTTCGACGAGTTCAAGGCCGGCGTCACGATCCCGCTGATGGAAGAAGGCATCAAGGCGCTGATGATCCTCCTGCTCACGCGCATGCGGAGCGTCAAAGACGCGCTCGACGGCCTGTTCGTTGGCGCGTTTGTGGGACTCGGTTTCATGGTCGTTGAGAATCATCTGTTCTTCATGATCGCCCCAACCTTCGACATTCTTGAGGCAATGTACGTCGGACGGACATTCGCGCCGGTGCACGTCGTCGCCGCGTCATGGGTCGGTGCAGCTTTTGGTTGGCAACGATCGGGCGTTTCGCCAATGAAAGCATCACTCGGTGTCATCGGCGCCCTTCTGGCAGCGGTCGCCTTCCACGGACTTGGCAACGTCTACGCGCTGGGCATGCCCCATCCGACGTTTTTCATCCATATCGTCATCACGCTCGTTGCACTCAGCTCGACCTTGTTCGTCATTGCGAAGTGGACACGCGCTACCGAGACTCGCTGAGCGTGACGGCTTGAGTCGTTCCACGGAAATTCACCTCGTCGTTGGGTGCCGCGTGCGCTTGCCTCTGACTACGCAACCTTCCAAACTGCGGTCTCGTTGAAAACGGTGACCCCTTGTCCATCCTTCGAGCCACACATGACCCACACGAAGTACCCTAAACTCCTTGCCCCACTCGACCTCGGCCACGTGGTGCTCAAAAACCGCATCATGATGGGGTCGATGCATGTGGGCCTCGAAGACAGCCTCGGACCGTTGAACAAGCTTGGGGCCTACTTCGCCCGCCGTGCACGCGGTGGTGTGGGACTCATCGTCACCGGCGGGATCGCTCCCAATATCGCCGGTTGGACCAAGCCGTTTGCGGCCACGATGAACAACAAAATCGAGATGCTCAAGCACCGCACCGTCACCGATGCCGTGCACGCCGAAGGCGGCCGCATCGCGATGCAGATCCTGCACACCGGGCGCTACGCCTACCATCCGTTGCAGGTCGCGCCGAGCCGGATCAAGGCCCCCATTAACCCGTTCACGCCGTTTGCGCTCAGTAAACGTGGGGTGCGCAGCACGATCCGCGACTTCGCGAACGCCACCCGATTGGCCAAAGAAGCCGGTTACGACGGTGTCGAGATCATGGGGTCCGAAGGCTACCTGATCAATCAGTTCATCGTGTCGTCCACCAACAAACGCACCGACGAATGGGGCGGCAGCTACGAAAACCGCATCCGCTTCCCTGTCGAGGTCGTGCGAGCCTGTCGCGAGGCGGTCGGCAGCGACTTCATCATCATCTACCGACTTTCGATGCTCGACCTCGTGGCCGACGGCAGCACCTGGGACGAGGTCGTCCAGCTCGCCAAAGAAATCGAAAAGGCCGGTGCCACCATCATCAACACCGGCATCGGCTGGCACGAAGCGCGTGTCCCCACCATCGCCACGATGGTCCCGCGCGCAGGTTTCGCCTGGGTCACCAAACGCCTGATGGGCGAGGTGAATATTCCGCTCGTGACGTCGAACCGGATCAACATGCCGGACGTGGCCGAACACGTCCTCGCCGACGGCTGCGCCGACATGGTCAGCATGGCCCGCCCGTTCCTGGCCGACCCCGATTGGGTCGTTAAGGCCGAGGAAAATCGCGAAGACGAAATCAACACCTGCATCGGCTGCAACCAGGCTTGTCTGGACCACATCTTCCGCAACAAGCGATGCAGCTGCCTCGTCAACCCGTTCGCCTGCCACGAAACCGAGCTCATCGCCGCCCCAGTACGCGCCCGCAAACGTGTCGCGGTGGTCGGTGCTGGGCCTGCAGGCCTCGCGTGCGCCTGCACGGCTGCCGAACGCGGCCACGACGTCGTGCTGTTTGAACGCGAGGTCTCGATCGGCGGCCAGTTCAACATGGCCAAAAAAATCCCCGGCAAAGAAGAGTTCCACGAAACCCTGCGCTACTTCGCGCGCCGCATCGAGCTATCGGGCGTCGACCTGCGGCGTGGGACCACAGCCAGTGCCGCCGACTTACGTGAGTTCGACGAAGTGGTGGTCGCGACCGGCGTCATGCCCCGTAAACTCGCCCTGCCCGGCATCGATAACCCAAAGGTGTTGAGCTACATCGACGTGCTTCGCGGCGACGCCGAAGTCGGCGATCGTGTGGCGATCATTGGTGCGGGTGGCATCGGGTTCGACGTTGCCGAATTCCTGGCGGTAAAAGAGAGCTCCGCATTGCACACCGAGGAGTTCATGGACGAATGGGGCGTGGACATGGCCCACAAGCACCGTGGCGGTCTCAAGCCACCACAGCACCCTACTCCCGCCCGCCAGATCACGATGTGCCAGCGCTCAGCCGGCAAGCTTGGCGACGGCCTTGGCAAGACCACAGGCTGGATCCACCGCGCATCGCTCAAGAACCTCGACGTCGCCATGCTCGCCGAGTGCCAGTACGAACGCATCACCGACAAAGGCCTCGAACTCACCGTGAAAGGGCAACGACGCACACTCGAAGTCGACCACATCATCGTGTGCGCCGGGCAGCAATCCGACAACGCACTTGCGGACGCGCTGCGTCAATCTGGCGTCAAAAACGTGCACGTGATTGGTGGTGCAGAAGTCGCCGCCGAGCTAGACGCCAAGCGGGCCATCGACCAGGGCACGCGTCTGGCCGTGTCGCTCTAATGCCCGCGTTCTAAACGTCCAACCCGGCAACTGACCCAGAATCGCTAACAAAAACTGCGACCGATAACGTCCCGCAACTCCTCGACCAACACGCCTTGCTGATCGTCGCCCGACCAGGCGTAGCCTTCGTCACACGACTCGAAGTGCTGACGGCGATAAGCTTACCCTGGTCATCAATTAGCTCGCCGACCGCGGGGCATCTCTTGAGGAGCGCATAGTGTTTAACTCTCGCTACGCCTTCGACGAGTTCGAGTGGACCGTGCGGTAAGCCTTCTAATTCACGCAAATCTGTCGCAAAACTCCACAATTTCTCCTCTTTTGGTCGTTAGAGTCGAGTTTGGGCTCAGGAAAATCAATCAAGGTTGTTCACTCTTCCTGTTCCAAAACCATCAAGGCCAACACTCAAAGCATTTCGGCCATGTCGGCTGATTTCACAGGGGGAACCCCCAGTGTTTGCTAAGCAAAGAGGTCCTCACGCCATGAAAAGAAAGTACACACTTCTTCTTGCACTTGTTTTGGGTTCTGCTGCGTGCGCAGACGACTCCAACGACGATGCGACAAACACAAATTCCAGCAGCAATAACGCTTCGTCAAACAACTCAAACAACAGCACAACAGCATCCAATAACGGCACCTCCGGTTCGAGCCCGACAAACAACACCGTGGGCGGTGGCGAAGATCCATTCCGAAACAACTATCGGGATAGTGTGACTTTGGAATTCTCCGAGACAACCGTGACTCTGCGTTCGGTGGGAGTGCCTGACCACAAGACCCCCTATTGGGGCAGTGATAACTCGCTTTACGAGCCACAGCCCGACGATCGCCCCGTCACACCCGGGCTTGTTCGAGAACAGGAGTTCTCGATGACGATTCCATTGAATCCCGTTGAGGCCACTTCCAAGGAAGAAACAGCCTTGGGCCCAATCGGCATGGCGATCAACGGTGTGGCAATTTACAACGACCGCGAGGGAGGAAATGTACAGGTCGATTCGACTACACTTTCAACCATGGACACAAACGGCGCCCACGTGGGGCCTGGCGGGGTTTACCACTACCACTTCGAACCCACGTCCCTTGGAAATGACGACGACAGCCTCATCGGTTATCTGCGGGACGGATTTCCTGTCTACTCACGTCGGGACATGGATGATTCGTACCCGTCAGACCTGGACGAAAACGGTGGACACGTTGGTGTAACGAGCGACTATCCAGACGGTATCTACCACTACCACTGCTCAACGGTTAACTACCTCGATGGTGGTTACTACCTCATCAAAGCAGGCGCCTATCATGGCACAAAAGGCACCTTCACAAACTGACACGAGGCGCAAAGTTGCGACGTATTTTCATCGTTTTAATGATGTTGGGTGGGTGTGCAGACACGCCACAGTTTTCGGTCAAGGATCCAAACGTGCGACTCGAAAATGGGCGCTATTTCGTGGGCGGAACTTCGCTCACGGGATCGCTCGTCACGACGTACCCAAATGGAGCGACCAAAAAGCTGGCGTATTACCACGAAGGTAAACTTGAGGGCCTTTCGTCGAGCTTCTATCTGGATGGAAAACGCCGTGACCAGCGGGAGTACCGCGACAACCGCGCGAACGGCCGACACATAGGCTGGTGGCCAGACGGGACCACGAAATTCGAATTCCGTTACGTCGATGACCGCCGCGAAGGTGTCCATCGTCAATGGTACGACAACGGCAAGCTTTACACGGAATTGACGTACGAAAACGACCGGGAAACCGGCATGCAACGTGCGTTTCGAAAGAACGGCAAGCCCTTCATGAATTACGAAGTCCGCGATGGCTTTCGCTACGGCCTCCAAAAGTCGGCGCTGTGCAACGACGTTGAAGACGGGAAGGTGAAACGATGAAGATACTACTCATTGCGATTTGGCTTCTATTGGGCTGTGAGGCCAATGAGGTTGCTCCTAAGACTCGGGCGCTACCGCACTATAATAGTGCAGACTTTACGCCGCGCTGGAACGTCGCAGATAGTGATGATTTTCACGGGATTCCAGCATTCGCATTGACCGATCAGAAGGGTCAGAGTTTCACCCAAGCCGACCTCGACGGAAAAATCGTGGTCGCAAACTTCTTTTTGACGACATGCACCGCGATCTGTAGCCCGATGATGCATAGCCTGCACAAAGTCCAAGAGCATTTTCAGCAAAACACAAAGGTGCTCATTGTCTCGCACTCTGTGACCCCTGAAATCGACACCGTTGAGGTCCTAACGCGCTATGCGACCGAGCGTGATATTCGTTGGGTTCAATGGCGTCTGCTCACCGGATCACAGTCAGAAATCTACGACCTTGGCCGTTCGGCGTATTTCATCGAGGAGGACCTGGGTGTCAAAAAGTCCAAGGACGATTTTCTGCACACAGAAAACGTTGTCCTGCTAGACCCCAAACGCAGAATCCGAGGGATCTACAATGCACTCGATCCTTCAAGCATGAAGGCCTTGATCGCGGATATGGAGGTGCTCACACAGCTCGAATCGTCTCGAACGCGGGAAAAGCTCTAGCGAAGAAGCGCACGTCGGCGTGTTACAAACACCCGTCGTGCAAGGCATTCCAAGCTCTAGTTGTAGGTCTCGCCGAACCACCATCGCATCGGGGATTCCTCGAGGAAGCTCCAGAAAGACGACGGCGCAAAGCTGATCTCGCGCGTTTCGTGGTCCCAATCCACCGTACCCACGACGTTGCCTTGGCGCCGAAGGAAATTCTGGCCATTGCCCATACCGTCTTCGAAGAAAGTCAGCAGGTCATCAAAGCGATAGCCGTCGGGCTGGAAGCCCTGCTCTTTGGCGATCGAGTTCATGACTTCGCCGCGGACGGAGAGCAGCTCGGCAGGATAGATGCTGCCCGCGTTGTCGAAGCGGACGGCCCATGATGCGAATCTACCCAAGCCATGATGAATCGCGTAGAGCTCACGAAGCTCCGGTGGGACCTTCCAGCCAGCCTTGCGAACGTAATCTGTCAGCCGCTCATCAACAATGGTAAGCTGTGCGGCATCAAGTGGCGGTCCTCCGACCAGGACCGAGAGTACCGGATGCCTTTTCGCCTCATAACCCTCGGTCATGTCGCACGCGTAGACCAAGTAATGCTCGCCCCCGGCCTCCAGCGTGTAGATGACCCGCACTGCCTGTGCGAAGGACGCTGTCCATTGCGGTGCGTGCGACGCGATTGAGGCGAAGTATTGGCGGACTGCCTCCCCCGGGTCGATTCCGATGAACTCGCGCCACGGGTGGCCGGCTGGCAGTGAGTCGAGCTCCCGAACGGCAATCGGCTCATCGCGCCAGCGGTTGAAACTCAACTCCACAGCCTCAAGTCCCCAACGGTCGAACGCCTCATACTCGGCAGCCGTCATCGCGTGATAATCCTTGCCGGACCAAACGGCTTCCAGGAGTTCTCGGCAGCCCTCAGTCGGACGCGGTTGTAGTGCCCACCATGCGCGAAACGCGACGCGCTGCAACGACTTGACCTTATGCACCCGCCAGATTTGCTCTTCTTGGTCTCCGCCGAGCCCCATTTGGCGAGCACGCCATCGCACGCGGAAGGGCCGAAATGCTGATTCGTGCTCGCGAAAATGGGCGTCAACTTGCGCGTAGCTGGAGTCGTTTGGCAGCTCGTCTTTGAGCCGCTGCAGAATCCGAGAACCTTCTTCTTTGGCAGCACGCTCGACCGCCTCGTCGCGCTCAAGGTGCTCGACCCAGGTCTTGGCCGAAACAAGGCCTTCTTGTTCAAGCCACCAGTCGCGAGTCGCCTCGCCGGCCTCCCATCTGCGGTCGTTGATGATGTCTTTCTCGAAGCTCGCAAAGACGTCAAAGGCTTCGCCATCGGAGGCAAAACACTCGTTCGGAATTTCGACGACCGTTTCACGGCCAAAGACCGACACCCTTACTTTTGAAGTCTTTCCACCCGCTTCAACGAGCTCGCCAACGTACCCAGCAAATGCGCCTGCATTGATATTTATTGTCATTCTCATCCCTCGGCATCTCGTTACTCAGGCTCGCTGACACTACATCTCAAGGCTTGAAGCACAAACGTATTTCATATTTCGAAATTTGAAACGTGACTTGTATGGATTGGCAAAGAAAGGCATTCCATATTTCGAAATTTGAAACGGCAACATCATGTTAAGACCCCAGGAAATCTTCATATTGATCGCCATTGCGAGCCGAAACGTCCCCGACTGGACTTATGACCAACTTGCGCATGAATTGGAAATGGCGCCGTCACAGGTGTTTAAGTCGCTTGAACGTGCAGAAGTCGCGGACCTCTTTGTCAAAGACGGGCGTCGAGTGAAGAAACGAAATCTTCTGGAGTTTCTGGTGCATGGCGTGCGCTATGCGTTTCCGGTCAATCCCGGCTCAATGACACGTGGAATCCCGGCTGGATGGCAGGCACCCGGCCTATCGGAACTAATGAGCACTAATTCCTCAGAAGAATATATCTGGCCAAACACTATGGGCTCTATTCGCGGCCTGTCGATTGAGCCACTTCATGGCTCGCTGCCCATCGTCGCATCCCGCGACCCTGAATTGCATGCGCTCTTTGCATTGATTGACCTCATAAGGGTCGGGTCGGCACGGGAACGTAAGGTGTCAGCTGAAGAACTGGAACGGCGACTTGGGTAATTTGAGTCAACAAATGCTCGTTAAAGGCAACCGTCTTCTAAAACCAAAGCCAGACCATGTAACGTTGGATCAAGGTCGGTCGAGCCACTGA
>JBBKVQ010000489.1:0-9649 GCA_037968515.1 Bradymonadaceae bacterium
TGTTCAGCCTCCTTTTTGGAGCGCCCTTGTCCGCGTGCCATGCCGTTTCCACCGATGACCACTTCGGCCACAAATACTTTTTGATGCGCCGGACCGGTTTCGTCGACAATACGATACGCGGGTGGAGCCGATTTCGCACTCTGAACCAATTTCTGCAACCGGCTTTTGAAATCATCGGATGCAATCACAGGTTGGCAAGCGTCGAAAGCCCCGCCCTGAAGCCGCTCTACCAAGGCACTAACTTCTTCGAGTCCGCAATCCAGAAAAACCGCGGCGAGCAGCGCTTCGTAGGCATCTGCAAGGACCGATGGACGGTCGCGACCACCTGACAGCGCCTCGCCTCGACCCATTCGAATATACGCGCCCAGCTCAATTTCGCGCGCAACCTGTGCAAGTGCAGGCTCACATACAATCTGTGCAAGGCCCGTACTCATCTTGCCTTCAGCGGCATCGGGAAGACGCAAAAACAGTTTTTCCGCAACGACGAGTCCAAGCACCGAGTCACCCAGGAATTCCATTCGCTGGTTATCCACACACGTGTCTGCATCCTCGTTGACGAACGACGGATGGGTCATCGCATCAAGCAAGAAGGACCGGTTCTTGAACGAATATCCGATCGTCTCTTCAAGTGACTCAAGGTCGTCGCGATGGCCCAGTTCGTAATTCACGAGCGCGACTCCTCGATGTAGCCGCCGCCCAAGACCTCGTCCCCGCGGTAAAACACGACGGCCTGCCCCGGGGTTACGGCGCGCTGAGGCTCAGCGAACTCGACGGACACGGTGCCAGAATCGCCACCGACAGTGACGGACGCGGACACCAGTTTCGCGCGATAGCGGATACGCACCTCGCACTCGAAGCTGCTCGGGGGGTGTTCAAACGAAAGCCAGTTGCAACGCTTCGCGACAAGTCCGCGAGAGAACAGTTCACTTTTTGGCCCAACGACGACATTGCCCTCATCGACTCGGATTGCTTTCACAAAAAGGGGCTCTTCCGAAGCGATGCCAATTCCTCGGCGCTGTCCGATGGTGAACTGATGAATTCCGTCGTGTTTACCAACGATGGTGCCGTCCTCAAGGACCAAATGACCTGGACGTGTGCCTTGTTTGTCGAGGCGTTCCTGGACAAATTTCTTGTAGTTGCCGCCGGCGACAAAACAGATCTCTTGGCTCTCTTTTTTGTCGGCGGTTTCAAGCTCAAGTCGGCGCGCGTGAACGCGCACGTCTTCTTTGGTCATTTCGCCGAGTGGGAAAAGAATCCGGCCCAACGCTTCGCGGGGCAGACCAAAAAGGAAATAGCTTTGGTCCTTATTTGCATCAAGACCTGTGCGAAGGACTGGAACATCACCGGAGCGGTCGATACGCGCAAAGTGGCCAGTCGCTAGATACTCGGAGCCAAGGGCCAATGACCGAGACAACAGAATATCGAATTTGAGGTGATTATTGCACATGACGCAGGGATTTGGGGTCCTGCCGCGAGCGTATTCGTCCACAAAATAATCGATCACTGTTTCTTTGAATTGCTCTTCGTAATTCGCCACATAAAACGGGATGCCGAGTCGGCTTGCCACCATTCGGGCATCAAAAAGATCATCCGGCGAGCAGCAGCTTTTGGAGTAGTCCTCTTGAGGGGTCGAATAGAGGCGCATGCTTATTCCCACAGCGCTGTGGCCGGCTTCGGCAAGCAGCGCTGCAGCGACTGAACTGTCCACACCGCCGCTCATCGCAATCACGATTCGGCCGGTGACATCTGGCATATCTAGGGTCGTACTCATTTCTACCTCGCCCGTTCAGGGCGCAACGTTTCTCAAATTCGACGCAGGCGGTCAACGATCACCGTGATTCTGCCAAGCGCGGACTCGATCTCTTGGTCTGTGGTCGTCGGACCAAAACTAATTCGGACCGACTCTTTTGCCCGCACCGAATCGTAACCCATTGCCAGAATCACGTGGCTTGGTTCGAGCGAACCAGCGGTACACGCTGAGCCGCTGGACAGCGCCACTCCGTCCAAATCGAGCGCAAGCAGCAAATCTTCGCCGTCCAATCCTGCGACCGCGAAGTTTAATGTATTAGGTAACGCCTCGGGCCCGCTAACATTTCCGCGGAAGGTCAGGCCTTCGATTCGGCGGAGGCCCTGCGCCATTCGTTCCCGGCTCGATTCCAGTCGTTTGGTCCAAATTTCGCCCTGCCCCATCAGCTCCTTCATCGCTGCGTCGAGGCCCGCTGCGGCAGCGACGTTCTCGGTCCCAGGACGGCGACCGCGCTCCTGATGGCCACCTGCGACAATGGCTTCGACCTTCCGGCCTTCGCGAATCAGCAACGCGCCAATCCCCTTTGGTCCGCCCATTTTGTGAAACGACAGCGACATGAAATCAGCTCCGGAGGCACCAAAGTCGACTGGAATTCGACCGATGGCTTGAGTCCCATCAACGTGAAGCAGGCCGCCGCGTTCGTGGACTGCCACGGCGATGTTCGCAACAGGGTAGATATTGCCCATCTCGTTATTGGCCCACATCACGCTGACCAAGTCACCAGGTTGAACAGCGTCGACAAACCCCATATTTAGTCGACCAAAAGAATCGACTGGAATCGGGTTCGCGGCGAAGCCAGACCCTTTGAGTTCATGGCCAACCTCAAGCACCGAGGGGTGTTCAACTACCGAGTAATGGAGCGTCGACTCCGGGTTTCTTCGTGCAAAATCTCGGAGCACCAGATTATTCGATTCGGTTGCCCCACCGGTAAGAATCACGGATTGGGCTGGAGCGTTTAGCGCCTTTGCGACCGACCGACGAGTGGTTTCGACTTGCGCACGCGCTGCCTGGCCCTCCTGGTGCACGCTGGAGGCGTTTCCATAGGCACGCTCCATGGCGTCGTAAACGGCGGCGCGGACGGCCGGGAGCATGGGGGCCGTCGCATTCCAATCGAGATAGATTCTATTCATGATTCAGTCGAGGAGGAAGATCCACTGGACCATCGCACCATTTTGAGATGGCATGACGGAGATTTCCGACGTTGATTCACGACCGTGCAGCAACAACGGGACTAAAACGCCAACCGTCGTGCCTACGGCGGCCCCCGTCAACACATCGGTTGGCCAGTGCATGTCTGCCATCGTTCGCATCACACCTGCGACGACAGCCAAAGACCCAGTCAGAATCGTGATCAAATTTGCATTATCGTAGTTTCGAAGGTGGGCAATCGTGGATGCCGAAGCAGCGATCGAAAAAGCCCACGCCGTATCTGCCGAGAAAAACGACCGATTTCGCTCAGAGGGGAAGTCCCCTGCCTCGGTTTCCGCAGCGCGCCCATAATAAACGCCAGGACGTTCACGGTCGAACGCGCCCTTGGCTACTTCCGCGATGGCTGTGGTCAACAAAAGCGAATTTAGAATAATTACGGTATTTTCAACTGCATGGTCGGAGCGACCCTCGGCCAATGCTGGCGCAATCACACCGTAGAGTCCAATGATGGGAATCGCCCCAAGCGAAACCCCGTGGCTGATATAGCCAATCTCTTTCGAGGCCGACTCAACCACCAGCGCGCCACGCAAGGCGCGGTCAAAAGGGTTGGTTTCGCACCAGCCACAAGTTTCTGCTGGATCTCCAACCGAAAGTCGCCCTCCCACCACAAGGCCAGCCGAAAGCAGAGCCTCGGAGCCTAAAAAAATGGCGGAAGTATTCTTGAGTTCCGGCGTCTCGGCAGCTGCGGAAAACGCAATGCATTGAACCAGGAGAACGAATAGAAAATTACGGAGTAGCGACGACAAATCTATCTCGGATGTCACAGAAATCGGTCCAGCTGTGGTCTACCTCGACGTCGGCACGTGTGTTTGCCTGTGGACAGGTCTCATCGGCGCGCCACGCTACCCACTCGTCGCCGCGGTCAATCGACTCGGCATAGGAACGGAATTGGTCGAAACCATCCCCCGCACCTTCGGCCTTAAATACTGCAGGCATCGAGCATTCCGATGCCTCAGGGTTATTTATCCGTAACTCATTGTACTGCATCACAATATCGTACATCCCGGCCGTGCTTGAGTTCCAGCAGCACGTCTTCGACTGACTGTACTCGAGTTCGGCGAACACGTAGTCCTCGAGAGCGCGATAGTCTCGGTCGATATCCGCCCGGCTCAAGCCCATCGATTCACCGACGATGTACAGGTCATCAAACGCTTTCTCGCGGTTGATACGCGCGGAACAACTTGCAGGATATTCGCGCAAGTGCTGACGTTTTGCTTCGATGATCTCTCCAAGCGCACCCAATTTTTGGGTGTTGGTGAGGGTCTTCAGAATCAGGTTGAAACGCTCAGGACGCTCAGACAGTTCGGATTTCTGGGTTGTGGGGATAAAATCACCAAAATCTTCGTCCAACACAACGCCCGTCCAACGTCCGGATTTAAGCACTGGTGTGCGCCAACGCTTGATGCCGCCACCGAAGTCGACGTAATCGCCGCCTCCGGTCTCTTCCATCGTAAAGTAGCGCTTGCTGCCATTAGGATTATCCCAAACGGGCTGCCGACGAGGCATCGAACCCGAAGCCAACTCGGCCTCAAGGATAGGCAGAGTGACGTCGTCGACAACCTGCTCGCCCAACTTACGAACGTCCATCACGATGAGCACATGGCCAATTCCTTGTCTCTGCCAACGCTCCACAAGCACATCGCCAGGCTCAATCGACTCGGGCGTGATATTGTACATATTGGCGGGGTCGGCAAGGTTTGCCGAACCCAGGAAAGCCAAGTGAATCAGCAGGTAGTAGCCCACACGCTTGTTCAGGAACAATTTGTCAAAATAGGCACCGGCATGAGCGTCGTCGCCGATCATTGGCTGAAGGTCGTCTCGACCACCGGCCAAGGTGCGCTTGGCAAGGTTCGTGTCGCTCGGCCAGGCCGCACCGCCAATAACCGCTGCTGCTTGATTCGAATAGTCAGGATATCGAGTCTTGAACGAAGGCATTGTTGGGTAAATGCCGTCCTCGGTTCGCACACCAAAATGTCCGAAATAAACGCGTTTACGGTTTCCATCGACCGCTTCCATGAAAAATGGCAGCCCGTACCACGATGCAAAAGTCACCCGCAGAAACATCGCTGACTCAGCGCATTCAAGCGCAGGCGCGTCGAGCTTGGTGCCCCAAGGGGTCACAATCTTGTAGGTTTCGCCGTATGCCGCACCTGAACGCGTGGTGCGTTCGAGCGAGTCAATCCACGCATTGAACTTGTGTTCCCAGTCCAGTCCGGAATTCGCTTCCCATGCGAGGCCGGCCTTTTTTGCGTCGGCGGTATCGACGTCAAACCATTGGTTGCGCACTTCCCAGACTGCGGTATCAGCGCCGACGCTCGACTGCAGTCCAAGCCGACCGGTTGCCGAGTCGCTCTTATCCGAGGAGTCTTCGTAGCCGGTCTGAAGGAGGCTATTTTTTCCGTCTTCGTCCAATGGGACGCCAAAGCCGGCATTCTCAGCAGCATCGTCGCCACACGCAGTTACGCTGAATGATAAAAACAAAAGTAGTGCGAGCGTCTTCATTTTGACTCCGAAGAAATCCATTCACAGTCATGGTACCGGTTTTTCCAATCAGTTGGAAAAAGTCACTCGCAATATGGATTCCCGGCCATGAAGTCAAGAGCTAGCCTCCGATTTCGCCGGTGCGTCTGAAGCTGGACAGCGTGCGGCGATTCTAGTATCCCGTTTCGCGCAAGCGCCCGTAGCTCAGTCGGATAGAGCGCAGGATTCCTAATCTTGAGGTCATAGGTTCGATCCCTATCGGGCGCATTAGATCGTTCATCGATCCGAATCGAAAAAGCAGCCAAGTTGGCTGCTTTTTCTTTGCGCCAAATCGAACCTGAGGAATACACGTTTGAGGGCCTTTACCTAAACCTCGAAGGCTCAACGTTTCCAAATTGAAGGCGGTGGTGTTAAGACTGCCCACATTTCGAGCCTCAGGGCGCATTTCCGAAAAAGAAGGACTTTAAGGTGAAAAAGCCGATCATTCTCGTCACCAACGACGACGGAATCGACGCCGAAGGGATTGCCGCGCTCGAAAAGGCGCTGGCACCGATTGGCGATGTCTGGACGATAGCCCCAGCCACCGAACAATCCGCGGTCAGCCATGCAATTACTCTGTGGCACCCTGTACGTATCCATCAACACGGTCACCAGCGTTTTGCCGTCACAGGCACCCCCACTGATTGTGTGTACATCGCGATTTCTAAGCTGCTGCCTGGCCGCCCTGCCCTTTGTGTCTCGGGCATCAACCACGGAGCGAACTTGGGCGACGACGTGATCTACAGTGGGACGGTCGCTGGAGCTGCTGAGGCGACACTCAACGATATTCCATCGATCGCGGTCAGCCTCGCGAGCTATCGCGGGCGAGATTTTGACGCAGCGGCTGCGCTGGCCGCTCGACTGGCGGAGGGCGTGCTCCATCGTGGCCTCCCCCGGGGCGTCTTTTTGAATCTTAATGTGCCCACAAGCGCGACCGCACTGGCTCCGCTCGAAGTCGCAAAACTTGGGCGTCGTTATTACGGAAAGCTGGTCGCGGAAAAAGCCGACCCTCGAAACAAACCGTATTATTGGATCGGCGGTTCTGAGCTCGGGTTTGACGATATCCCCGGTTCGGACTGTAACGCCATCGCACGTGACCAAGTCACGGTGACCCCAGTCCAGCTGGACATGACAAATTACAAATTCATGAAAGAACTTTCTGCTTGGACCGAACTCCAAGCCCCGACCCCGGAAAACACATGAAAAACGCTCTCTCAGAACGTGTCGCCAAAAACATCCGTGAAGTCCCCGATTTTCCAAAGCCTGGGATTAACTTCAAGGACATCACACCGGTTCTTGAAAACGGTGAGTTGTTCAGCACGGTGACCAAGTATTTCGCTGAGCGTTATGAAGCGATGGGCGTAACGAAGATCGTCGGGATCGAAAGCCGCGGATTCATTTTTGGGGCGGCGATTGCCCACGAGCTATCGGTCGGCCTGGTGTTAGTGCGAAAGCCAAACAAGCTTCCCGCGGACAAAATCGGTGTGGATTACGAGCTTGAATACGGAACCGACCGTGTCGAGATCCACACTGACGCGTTGAATACCAAAGACCGCGTCGTGATCATCGACGATCTACTCGCCACTGGCGGAACGGCGGCAGCCACGGTGGAATTGATCAAACAATCGGGCGCAAAAATCTTGGAATGCGGCTTTTTGATCGAGCTCGATTTCCTGGATGGGGCCAAAAAACTCGGGACCTCGCACCACTCTCTCGTCCACTACTGATTATTTTTTGCCGAGCGATATCTTCATGAGATAGAGCACCTCGTGCGCCGCATTGGCCACGAGCTGGCTCTCCGCAGCCTCATTAGCAGCCGCTTTCAGGTGCTTCCCGATCTTGAATTCATCCCCAAGCTTCATACCGTTGAATTGGTTCAAGAAGGCTGGGCGAGTCAGAGAAAGGTCTCCGCGATAGTCGAAGACATGGACCGCTGAGATCTTGCCTTTGGTATCAACGCCGACTCCGATCTCCAGACGAATTGCGGCCCCTTCCAGGGCTTTCGGCTGAAGTCTCGGATCGACAAAAAGCGCCACCCCCAGAACCTTCTGAGTCTTCCCTTGGCCCCGCACCGCTATGTAAAACGTGGGGTTGATGTCTTCGGGATACAGAGCAAATCCAAGCTCTTTTTCGATCTCGACCACCTGTGCAGGTGAGTAGCTGGCCTCTTTGACCAAAAATCGAGTCGCTTCAGGAAACAGGACTTTTAAATATTGTTCTGTGATTTCCCAGCTGCCAAACGTCGCAAGATGAGCCGAAGCTGGCGCCGGGGAAGCAAATCCCAAAAACAACGCCAAAATCCAAATCCAGCAAGCGCGTTTCACTTGCCTGCCCCGTCTGAATCTTCTTTTTCCTTCTTCAGCTTTGCCACCTGGCGCTGCAGCCGATCGAGTTCGCGCTTCATCGTTCGAAGGTCATCGCTTGTGGCCAGATTCATTTTGCGGGCGATATCGGCTTTTTTGTCTTCGAGTTCGGACTTGATCGCAAATGAAGCCTTGAATGCCCCGGTGACCGCTTTTTGAAACTTGTCATTGCTGACAACTTTCTGGGCCGTTGGGTTCTGCATCACCTTCATAGCTGCTTTGAAGAGGTCGTCTTTCCACTGCGTCATGATTCTCTCGCTGGTTCGGCCACGGGATGCGGTCGAAGGTCTGCAGTTTCGGTCCGCCGGAGGAATTGTCAAGGGCCGCCCCCTTTGACTGACGTCTATTTCGTTGCTAGCTATCTCCCCCCGTCAGGTACGAGGACCATGAGCTCACGTAAAAAAATTGTATTAGTCGTCCTCGGCGTGATCGCAGCACTCATTGTTGCAGCCGTCGTTGGCGTTGTGGTTCTGGCACCTTCGGCCGCTCGGTCGATGGTCGAGGAGAAACTGGCCGGCCTAGAAGAGCGCACCGGTTTAAACGTCGAATTCGAGTCTTTGGACATCGCGGGGATGGGCAAAGTCGAGATCCGCGGCTTGACGGTCAAGGGCGACGATCAAGAGTTCGTAAAAATCTCGACGATCACTGCCCGCGTCGATCCGATGGCTGTTCTTTTTGGCGAACGTCGGACAAAAGGCGTCGAAATCAGCGATGTCGACATACTGATTCAAGTGGACAAAGACGGTGGAATTCCGATTCTCGAGAAGCTTCGGGCCAAAAAGAAGCCCGAAAACGACGACACGCTTCAGCCGGCCAAGAGCCTTAGGTCTCGGATAGAAGCGGTGCCTGACGCCTTGTTCAAGAACATCCGCGTTCGGTTCGAGGTCGCCGAGGGTGGCCCGACCCTTCCAGTGGCAGGATTAGATATCCCGGAAGCCTCCTGGAACTGGGACGGCGACTCCCTCACCACCCAAGCTAAACTTGTGACCCTTCCAGGCTCGAACCCCCAAATGCAGGTTCCAAAAAGCATGGACGTGCAAATGAACTTCGACGAGAATCTAAGGCCAATTTCGGGCGATTTGAAAGCCGATGGCGTCTTCTCGATTGCCGGCCTTGACCCGCTGCCCTTTCTCACACTGCAGATCGAAGGCATCGGGATATCCGACGACGGTGCCGCAGCACTCACAAATATCCGGGTGCTCACCGACAAAACGACGCCAGTCTTCGACATCAAACAAGTGAAGGTGGAGCTTGGGTCATTATCGGACCTGCGCAATCTAAAATTTAGCGCAATGACTTTGGACTCTCCGACCCTGATGTTGGGTTTCGACGCCACTGGCACGAGCGTCATCAACGATATCGTTTCGATTCTTGTTCCGCGTGCAGCAACCCGCACGGTTTCGCGCGCTCGTGCGATAGCGGACTCCGTGGTGGCCTCAGAGCGGGCGAATCTGCCCGTCGACGACGAAGAGGCAGAGCCCATCGAAGAGCCAGCAGCGGTCGCCGAAAAGCCAGAATCTGAAGGAAGACTGAAACGCCTACTTATGCGGCTGCCGGACCAGATTGAGATCACCGACGCGACGATAAAGATATCGGATCAGCGGCCGACTCTGGTCGAACGCCCTGCCAAGAATCTGATGATGCGAAAAGGTGAGTTCTCAGTCGCCGTCGACAAAGAAAGCGGTGAAATCGCAGTCGCCGGTGGCTTCGATGCAACGGCAGAAGGTGCCCCGCGAGGGTCCTCTAAAAT
>JBBKVQ010000490.1:0-39538 GCA_037968515.1 Bradymonadaceae bacterium
AATCGGCTGCGTGAATTAAATCGTGACCTTGAGTGTTTCCTAATGGACGCGCTCAAGCGTCCAGCGCGGTACGTTTTATGGAAGCGCCCGAAATAGTCAGGGAATGGGTGTTTTCCGAAGGCCACAACGAAAGTTGGGCGAAATTCGTCACGGATCTGAGGATTTCGCCGGTAACCGCCCGAATCCTGTATCGACGCGGAATGCGCGAAATCGACGAAGTCGATGCCTTTCTGAATCCCACACTCAAACATTTGCACGATCCCTTTCTGATGAAAGGCATGCGTCGCGCAGTCCGTGAGGTTCTGCGTTCGATCGATGCTGGTGAGCGAATCGTTGTCCATGGCGACTACGACGTCGATGGCATCTGTTCTGTGGGTGTGTTGTACGGCTTCCTGAAAGAGCTCGGGGCAGACGTTCATTACTATATCCCTCAGCGCTCGCAGGATGGGTACGGACTGAACGTCGACACTGTCCGGCAGTTTCATGGAGAGGGCGTGAATCTCATCATCACGACCGACTGTGGAATTTCGAATCACTCCGAAATCAAAGTCGCCCGAAGTCTGGGTATGCGCGTCGTGGTTGTGGATCACCACACTATCCCAGACGTTTTGCCACCGGCCCACGCGATCCTGAATCCACTCCAGAAGGACTGTAATTTCCCGTTCAAGGGACTCGCAGCGGTTGGAGTCACTTTCAATTACGTGATCGGAATCCGTTCGGAACTCCGCAAGCGCGGGATCTTCAAGCTCATCCCAGAACCAGACCTGAAGCAGTATTTGGATCTTGTAGCGTTGGGCACGGTTGCCGACGTCGTGCCCTTGGTCGACGAAAATCGCGTCTTTGTAAGGTTGGGACTTGAGGTTCTTGCCGCCAGACGCCGCGCGGGAATTTCGGCGCTGATGGATCGCGCCGCGGTCGAGGTTGGTCCGATTACAACGCGGACCATCGGGTTTCGATTGGCGCCACGGCTGAACGCTGCAGGTCGCATGGCCGACGCCTCGATTTGTGTCGAGTTGTTGACCACGACTAGCTATGGGCGAGCCACCGAGATCGCTGAAGAACTCGAAAGCCTAAATAAAGCCCGTCAGGGCGAAGAACGTGAGATCCTGGATTCAGCCTACGAACAGGCAGCTAACCAAGTCGCCGTTAACAGGCGAATTCTCGTGGTTTTTGGGCACGATTGGAACCGCGGTGTTCTCGGCATTGTGGCTTCACGACTAATGGAACGTTATCACCGCCCCGCCATCTTGATGGGTGTCGAGGGCGGGTTCGCAAAGGGCAGCGCGAGGTCAATTCAGGGGATCAACGTCGTCGATGTTTTAGCAAACGCCAGCGACTGCCTCACAAGCTACGGTGGCCACAGTTCTGCCGCAGGTCTTTCGTTGCAAGAGGACCAGCTGGATCGGTTTCAGGTGCTGGTTGATGAGGCGATGAACAACCTGTTTCTGAATTCGCCGTTGCCCCGACCACGGCTCGAGATCGACGCGATCGTTTCTCTAGGCGAGGTCGACGAGCAGTTCCAGAGCGACCTTGGATTGCTTGCGCCCTTCGGTGCCGGGAACCCTGAACCACTACTCATGACCGAAAAAAGTCGGGCCGTCAGTGTGAAGGTCGTGGGGAACAAACACCTGCGGGTCCGATTCCGTGACGAAACCGGAACGATGGATGGTTTTGGTTTTGCGATGGGTGATGAGATCGGCACCTTAGACGGCGCCGTAGCGATTGCTTTCATCCCGCGCTTTGCTTATTCGGGCACTCGATCGCGTTTAGAGATTCAGATCAAGGGCATGAAAACACACGCTGAATCCGCTGCCGAATTGATTCAAGAGGAAGAGTAATGGCTCGCCGAGGTCGCCGCTACCGTAGCTCGCGCCGGGGTGTTGAGATCGCCCAGGTCATTATGTTGGTCATTTTGTTGGTCGCTGTGCTGTTTTTCCGCGGAAAAGTCGGAGAGATCTCGGCAAAGCTCATCAACGTCTTTGGGCCGGCCGACGACGTCCGCGTAAACAGCGAGCCGCCCACGGATTCGCCTGCAGCGCCTGACGCTGCGCCAGCCCAATAATCAGCCAACCATCTTACGCTCGTAAAATTCTTTGAGGTAAAATCCGGTCGCGCTGTCGGGGTGTTTCGATATCTCGCCGGGGGTTCCAACTCCGACAATTTGACCACCTCGTGGTCCTGCACCAGGGCCAATATCCACAACATGGTCGCATGCTACGATGAAGTCGATGTTGTGTTCGATAACGATCACCGAGTCTCCCTGCGCGACAAGTTGCCTCAAGGCCACCAGAAGCACGGTGATGTCATCTAGGTGCAGTCCGATCGTGGGCTCATCAAAAATGAACACCAATGAACCGTCCCCTTTTTCGTTTTTGGATTTTCCCTGCCCGATATAGGACGCCAACTTCACACGTTGTGCTTCACCACCCGACAGAGTCGATGTCGATTGTCCAAGGCGCAGGTACCCCAGACCCACGTCCAGCAAGGGTGAAAGCTTACGGCGAATCGCCTTTTGCTCGCCAAAAAACCCGACGGCTTCCGCGATGGTCATCTCGAAGATTTCTTGGATATTTTTTGTCTTAAACCGTGTGTCGAGGACATTGCCTCTGAATCGTTTGCCGTTGCAGTCATCGCAGACGGTTTCGATATCCGCCATGAAATGCATTTCTACCGTGACCGTTCCCAGTCCTTGGCAGGTCTCGCAACGCCCGCCTGGGGTGTTGAAGCTGAAATCGCCAGCGACCAAGCCGAGCTTCTTGGCGTCGGCTGTGTCCGCAAGTAGTTTCCGGACGTCGTCATAGGCACCGGAGTAGGTCAGTGGGTTTGAACGAGTGGACCTGCCGATAGCAGACTGGTCCATCAACACCATCTCACGCACGTTTTCGAAGCCCTCGATTTTGTCGACCGAACCGGCTTCAACAGCGCCGCCCTGAGTCTGTTTGAGCCAGTTGTTATGCAGGACGTCGTGCATCAGCGTCGACTTGCCCGAACCACTGACGCCCGTGATGACCACTAGTTTTCGCAGCGGAATCTCGACCGTCACATTCTCAAGGTTGTTCTCGGAGGCTCCAATGATCTTAAGGAACTGTTTTTCAAAGGCGATTTTGGAAGCAGCCTTTGGTGGCGGGACTTTCCGGTCAAGTGCACGACGCGTGCGGGTCTGACTCGTTCTAAATGCCTCGGCATCGCCTTCGAAAACAAGATTTCCGCCTTGTTCTCCTCCGCCTGGACCGAGTTCGATGATCTGGTCTGCACCTTCGATGATCTCCGGGTCGTGTTCGACTACAACCACGGTGTTTCCAAGGTCACGTAGACCGCGCAAAATCCCGAGAAGCCGCTGAGAATCGCGTGCATGCAGGCCAGCCGTGGGCTCGTCGAGGACATAAAGCGTATCGGTCAGCGCTCGCCCTAGGTTCGTCGTCAGGTGGATCCTTTGCATCTCACCGCCAGAAAGCGTGCGCGACGGGCGCCCTAGCTCCAGATAGCCGAGCCCGACTTCATTCAAGTAGTCGAGTCGATACAGAATCTCATCGAGCAAGGTAGCGACGCGCTCATGAAACGTGGTGCTCAAGTCGATGTCTCGGAAAAACTCCTGGGCCTCTTCGAGCCGCATTTTCCAGATATCCGCGATGGTTTTGCTGGCCACGCGCGTGTTGCGGGCGTCTTGGCTTAACCGCGATCCTCGGCATGCGACGCAGTCGTCAAAGCCACGGTATTTCGCCAAAAACACGCGAACGTGGACTTTGTATTGTTCCTCTTTGAGTTCATCAAAAAAACCACGGATTCCAGACCAGCCCGTTCCGCCATCACGCACAAAATCTTGCTGTTCTTCCGCGAGCCGTTTGAACGGAATATCGATCGCAATCCCCTCGCGGGCACAGGCCGAGATCAGCCCACGGTGCCAGCTCGAAAACTTCGGCGAGGCGAAGGGCTCGACGGCTCCTTCGAATAGAGTTTTGCCGGTGTTGGGGATGATCTTCCGAAAATCGAGTCCAATGCTGCGACCGTATCCGTTGCAAGCCGGACACGCCCCGAGCGACGTGTTGAAGCTGAAGAGCGCCGGTTGGGGTTCGACCAGGTCGGTGCCACAAGCATTGCAGCGAAACGCACGGTCGAAAACATGAACTTTCTGACTCTCGTGTTCGTAAACAAGGATTCGCCCTTTGCCCACTCCATAGGCAGTTTCGAGCGCTTCACCGACGCGTTGCCGACCTTCGGTTCCGACTGCTAGACGGTCGATCACCAATGGGTAGACTGTTCGGTCGAGCATGGTTTCGACGTCTTCCTCGGCCACGTCGATCGTCTGCCCATCTTCGTAAAACCGACGGAACCCGTCGCCAATCAATTGCCTAAGAATCGCTGAACGGTGTTCGGGATCCTCAACGACAACCTCAGCGACCACGACGATCTTTGTGCCGTCGACCCACGACATGATTTCGGTGGCCGCGGAAGACACGGTGTCGCGACGAACCTCGGCTGCGCAATTGGGACACTTCGTGATGCCGGCGTGTGTAAAAAGCAGACCAAAATGATCGTCCAACTCCGTCACGGTGCTGACCGTAGACCGAGCGTTTGTCACTTCGTTCTTTTGCCGAAGCGCCACCGCGGGCTGAACGTCCTGAAGCAGGTCAAAGGGAGGTTTCTGCATCCGCTGCAAGAACTGCCGGGCGTACGTGGACAGGCTTTCGGTGTAACGCCGTTGGCCCTCCGCATAAAGCGTATCGAACGCGAGGCTTGATTTCCCCGATCCACTCACCCCTGTGACCACTGTCAATTTCCCAAGCGGAATATCGCAGTCGACGCCTTGTAGGTTGTGGGTTCGGACGCCACGAAGGCGAGTGAATAATGCGCGTGGACTCTGAGTCATTTGGCAATTGTCGGCAGTAGAAAGAGCGTGGCCGTGTCTTGGATGCGGCGCGTAAGCGTTGGGTTCTTGACCACAAGGGATGCGGCTAGGTCAAGCCATGTTCGTGCGACCTCGCGTGCTCCAACGACCAGAGCAATACGGGCCGAGGTAAAAGCAACTTCGGCTCCTTCGTTTCCGTCCAACTGAAGTTCATTCATCGTGCGTAACGCATGTTGGAACGCTGCGGGCCAACTGCCGGCCGCCGCCAGTGCCCGAAGCCGCAGCATTTCTACGTCGGCAACTGCCGTGGGTGCGTGGGTGATGACGACTGTGCTTGCGTCATCGACGTGTTTGGAAGCCTCGGCACCTCTCCCAGTGGCAATCTCGTAGGAAATCCAATCTTTGAACGCAGCGCGTAGTGGTTCTCCGCCTGCTTCGCGGGTCTTGGACACTTTATCTTCAAGCCGCTGCAATTTCTTTTCATCGAGAGGCTGTTTAGGCTGCAATTCGGCTACGACCAGCGCCTGCCGGCGATACAAGTCATCGGAGACAGGTTTGCCCAGAATCGCCTCGGCTTCTGCGCTGCGCGCTGTGCCAAGGTCTGCACAGCGGCGAAGATCGATGAGTCCCGCGGCGTTATTTTGTGCAACAGAGAGCGCCAACACGCAGGTTTCGCTGCCGGTCGGTGCATGGGTGGTCAGCCTTACCAGTGTGCCTCTTCGCAAGGACACCTCCGCCATTGCGGCCTGCCCCTCGCGCGAATCTCCGAGCTTTTTGGCTAGTGCTTCAACCTTCAAAAACTCGTCCTGTGTTTGCGCAAAGGCGGTAGCCAAGGCGAAGAGTTCACTTCGCGTGGCTCCACCGTTAAGTAAAAACATCGCGTCGGCCCCGGCCGCCGGGAAATCTGTCGCCGTAAGAATCAAACGTTTTAGAACGTCGATGCGGATATCGGATCCCAGCTTTTGGGCCTCGCTCAAGTGAAACTGAGCGGCTGCGGTGTCGCGACGTTGGTACGCAAATTCCGCAAACTCGATGTGGGCGGTTTGTGCCACGGCAGGTTCAGCCTCGGTAAATAGGATATCGCTTGGCGGAGCTGCTACGCCCATGCGCTTGCTCGCATCAACGGCAAACGCTTCCAGCCTGAGGCGCGAAGCCATGCCTCGCGCACCGGAATTGACGAGCCAAGGTCGAGTTCGGTCTGAAGCTTCGATGACGTTTTGAAACTCGCCAGCAGAATGAAGTGCCTCAACTTGTTGAATAGCAAACACTCGCCGTTCATCGATTTGCCCGGTTCTTGCGCATGTGGCAATCGCGCCTCCGAGCAGTGCTGCAGCGGCTGTCCACTGGCCCTGAACAGCAGTTTCTGATGCCAGTTGTCCTAATGTCCGTGCGACAAGCGCGGGGTCGGTTGCAGCTTCAACGCGTTCGATCGCCTCTTGGATCTTGTTGGAACCGTCTTCTTTTTTTGCCCACAAAATAGATGCTTCTAAAATTTTCGCGTGCGTCAAACCGGTAAAATCGTCCTTGGAAAGTTCCGCTACGGCAGTCGCCCCGGCGCTCGCTTCGTCCAATCGTCCTTGCCGCAGGGCCTCGTACGCCTGTTGCAGGACTTGCGGATACGATGCTACCGCAGCATCGGTGGGGGTCAGTCCGCATCGGCCACGAATCGTGTCTAGTTCTTGCGGCTCCAGCCCGCCCACGACGGCTTCCGAAATTGCACACAGGTTCTTCCAAGCACGGTTGGCTCGAAGCTCAGTCACCGGATCGACCTGAAACCCGTCAAATCGCGCAAGAGCCCCGATGAGCTCTGAAGCCCGTCGCACATCTGTTTTCTTTTGCGCCAAAGCGCTCGCGGCCTCAAACGCGGTTTCTCGGTCCCCAGACGCCGTGGCGGCGTCAAAGTATTCAAAGTTACCGTCAGAGTTTTCGCTGATAAGGTTGCGTGTCACGGCCACTCGCGCCGCGGCCAACGTGTCACCCAACGCCAAGAATCGCTCCGACGAATACGCTGCCATCGTCGCGGCATCCTCTGTTTTGTCCGCAAGGTCTTGAATCTCGGCAAGCCGTGATTCGACCAGTGCGGAGTCCCAGACGTCTCCTCCGTGGAAAAAGCGCGAACGAGAATTCGAGGCCAAACGTTCCGCGTTATCCAAGTCGCCTGCTTCTAGAAATAGGCCCGCCAGCATCAGCTCAGCGTTGGCCACTCGCAGAGCGTCTCCGACTTGTCCGTACGACTCGGTGGCAGTGCGGGCCCATTGCTGCGCGACTTTCAGATCGCCTTTGCGCCGAAAAGTTGTCGCCAAAAGCTCGGCGGCACTCCCCGCTAGTAATCCTGAAGCCGGCGCCGAAAGCGACGCCGCCGACGAGTAAGCGAGTGCTGCCAAATCTTGAGCATCGTCAAGCCGATCGTCGATTGCCGCGGCCCGAGCCAGCGCCAGTGCCGATTCAGGCTGGAGGCCCGATTCGTTGATTGTAAGTTGAATCTCGCTCCATGTGCTGCGCCCAGCCGCGGCGTTTAGATCAGAAATTCGCAGCAGGGCCTCGGGCGTCGCGTTAGATTTCGTGAGCCAATACGCCGCAATCAACGGTTGACCGTCCTGCGTAGCCTGAACTCCCAAACCAGATGACTCGCTGGCCTCGGCTGAATAAGCCATCCACGGCTCAGCGACGGGCGATAATGGGATCCCACGAATCATTCGGGCTGCTGGGACGGCAGTGACCCAGGTGTTTCCAGTTTTCCAGGTTGCGATGTCGACGCCAAGCCGCGTGAATACCGGCGCGGCATGAAACGACGTAACACCCGCTGGAGCCGAAATAGCCGCGGGCAATACATTGCAACCCGCAGGTGCGTTCTGGACCGCATCGCCAATGATGGCGAATCGGCACGGAGTTGAATGCGAAGGTTGAGGAATCACCAAGTATTGGTCGGGCAAGAGGCCGTCAATATCATCGAGGCGCCCATCTTTAGCCGTGGCCACGGCGCGAACCCATGTCGCGGCGAGGTCAGCGCGCTTTAACACTTGTGGAACAACGACAACGGGACCGTTATAGGCACTGTCAAACCAGTTCACTGCCCCGCCAGAACCGGTTCCGATTCCGCTAAACTGCGGAGAGTCGAGCAGCGTGACCACCGCATCAACCCTGGGTGAGAACTCGGTAATCGGCACCAACATTGCCGTTCGTTTTCCGACCCTTGGTGTCCAAGCAATACCGGCTCGGCCGTCGACTGCTACATGAACCCAAGACGGAATCTGGTCGGTCGGAAACACGACGAACGGAAGGCCACGAGGGTCTTCACCAATCACCGGGGAAGTGCGGTTGAAAAGGTCGGGATCGAGACCCGATTCGGGCCGTCCGGTCGAACACGAGACGAGGAGCGCGAACGCCAGGTAATGCGCTTGAATTCGCATAAATTGCCTTGAGGTTATGTCGGCTGTGCGTCTTGCCGCACGCCCCTGATGCGGGAAACGGTACACGGAATTGGAAAAAGGCGGTATGAGAGAGGCGAAATTACCCGAGGAGAAAGATGAAGATCGCCTTTGTACATAATGTCCAAACCGAGGCCATTGAAGCGCAAGCCGAGTTCGACTCGCCCGCTACAGTCGCTGCGATTGTCGAAGGTTTGACGAAAGCCGGTCACGATGTGGTCCCGGTGGACGCAGCGGTCGGAGTCACTCAGTTGGCGTCAACTTTGAGCGCTGTCGCCCCCGACCTGATTTTCAACACGGCTGAGGGGCTGCACGGCCGGGCTAGAGAGGCATTCTACCCGGCACTTTTTGAGCAACTCGGAATTCCGTTTACCGGCAGCGATGCGCACACCTGCTTGGTCACGCTTGATAAGGCATTGAGCCGCTCGACCGCTCGAATAGCGGGCGTCCGCGTGCCCGAAGGCGTATTTCTAACCAAGGATTCTTCGCCAGACTGGAGCGTTGTTCCGGGGCCATGGATCGTCAAGCCGGCGTTTGAAGGGAGTTCTAAGGGGATCGACCAAGAATCTGTCGCTTTCACCGAAAAAGCCCGCGACGAACGTATTCAGGAAATGCTGAATCGCTATCCGGACGGCCTCGTGGTTGAGCAGTTCATCGAAGGGATCGATGTGGCTGTCCCCTTCATCGAAGGAGTCGGTTCCGATGGGCTGTTGGCTGCTTGTGAATACGACTATCCACGGGAGGGTCGGGTCGCCATTTACGATTATGCGCTCAAAAACACGAGTTCGGACCTTGTGAACGTGGTCTGTCCGGCGCGCCTTTCGAAAGAAACCGCGAAGCATATACACGATTGGTCTAAGCGATTGATCCATGCGTTCGCTCTGAGAGACATGGCGCGGATCGACTGGCGTGTGGCTCCCAATGGCGACGTATTCTTCATTGAAGTCAACGCGCTGCCGAGCCTTGAAGTAGGCGCGGGCCTGTATAAAGCGGCGGCACACTCAGGGCTCAAATCCACCAAAGATGTCCTCAACAGCATTGTGAAGAGCGCGGCGAATCGTTACGGCCTGAAGGAAGGTCCTCAGGCCAAACGAAAGATTCGTGTGGGGCTTTTCTTTAATGTGAAGCGAATCAAGCCGTTGATCGACGGTCAGAATGACGACGATGCCGAATACGACGCACCCAGCACGATTGCCGCAATTCAGGGGGCAATCGAGAGCTTGGGGCACGAAGTTGTTTTGCTTGAGGCAAGAGCCGATATCCTGCGGAAAGTTCAAGACGCCAATATTGACGTCGCCTTCAACGTTTCCGAGGGGTTAACCGGCCGAACGCGCGAGGCGGTCGTGCCAGCGATTCTGGACATGCTGGGCATTCCGTTCACCGGCAGCGACGCCGTGACCATGGCACTCACACTGGATAAAGCGCTCGCCAAACGAGTCGTCCGTGATGCAGGAGTTCCGACTCCGCGCTCGATTGTAATGTTTACCGGAAAAGAAAAACTGCCTGCAGGAATCAGTTATCCAGTGATGGTTAAACCTGTAGCTGAAGGCTCATCGAAGGGTGTGTTGGATTCTGGGGTGGCGGAAACCGAGGCTGAACTGCGCCAAAAAGCGTTGGCAATGATCGAAAAGTACAAACAACCAGCCCTTGTGGAAACCTATCTTTCAGGACGAGAGTTCACGATCGGGTTGCTTGGGGGCCCAAAACCTCGCGCCCTGCCCCCTATGGAGATCGTGTTCAAACCGGGTGTGAAAAACCCCGTCTATTCATTTGCCCACAAACAAGAGGCCGGCCTGGTCAGCTATCAGGTCCCTGCGGATTTGGACGCCAAACTCGCCAAAGAAATTAATAATGTTTGTAAGCTTTCGTTTGAGGCATTGGGCTGTCGAGATGTTGCGCGTATAGATGTGCGCTGTGATGGAAACGGCGTGGTGAATTTCATTGAATGCAACCCGCTTCCGGGCCTCACACCGGGCTGGTCGGACCTCTGTTTGATTTCGGACGCTGCGGGAATCACTTACGAAGAACTCATCAAACAGATCTTAGCACCAGCTTTGCGCCGCTGGAAAAACCAACGACGTGCTCCGCACGTGGCGCAAAAACATAAGGTGACGACATGAGCGACCGGCGGCGATATCGGGACTTGGGTTTGACCGTTGGAGTGTTTCCGACCGGGGAAAAAAACGCGATTACAGATGTTGTTGGCGTCCGCGTAGGCCACAGCACCGTCATTCATGAAGACGGTCCGGCTCGTACGGGCGTCACCGCGATCATGCCCAACGACGGAAATGTATTCATGGCGCCGATGGTCGGTGGATCGTTTGTTTTGAACGGCGCTGGTGAAATGTCCGGGCTTGTTCAGGTCCAAGAATGGGGCCTGATCGAGACGCCAATTCTGCTGACAAATACTCATAGTGTCGGCATGTGTTCAGGCGCCCTAGCGGCAAACTTATCCAAAATTTACCCCACCATTGGTGACACTCACGACGTTTTGATTCCGCTGGTTGGCGAATGCGACGACTCGTATTTGAACGATATCAAGGGGCAGCATGTCTCGGGCGCCCACGTGGATGAAGCGCTTAGAACTGCCAGCGATGGTGTCGTGGCTGAGGGTAACGTCGGAGGCGGCACAGGAATGGTAAGCTTCGACGTCAAAGGCGGCATTGGAACGTCTTCACGAGTGGTGAAAATGGCGGACTCCTACACCATCGGGATGTTGGTGATGAGTAACGTCGGAAGGCTCGAAGATTTGCGGATTGACGGCGTTGATATCGGAAATCGCCTGCTTCGCGAGGGATTCCAGCCAGGCGATATCCGACCGAACCTCTACGGCAGTATCATCGCTGTCTTGGCGACCGACGCCCCGCTTTCAACCCATCAAATCAATCGACTTTGCAAACGCGTCGCCCTGGGAATTGGGCGAACTGGTTCTTACGCGGCGCATGGTTCCGGCGAAATCGTACTTGGATTTTCTACGGCCAACAGCGTGCCACGTGATGGCGAACAAGAGGTCTACAATTTTCGTGCAATGGCCGACAAATGCATGGACCAGTTGTACCGCGCCGCGATCGAGTGCACCGAGGAAGCGATGATCAACGCGATGTGCATGGCTCGGCCGATGTCCGGAATCAATGGACACTACGTCCAAGCACTGCCTCTCGATGACCTTGCGGCCATCATGCGTCGTGTTGCAGCGGCCTAGGAATCTTGCGACTTTTGATAGGGCTCTTGATTTGGGTGTCGCGTACAGATAGCGTCACGCGACTTATGGCTTGAGGATTTCCGTGAAAAACATGTCTTGGTTGGTATTATCGGTTCTGATGTTTGGAGCTTGCTCCAATGACGATGCAGGAATTTCGATTTCTTGCACCGCTGAAGAGCTTTACGATCAGGTGAATGACGTTTGTGTGCCACGAGGCATGCCTACTCCTGACACATCCTTGCCCGATGCCGGCGAGACCGATGCCAGTGGTACCAATAACGTGGTCGAGCCGGACATGGAGGTTGTCCCAGACATGAACCTGCCAAATCCGTGCGACCGCGATAATGATGGCGCTGAAGCGATCTCATGCGGTGGTAACGATTGCGATGATTCCGCCCCCTATCTGTCTCCGCTGCTCCCTGAGTTTTGCGACGATATTGATAACGACTGCTCGGGCGTGAACAACGACGGCATTGATTGCAGCTTTTTCGCTCACAGTAACGACAAGTTTTATCGGGTGGATCCATTTTCGAAGACAATCGAAGAAGAAAACATCCCGATGCCTCCAGGCAATAACATCCTTCAAGACATCGACACCCACCCGGACGGCCGACTTTTCGGCGTATCCAGAACCGCCCTTTATCGTTTTGATACAACGACAAACAAATGGGTGAAGGTTGGAGCTGATTTTGGAGACGCGGTCGTCAACCCCAACGGAATGGCGATCGATCAGGGTGGTGCGGTTTTGATTACGGCCGGCAACCAGACGTTCGAGATTGATGCCGACACGGGCGTAGCGACACTGCTAGGTACGACGACCGGCGATTTTTACTCGAGCGGGGATTGTGTCGTGAATAAGTACGACACGCTTTTCATGACCTCGAAGAAACAAGACGAAGATGACAGCTTGATTCTGATCAACCGGGAAACCGGCATCGGCACCAAAATTGGACCGATTGGATTCAAGAATGTCTACGCATTGACCTCGGCATGGGGCAAGCTCTGGGGACTCAACACCGACGGGCAGTTGATCACCATCGACGAGCGCACCGGAGCGGGCACTTTGGAACAGACATTTGATGGGGTTCGTTTTTACGGTGCCGCCAGCACTCCTAATCGCTGAGCGCAAGTGACACGTTCGTCCTAACGCGAGCCCATCAACCAGGATGAGTTATGGCCAATTTTCTTGATTCTTCCGCCGATACCGACCGTCGGATCGGCGACTTCGCGACCCGATTATTTCGGATCGAATCCCATATTCGTCGAAGTGAGCGGCGCGCGGCGCGCGCACAACTCAACGGTATGCTCGATGAACTTGAGGTGCTCGATCGTGAGATTGAGCTTCCGCTCGAAACCATCATTGTGGGTGCTCAACTCGGGTTCTTTTCGGGTGGATCAATAACTCGCGGACGAATTCCGGGCGCCATCTTGGGTGCGTGCGCGGGCTGGATGTACGGCCAGCACAATCATCTTCAGTACCGACGACTGATCGTCGAACTTATCGATCGCGTTGCGGAACTCTACACGTCGCTAGAAATAGCTGATCGCTTGGCGGCCTCCACGATTGAAAAGAACGTCTGAAGTGCGTAGTTTGTGGCATGCGTTCAATTCATTTACTCGCAATACTCGGCCTCATCGGCTGCGCCGAAGTCGAAATCGCCACGAACGATGCTGGGGGCACTGACGTCTCGACTGTGCCCGATATGGCAACCGTTCCAGATACGTCAACAACCGAGCCGGACCTCTCGTCAGAGTGTGGCGTCTGCTGCCCTTCTGAGCGCATGTGCGCCGACGAGACGACGGTTTCGACTTGTAAGCCCGACGGTTCGAGCTTCACTTCAGTTCCTTGCGTGGGTGAAGAAACCTGCAGCGATGGGATTTGTTCGGTTCCGGCCGTGTGTCAGGCTGGTGAAAAGTCCTGTTACGACACGAATACTGTACTGACATGTCGACAATCTGGTGACGGTTTCACGACCTCAGCTTGCGCGACGGATACTACGTGTATCGACGGCGCGTGTCTGTCAGGTGCCGGGCTGGGCGCCAACTGCTCCGAAAACAGCGAGTGTGCCACGTCAAATTGCCATTGTGACGCAGCGGAAGGATGTCCGCCCTCGATTACAAGTGGCTACTGCACCACGCAAACCTGCACCTTCGATAGTTGTGGCCGCGATGGCGCGTGTTTTGTGGCCGCAGTTGCCCCACTAAACAACGTGGCGGCTGACTACGATCACTGCGTCACAAAATGCAGCGCGGGCACATGCCCTGCTGGTCGCGAGTGCATCAATGTCCCCGTTCGAACCGTCGACGGCGTCGCCTGGGAACAGGCATGTTATTTTTCTGGATTTGTCGGGGTCGGAGGCAAATGCACCACCGATGCGCAATGCATTGGCGGGACATGCCTCAAAGACTACTACTCCATTGGATATTGCACACGTGACTGCGCCGACGACGGCGTGTGTCCTATTGACGCAGCATGCGTAAGCCTGATTCCAGGACAAATGCACTGCTCCACTCTGTGCGGCGACGGGTCGGTGGGGAGCCAGACTCCGTGCCCTTTCAAAACGGCAGAGCCCCTTGAAACACAATGTAAGTTGTTTTCGGACAGAGATGGCTTCGCCCGAAAGGCGTGCTTCTCGCCCTGATTCTAGGTCAGCTTACTCGGTGGAACTTGATGAGGTTCGTTTCGGCATTCGCGCGAACCGGCGAGCCCATCACGATCACGACCTCGTCTCCAGACTTGATATCATGATGGTCCTTTAACATCGTTTCGATGCGATCGACCGCGTGTTCCATGGTGTAAGTCTGGTCTCCCACAACGTTGGCCTGAAGGTTCAGATCGATGTGATGCGGGACAACACCCCAATACAAAGCCATCTGTCGGCAAAGCGTTTCGTCGGGTGTGCAAGCGAAGATGGGTTTATTCGGCCGGTGAGCCATCAACAGGCGCGCACTTGAGCCCGAAAGGGTCAGCACGACGATTCCACGAACATCGAGCTCACGTGCTGCCATGGCCGCACTGCGTGCCACGGCGCTTGGAAAGCTGCGAAGGTATTCGGTCGATATATCTTCGCGCGAGTCAGCATAGATCGCGCTACCTTCCACCTCTTTGATGATGTCCGCCATCATCTGCACGGCTGCGATCGGATATTTGCCGGATGCGGTCTCGCCCGAGAGCATAACCGCGTCAGTTCCGTCGAGCACGGCGTTCGCGACGTCTGAAGCTTCGGCCCGTGTCGGTCGAGAGTTTTCTGTCATCGACTCAAGCATCTGAGTCGCGGTGATGGTTGTGCGGCCCATCGATTTGGCCATCTTGATGGCCATCTTCTGGATCACGGGCACTTTCTGAGGAGGCAGTTCGACTCCCAAGTCACCGCGAGCGATCATGATTCCATCGGAGACAGAAATGATCTCGTCCAACACAGCGATGGCCTGTGGTTTTTCGATCTTCGAAATGATCTTCTGTGGCGCCGAAGCAGGCATCCGCGCACGCAGCATGTGAATATCCAGCGCCGACCGCACAAAGCTCAAGGCGATATAGTCGACGCCAAGATCAAGGCCGAATTCCAGGTCCTCTCGGTCTTTTGGGGTCAGGCTTGGAGCCGAAACTGCGGCCGTGGGGATATTGATGCCTTTGTTGTTCTTCAGCGTGCCGCCGATCTCTACGATCGTTCGAACATCCAATCCGTGAACATCAGCGACGCGCAATTGCAGCAGTCCGTCGTCCAGCAACAGAACATCTCCCGGATGCACGTCGTAGGGCAGGTCCGAATACGTCGTTGAAACACGATCGTCGTCGCCCATGATGTCATCCGCGGTGATAACAAACTCGGCGCCTTCGATCAGCTGGGTCGACCCCGTTTCGAATCTGCCGACTCGAATCTTGGGACCTTGCAGATCCTGAAGGATCGCGATCGTTTTACCCATATCTTTCGAGAGCCGACGGAGCGTGTTGTACACGCCACGATGGTCATCGTGGGTACCGTGGGAAAAGTTCAGGCGAGCCACGTTCATGCCGGCCGAAATCAATTCAGCGAGCATCTCTTCAGAGCTAGAAGCGGGCCCAATAGTGCAGACAATTTTTGCGCGGCGCATGGTGACTCACAGTGGTCGGAAACGACTATGGAGTATCACGGAAGCGCAGCACGCAACAGTAAACAGCGATCACATCACCACGCGATTTCGCCCAGTCTGTTTCGCGACATAAAGCCGGTCGTCGGAAATCTTGACGAATGCAAACGGGTTGAGCTCTGGATCACCCAACGCAGCCACGGCATCGCGGTATTCAACCAAGTCCGAAACGCCCATCGACATCGTGACGGGGATCGAAATGTTATCAAAAATGAACGGTTCTCCGTCGATGAGTCGACGCAGTTTCTCACCCAAATGTGCGCCCTGGACTTTGCCAAGCTCCGGCAGCATTAGGATGAATTCTTCGCCGCCATAACGCCCAAAGACGTCATCGCGGCGGATATGATCTTTGATCCGACGCGCAACCTGGCGAAGGATATGATCGCCTGCCAGGTGTCCGTACGTATCGTTGATCGCCTTGAAGTGATCGATGTCGAGCATGACCAAGGTGAGTTCGCGGTCGTAACGCAGCGAACGGCTCATCTCGCGCTCCATCTCTTTGAGGAAGTAGCGCTTATTATAAATCTGAGTGAGCCCGTCGGTCGTGGTGAGCTTGTAAATCTCGTCGTGATACTGAGCTTCGACGTTTGAGCCGGAAAGAAACTTAAAGATCGTGCGACCGATTTTAATCTGGTCGCCGTCCATCAACTTCTTTTCGCGCACTTGGTCGTCGTTGACGTAGGTGCCGTTGGTCGATTCTAGGTCGCGGGCGACGACGGAGTCGCCGTAGTTATCAATCACGGCGTGACTTCGGGAAATCGATTCTTCGTCGATTTGAATGTCGACCTTGCTGGAGCGGCCGATGACGGTCGAACTTTGTGCAAGGACGTACTTTTTGCCCAAGTCGGCACCGTTGATCACCACAAGACAAGCGTCTTTCTTCGCCTGTTCCTTGGGGACCTTAGAGATAACCGTTACAACTGTGCTGTCTTTTCCCATGCTCACCGAGCGGGTCGTTCATCCGAAATTCACTATTGTTCAATATGGGAATGCTACCTTGCAACGCTGTTCAACGCAAAGAGTGCATCCTAATAGAAATGCCATTTCGCGCTGACCCCATCACTTATAGCCTTCGCAGATGCGAATTTCTTCCTTCGCGCGGCCGAATCACTGAATTCTAGATGCTGGCAGAACAAGCGCAACGCTCGGAAACATGCAGTTTCAGTCACTCAGTCACGTCGGTCATGGGAATTCTTCGCGCCACGCGCTAGAATATTACGAGGATTTCCTTGGTTCCATTGGCTGAATCAGGGAGTGCGTAGCTCATGAGCCTTCGGCCCACACAACGAAACGCCAACTCGCTGCAACTCATCATCTCGATCGGGATTGCAGTCTTGTTGCATCTACCCGGGCTCGCACTCTTATCGATGTGGGAGCCGCAGGTCGCAGGTGAACTGCGTCCAGTCGCATCCGTAGGTAAGGCGCGGTCGAAACAATTCAGCGTTAAAGTGGTGTCTGAAAAAGCGGACGCCAAAAAAGCGGAAAAACCTAAAGTAAAGGATGACGAGAACTTGCAGTTTGTCAGTGCTCCTCTTCCGGAAGTTGAAGAGGTTCCTGACCAGGCGCGTTTCCTGGACCGTGTTGCTTCGAAGGCCCCACGAGAGACTGTGCGAAAGGCCGCTCCGGGTGCTCCGATTATGCCCGTCGCAAAGCCCGAACCCAAAAAGCAGCCCGCAAAAGACAAGGCAGAAGCCGGTCAGGTCGCCACGCCTCAGAAGGACGATGTTTCGAGCAAAGGCATTGCGGAAAAAATGGCCGAGGGCGGCGAGTCTGCGCGACAGAAGGCGACCGAAGTTCCGATGCGTCCGGTCACCAAAAACACCAAAGGCGGTGGGGCTGACTCAGCGCGCTTGGCTTTGCCTAACTTTTCGAACAGCCCGATCCTGTCGCCCAACGGAGACGACGGTTCGATCGACTACCTGCGTGACGTCGATGAAGGCGACAAGACGCTGCTAAACCGCAAAGAATCAAGATATGCGGCCTTCTTTGACCGCGTAAAAATTCAGATCGCGGACAAATGGTCGCCGGTTTCCACCTATCGCAAGCGTGATCCTCGCGGCAACGTTTTTGGCGTCAAAGACCGGTATTCGCAGGTGAGGGTTACGTTGAATGGCGACGGCTCAGTTCGTCAACTCTTTTTGGCCAGAGAGTCAGGCCTAGACTTCTTTGACGACGAAGCCGTGCGAAGTATCCGTGCAGCAGCGCCGTTTCATAACCCGCCCGAGGGCCTCAAAGACGACGACGGTTTGGTGCACTTCACCTTTGGGTTCTATTTTGAAATCTCGGCAGGCCCTGGCATGAGCGTGTTTCGCTAGATCGCGGCTACCAAGAGGCGAGACGCCAGAATGCGAGAAACTTGGATTTCAGCGCCCTCCCCTACTTTCAAAGTCATCTGGCCATCAAACGGCAACACATCAATAACTTTGACGTGGGCTTGGGGAACCAAGCCAATTCCAGCCAGGTGGCGCAAAACCTCAGGTTGTTGGTCGAGGACTCGTTCCAATCGAACCGTCATGGCCGGCGGTGTTTCATGCAGCGGAATCAGCTCCCTGTGATGGACTTCTCCATCCGCCGTGGGAATCGGGTCGCCATGCGGGTCAAAACGCGGTTTATCCAAAAACGCATCGATACGTTCGGCCAAGATATCGCTGACGGCGTGTTCCAGAGTCTCCGCCTCGATATGAACCTCGTCCCATGTGTATCCGAGCGTCTCGACAAGAAACATCTCGATGAGTCGGTGTTTTCGAATCACTTGAAGCGCGACCGAGGTCCCTTTCTCTTGAAGATGTGCGCCCTTGTACGGCTGATAGATCACGAGATCTTCAGCGGCGAGTGATTGCAGCATCGACGTCACAGACGGTTGTGAAACGCCCAGTGCTTCGGCGATCGCCTTATTCGTCGCGCGCACCCCTCTCGCCTCCATATGGTAGATCGCTTTGAGGTAATTTTGCGCTGAGACCGTGGTCATGCGTTTTCCGTGCGACTTGGTTGAGCAGCTTTCAAGGTCATCGTGTTTCCAAGTGCTTACTATGGCCTTGGCGGGGCCTCAGTTCAATGCTTTAGATTCGTAAGATTGAGCCATTCGACTGCCAGCTGTACGTGGTCGTCGTGCGGATGGGCGTTCGCGAATGCTTCTACAACGAGCGTCAGGCCTAATCGAGCAGCCAGCATCGCCGCTGAGCCGGGTGATTCGCCACAGCGTGTCTTCGCGCGATCAAAAAGTGTCTGTGCATCGGTTTCTGGGATTTTCCGTCGTGCGTCGACCCAAATATGTTCCCCAGAAATCGCGGGGCAGAAGGTCCTTATCCACCCCGAAACGACTGGAGGAGGCGGAAACGGAACAAGCGCGCTGTCGGCGCTTTTTCCCGCGACGGAGCTCAAGGCGATGAGCTCTGCTCCACTTCGATACGCCGCTTCGTAGATCTCAGTCAGGGCCACGGAGCCGTGCTCGCCGACCGTGGTCCCTAGAGCGACGACGAGGTCGCTCGCTGGCAGCAAAAGGTCCCGAAAATCACCTTCAAGGAACGTGATATCGCCATGTTCGGCTCGGGCTTGCTCCAAGAAGTGGGGCAAGATTTCGACGCCGATATAATTCGGCTTCTGGCGATCGCTAAGGCTGCATATAAGTGCGCCGTCGGCGCATCCGATGTCAAGAATTGACAGGGTTGTAAATCCAGATGTTTCAATCACATGCAGTATCCACTCGAAGCGAAAGTATCGCTCAATCTCGCTTCGCCACCCCGCCCGTTGAGCTGCGCCATTGGCGCCTAGCTTGTCTTGGTAGAAGCCCACTTACCAGGCTCGTGTTTCGCAGGAGTCGAACATCTTTTGAAGCGGCTGCAGGATCGGGAGCTTGTTGGCATCGGTCGCACGTTGAAACGCGATTTGAAGCGATCGAGTGGTTTCGTGCGGTGCCATTTGGAGCGCACGAAGCGGTTCATTCGCCGAAGCGAGCACATCGCTGATTTCGCCCCAGTCATTAAGTAGCGCGTGGCATGAAACAGCATGGACTGCCGCGACGGCAAACAAGCGCAGGTTTCTGGTCGCTCGATGGTGTGACGCGACTTGCGCCAATACGATCAGCGCCTCTTTGGGCCGTCCTCCATCGCGCAGCAGCAGCGCCAAGGTGTTGCGAGCACGCATGCTGTCATCGGAACCCAGACTTTCGTAGAGTTGAATCGACTTCACACTCCACTCGATTCCACGTTCGATTTGACCCTCGGCGCGAAAGAGGTCTGCAAGGTCATCTTGGCAGTCTGCGACGCCAATTTGATGGCCTAGGCGTTCAAAAACCTCCATTGCCGCCCGCGAAAAATCTCGGGCTTCTCGGTAGCGTCGTGTTTCCCGCATCACGTCGCCGATTGAGTTCAAACACCGCCCTTCACCAACAAAATCGCCGTCCTCGACAAAGATGGTGGCCGCTTTTTCCATGAGAGTCACGGACTCCTCAAAGAGACTCTGCGCCCCACGGACTCTGCCTAATCCCAACATCGCTCTTGCCCGAACACGCGGGTGATGAAGGCTGATCTCTAGGGTCTTTTCGAAGAGCTGAGCTGCCTTCGTCAAGGACATGTGCGCCAGAAGGCACTCAGCTTGCGTCACAAGAGCCACAGGTAGAGTTTCCCATTTGTAACGTCTGGCTTCGATCGCACCGGTTTCGGCTTGGCGCAGCGCTTCGGCCAGATGTCCCTGCTGCAAATGTAACTGGGCTTCAACTGCGTAGGCTGTCCCGCGGCGCTCGTCGTCCCTTGCCAACGGCAGCGTCTTCGCGAGGTCCCAGAACCGTCGCAAATGTCGTTTTGCATCGTCAAACTCACTTCGCTCCACCCGTACGGTAGCGGCGAGCAGCCGATGCGTGAGCGACGCGTCTTCCTCAAGGGCGTGTTCGAGGTGGCGCGCAACGCGATCATGGAACGGAAATTCCCGGCCTTCATAGCTTCGAAAAAGCATTTCGACGCATGCGGCGTTCACAGCCGCCCAACGCCCGCTCGCCTCGGCATCCCGCTGGATGCTCTCGCGCAACAAGCCGTGTGAGAACATCCAACCTTGGGGCTGCCGGTCGGCCAAGCCTTCCGACAAAAGTACGCCCACCAGATCGAGTGGCGGATTGATCCCCGCGAGTTCACAGGCGATTGTCCACTCGTCGCGGTCGACCTCCAGTCCAATTGCTGCAGCGATTTCGAGCGAGACCATGTCGGCCTCGGGGCGAGCAGCTACCAGCCTAAACACACGAGAACGCCACAGTGCATGAATGTCGTCGGGGATTTCGACAGTTTCGTTGGGACCCAGAACAAAGCCTCTCGGGCCGAACTGGAGTTTTCCACCTGCGACCATGTCGCCCACAATCTGAACGGCAAACAGAGGGTTTCCGCCCGAGCGCTCCTCGACCTCGTCGGCTAACGCACCGTCAAGGTACAGCAGGTCTCGTACAAGCCGATCGATCTCTGAATGTGTCAGCGACTTGAGCTCGATCGTCGTGGTGGCTTCGGACTCGGTGATTCGCTCGAGCATCGCTGCTTCGTTCTCACGAAACGCCAGCGACTCCTCGCGCACAGTCAATAAGATCAGAACCGGTACGGGTTGAGTCTCGAACCGCTCAAGTAGGTACTGAGTGAACATTAGGGCATCGCCGCCCCATTGGGCATCGTCGATGACCATGATGAATGGGCGCGAAACGGTCGCATCGACCAAGAATTTACGTAACGTGCCGTAACGTTGATCGACGCGTGACATTCGCTGCGTCGTGCCGGTCGGCATCGCGGTTTCGGATCCACTTGGAGAGATAAAGTCTGCAAATGCTCGCGGATCGATGTCGGAGGATCGAAGGTTTTGGCTCAGGAACTCCTCTGCGCGCAGGATGATCTCGTCACGCCGAAGGCCCAGACAGCGTGTGTAGCGCGCCATCATGCGGCCAATCCCATCCGAGGGATTTCCCATCCCGCTATGAATCGCGTGCATGATATTTGCGGATCCAGTCTCGTGGGCTCGTCGCGAAACCCACTCAGCCAGGCGACTTTTGCCGGTTCCTGCTCCGCCTCGAATCATCACGACTCTAGCGTGGCCAGTCTCGCGGACTGTTCGGAGGTTCGCCCAGATGATGTCGCGCTCGGATTCTCGGCCAACCAACGGAATTGTTCGCAACCCGAAGAGTCCAAGGCCCGCTCCAAGAAGCTGCAGCGAGGGGAGCTGAACGGATTCAGCACGCCAAGATACGGGCATCGGCGGGAAATGAACTGTCATCGCCGACCCGTGAGGCAATTCGGGTTCATCGGGACTGAAGTCAATCCGTTCGTTCTGAGTCTCTGCGATGACAATTCGCGTGGTCGAAGCGTAGTTCGACACGTCTTGCTCAGTATCCTTGGGTGCCTCGGTCACCGGCGTAAGGATTTCTTCGGGCTCGGAAATGACCTGAGCCGAGGTAAGATCGAGGCCTTCTGGCATGGGCAAGGCTCGCAGCGCGAAGGCTGCATCGGCCGCGCACAAAAAACGCTCCTGCGGAGACTTTTGCATCAATCGTGCGATCCAACCTTCGATGCCCTCTGGTACGGGAAAGCTCGGCTTGAGTGAGCGTAGGGGCAAGCTTGTGTGTGCGCGGGCAAAACCCATCGCAGTGGTGGCCAAATACGGAAGGTGCCCATCAATCAACTCAAACGCGGTCACTCCCAGCGAATACAGGTCCGTCCACGGGCCGTAGTCACGCCAGGTGCCCCGAAACTGCTCTGGAGCCATATAATGAGGTGTCCCCCACCCGGTTTCTTCGCTGCCCTCTTGATCGAATGAGTCGGCCGCGCGCGCCAAGCCGAAATCGGTAAGTTTGATGCCTGCGTTTGGCCCTCGGCACCCGACCAAAATGTTGGCGGGTTTCAGGTCGCGATGAATGATCCCAGCTGCGTGGGCATGTCCGAGCGCCTCAAGCACAACCAAGAGCGCGGCCCGCACTTGGGGCCAACGCATCGTGGTTTGAAATCGACGCAGACTGCCGCGCTGAGCAAGTTCCATCACGATGTAGGGACTTCCCTGCGCCAACTGCCCCCGCGAGGCCACTGCTTGCTCCGCCGTGATCTCACCGTAATCCAAAGGAATCACAATATTGGGGTGGTTCAGGCCTGCGACTGCCCGAACCTCGTTGTGAAAAGCCTCAAGGTATTCATCGCGTCGCGCCCCAGCGCGTGTGAGCACTTTGACAGCGACAGGTTCATTTTCGGAAACGTGGACGCCGCTCCACACTTCGCCCATACCACCGCGTCCGATGATGTTTAGTAACTCAAATGGTCCAAGTGCAGTTGGCATGATCACGAGGGGTGAAAGGAAGGGCTTGGTTCACACTAACTTTTGCCTCTTGTGACTACAACGATCCTTCCGAAAAGTTGTCTTCATATCGCCTAATATCCACGAAGAACGGGGGTTTCGGGTGGATTGGCGCGGCGTCGCCGAAAACCTACTCGACTCAGACCGGCTTGTTCGCTTGAATTTGCGGCGAATCAACGCTATCTCGTGGCGACCCCGCGGTCCTCGCTGCGCGGTCACAACAGTGTTTTGCCACGTGTGATTGCCATGCCTAGACGTCAAGACCTCAAATCCATTTGCATATTAGGGTCTGGCCCGATCGTTATCGGCCAGGCGTGCGAGTTCGATTATTCAGGAACTCAGGCCATTCGTGCCCTTAAGGCCGAAGGAATGCGAGTCGTGTTGGTGAATTCCAATCCGGCCACGATCATGACCGATCCTGATATCGCCGACGCCACTTATATCGAACCTCTGACCGTCGAGTACGTCACCAAAGTCTTGGAACGTGAGCGTCCGGATGCGCTTCTGCCCACGATGGGCGGTCAAACGGCTCTAAACCTCGCGATCAAGCTTGCCGAGGAAGGCGTGCTGGAACGCCTTGGAATTGAAATGATCGGCGTGACTCCCGAGGTCATTGAGCGCGCCGAAGATCGCCAAAAATTCTCGGACTTGATGAGTTCGATTAATGTCGCTCAGCCTCGCCAAGGGGTCGCTCGTTCCATGGATGATGCGTGGAAGATCCTCGATCGCACGGGTTTCCCTTCGATTTTGCGACCTAGTTTCACGATGGGCGGGAGCGGTGGAAATATTGCGTATAATCGCAGCGAGTTCGAAGAGTTCGTGAAATGGTCACTAACCCAAAGCCCGACTCATGAGGTTTTGATCGACGAAAGCCTCATCGGATGGAAGGAATTCGAGCTCGAGCTCATGCGAGATCGCAACGACAACGTCGTGATCATCTGTGGGATTGAAAACCTCGATGCTCTGGGAGTTCATACGGGTGATTCGATCACGGTCGCCCCGATTCAGACGCTTTCGGACGCCGAGTACCAGGCCATGCGGGACGAGGCGATCTGCATCATTCGCGAGGTGGGCGTCGAGACCGGAGGCTGTAATATTCAGTTTGCTGTAGATCCCGCGACCGGCCGTCGTGTCGTGATTGAGATGAACCCACGGGTTTCACGCTCGTCGGCGCTTGCCTCGAAAGCCACTGGTTATCCGATCGCTAAGGTCGCGGCTTTGCTGGCGATCGGCTATTCGTTGGACGAAATCCGCAACGAAATCACAGGCCAAACGTCGGCAGCATTTGAGCCGGTGCTCGACTATAATGTCGTCAAAATTCCTCGTTTTGCCTTCGAAAAATTCCCGGGCGCCAGTGATCGACTCACCACTCAAATGAAGAGTGTTGGCGAGGTTATGGCGATTGGACGAACGTTCCCTGAGGCGCTGCTAAAGGCAGTGCGCGGCCTCGAAACGAACGATATAGGCCTGACTCCTCGCATGACGCCTGCCGCCGACAAGTCGCCCGCAGAAATCCGAGAGTTTTTTGCGGCTTCCTTGCTTCGTCCCACGCCGAAACGCCTGTTTTTTGTGATGGACGCGCTTCGAGCTGGCCTGACGATTGCGGAAATCTCTGAAATGACCGGGTACGACCCTTGGTTCACAAACCAGCTTCGGCTCATCTGCGAGGCTGAGGTCGCCCTACTCGCTGTTGGTCGGCTAGAAACCGTCGATGCGACCTTAATGCGGCGTGTAAAACGGCTTGGATTTGGGGACCCACATATTGCGCTTTTGCTTAAGACCGACGAAGTCAGTGTTCGCGCGCGACGAGACTCACTGAACGTGAAGCCGGTCTTCAAACAGGTCGACACGTGCGCCGCCGAGTTTGCGGCTGTGACCTCGTATTTTTATTCGACTTTCGAATCGGGCGAAAACGAGGCTCAACACGATGACCGTCCGTCAGTGATGATTTTAGGCGGTGGACCCAACCGAATCGGTCAGGGAATCGAGTTCGATTATTGCGCCGTACATGCCGCGATGGCCCTGCGAAAACAGGGGTATCGGACGATTATGGTGAATTGCAATCCCGAGACGGTCAGCACCGATTACGATATTTCGGACCGTTTGTATTTTGAGCCGCTCACCTACGAAACAGTGATGGAGATCGTCGAGACGGAGCGCCCACTGGGCGTGATCCTGCAGTTTGGTGGGCAGACACCTCTGAAGCTCGCTGAACCACTCGCTGCAGCCGGCGTGACGATCCTGGGGACATCACACGATGCCATCGACCGTACCGAGGACCGTAAGCGATTTAACCTGATCGTTGAAAAACTGGGCCTGCTTCAGCCAGATGCCAGAATTGCCGATTCGTTTGAAGAAGCCGTGGTTTTTTGCGAGGAACTTGGCTACCCCGTTCTGGTTCGTCCGAGCTATGTCTTGGGCGGTTTGGCGATGCAGGTGGTCCACGAAGAAAGCGAATTGAAGGCTGTTTTTGCGCGTGCAGTAGGCGAGTCGCATGGCAAAGGTGTTTTGCTGGATAAGTTCTTGGATCAGGCGGTCGAGGTTGACGTCGATTGTATCCGTGATGGTCAGACAGCTCTGATTGGCGGTGTGATGGAGCATATCGAGGAGGCTGGTGTTCACAGCGGGGATTCCGCGTGTGTGACCCCACCCCATCATTTGCCGGAATCGGTGCTTCGCGTGATTCGTGAGCAAACGATCGCGATGGCGCACGAGCTTGGCATCATCGGCCTGATGAACGTTCAGTTTGCCGTTCAAGAACGAAATGTCTTTGTGCTCGAAGTGAATCCTCGCGCCAGTCGCACCATCCCGTTCATCTCGAAATCGATTGGCCAGCCCCTTGCGGGTTTCGCCGCCAGGTTGATGCTTGGTGAGACTCTCGAAGACGTGGGATTGACCAAAGAGATCGTTCCTCGTCATTTTGCTGTGAAAGAAAGCGTGTTTCCATTCTCGAAGTTCCCAGAGGTCGACACAATCCTTGGTCCCGAGATGCGCTCTACGGGCGAAGTCATGGGGATCGACAAAGACTTCAATGCCGCATTCATTAAGGCCCAGATCGGTGCTTTCAATTCGCCACCAGAGACCGGCCGTGTGTTCGTGAGCGTTCGCGACGTCGATAAATGGAGCATCGTTCCAATCGCCAGAAAGCTAAAGAGTCTCGGGTTTGATGTGGTTTCCACACGCGGAACCGCACGTTACCTGGGCGAAAACGGCGTCACGGCGACGCCGATCAACAAAGTCAAAGAAGGCCAGCCTCATATCGTCGATGCGATCATCAACGGAGAAATCGATATGGTGATCAACACTACGGTCGGTGGACACGCGATCCAAGATTCACGGTCGATTCGGCGTGAAACTCTTAACCGAGGCGTGCCATACTTCACGACTCTTGCAGGCGCTGCCGCAGCGGTAGGCGCCCTTTACGAATCTCAGACCGCGACACGAAGTGTCCGGTCTATTCAAGAGTTCCATGCCGACGTAGCGGCGGATAATCTACAGGTGACCCCATGAAAATACCCATGACCACAGAGGGTTATCGCGCGCTGCGCGACGAGCTCGACCAACTCAAGAAGGTTGAACGACCCAAAATTTCAGCCGAAATTGAAGTCGCTCGCGCTCACGGCGACCTCAAAGAAAACGCCGAGTATCACGCGGCCAAAGAGAAACAGTCTTTCATCGAAGGACGCCTGCGTGAAATCGAAGCCAAGCTCTCGAACGCCGATGTCATCGACATCAGCACCGTCGAAGGTGGACGCGTTGTTTTCGGTTGCACGGTGACGTTCGTTGACGTCGATACCGAGGAAGAGCTGACCTACAAGATTGTGGGCGACGATGAATCGGACCTGAAAGGCGGCAAGATCTCGTTCGGCAGCCCATTGGCCAAGGCGTTGATCGGCCGTGAAGAGGGAGACGAGACGACGATCAGAGCTCCGGGCGGTAACAGAGTTGTCGAGATCACCAGCGTTTCCTACGAGTGATGTCGCCAAATTGTGGTGGTGGGCGGCTCCCAAGCACTTAGCACATCAAGCAAGGTCTCGGGGTCGCTAGCGACACAAACCATGGCGCGGTCGTGCGCACTCAAGAACCCTTCCTCGACCATATGGTCCAGCATATTCACGAACGGAGCGTAGAAGTCGTCCACATTCAGTAGGCCGAACGGCTTGCTGTGGATGCCCAACTGCCCCCAAGTGAAGATTTCGGTGAACTCCTCCAGAGTTCCCATGCCGCCAGGCAGTGCGATGAACGCATCGGAAAGTTCAGCCATCCGGGCCTTCCGCTCATGCATTGTGTCCACGAGAAGCATCTCGGAGGCTCCAGCGTGCATTCGCTCGCGATCGGCGAGTCCGTGGGGAATGATCCCAGTCACCCTCCCGCCGGTCTCGAGCACGCCATCCGCAACAGCGCCCATGAGGCCGACGGAAGCTCCGCCATAAACCAGTGCAATGTTTCGGGATGAAAAGATTTGGCCCGTTTTGAAAGCGATGTCTCGATACGACGGACGGGCGCCGTCGCGTGAGCCGCAAAAAACACAGATAGAGCGTAGTCGGCTCACTAGTCTTTTGCCTTCACTTCGATGGGAGTCGTGCGTTCGACGGAACCGTCAAGAACCAGTGGTGGTAGGTTCTGAACGTGTTCGACGAAGAAGAACTCCATCTCGTTTTGGATGTCTTTCGACACGTCGTACAGGTCTTTACGATTTCGCTCGGGCAAGATAACCCGTTTGATGCCGGAACGATGAGCGGCAAGGACCTTCTCTTTGATCCCGCCCACTGGAAGCACGTTGCCGCGAAGGGTGATTTCACCCGTCATCGCTACATCTGGACGTACTCTCACGCCCGTCAGAAGGCTAAGCATCGCGATAAACATTGTGATGCCTGCGCTGGGTCCATCTTTCGGGATGGCGCCAGCAGGAACGTGCAAATGGATGTCGTATAGACGCATGAACTGCGTTTCGATTTCGAACTCTTCGACGTGAGCGCGGATATAACTCAAAGCCGCACGCACCGATTCTTTCATCACGTCACCGAGCTGGCCTGTAAGGACGAGTTCGCCCTTCCCTTGCATCTTGGTGGCTTCGATGAAGAGGATGTCTCCGCCGGCTGCGGTCCATGCAAGTCCGGTAGCAACACCGGGCATGGCGACACGCTGCGCGACTTCAAACGTGTACTTCTCGGGCCCGAGGTAGTCTTCGAGGTTATCGGGCGTTACCGTGATTGAAACGGCTTCAACTTCAACACCTCGCTCTTTGTCCGACATACCTTCGGCGACCTTAACGGCCACGCCGCGACAAACATCGGCGATACGCCGTTCAAGCGAACGTACGCCAGCTTCGCGTGTGTAACTTCCGATCAACAGTTCCAGTGCTTCATCATTGATGATGATGTTGTCTTCGGTAATTCCGTGCGATTCAAGCTGCTTAGGGAGCAAGTACCGTCGCGAGATGATCTGCTTATCGTGAGCCGTGTATCCCGAGATTTCGATAATATCCATACGGTCACGCAAAGGCGCCGAGATCGGATCGAGTTGGTTTGCAGTCGCGATGAACAACACATTCGAGAGATCCATTGGGATCTCGACGTAGTGGTCCGAAAACGAACTATTTTGCTCGGGGTCCAAAACCTCGAGCAGAGCTGCAGACGGGTCACCGCGGAAGTCTTTACCGACTTTGTCGATCTCGTCGAGCATCAGAACGGGGTTATTCGTTCCCGCCTTTCGCATGGCCTGAACAATGCGGCCTGGCAGTGCGCCAACGTAGGTTCGGCGATGGCCACGAATTTCAGATTCGTCGTGCACGCCGCCGAGGCTGATTCGAACAAATTTTCGTCCGAGCGCGCGGGCCACTGATCGGCCAAGACTGGTTTTACCCACGCCGGGAGGCCCTGTGAGGCATAGGATTGGCCCTTTCATCTCGTTCTTGAGTTTTCGTACGGCCAAGTACTCGATGATTCGTTTTTTGACCTTCAAAAGGTCGTAATGGTCTTCGTCCAGAATGACTTGAGCTTCACGAATATTGAGATGATCCTCGGTGGACGTGTTCCACGGGATATCGACCAGCGTTTCAAGGTAGGTGCGCGTCACACCGTACTCGCTTGATGCAGGCTGCATCATGCGAAGTCGATTCAACTGCTTGCGACCTACGTCACGAACTTCATCGGGCAGATCGCCTTCTTCAATCGAGGCAGCAAGGTCTTCGAGGTCGTTACCCTCTCCGTCAAGCTCGCCAAGCTGCTCCTTGATCGCCTTAAGTTGCTGGCGCAAGTAGTACTCGCGCTGATTCTTGTCGATCTCTTCTTTGATCTGACTCTGAATTTTGTCCGAGACTCGAAGGACCTCGAGTTGGCGAGCCAACAAGGTCACGACAGTCTTGAGCCGCTCCTTCAGATTGACGGTCTCCAAGATCGACTGTTTCTCTTCGGGAGAAATGTCCATGTTGGCAGCGACGAAATCACACAACTGGCCGGGATCGTTGACGCCGTCGACCATTTGACTGGCTTCTTTCGGCATCTCTTCGATGAACTTCACGACCTGTTTGGCCGTGCTCTTCAGATTGATGAAAAGTGCCTCGATTTCGACCTCATCGGCCGCATCTGGGTTCGCTTCGTCGTCGATATACGTGAATGAACCCGAAAAGAATGGCTCTTCCTGAGATAATTCATCGAGTCGGATACGTCCCTGACCTTGAATAATCACGCTGTAGTTATCGCTCGCGATCTTAACGACCTTGAGGATTCGCGCGACGGTTCCAATCTGATAGAGGTCGCCCGACTCGGGGTCGTCGGTGTCGGCGTTGCGTTGAGTGAGAATCGCGATGGGACGCTCATGTTTGACCGCTTCCTCAATCAGTCGGACGCTTTTAGGCCGCCCGACCGCAAGTGGTACGACCACCTGTGGAAACAAAACGGTGTTTCGAAGCGGCAAGATCGCAAGTTCTTGGCGTCGCGGGGCTTTGGGAGTCTCTTCGGACATCGGTTAGCTCGATATAACGGGAAAAGGCAACGGACATGGCCGCGGTCTAGGAGCATATTCACAAGACGCTGGTCGGCAACTCTAATGGCTGGTTCTAGCCCGATTTGTGCGGGTTTTGCAACAAAGTACCGTCAACCAGGTGGTCCTTGCACGTGCGCCATCAAATCAGGTAGCGCATCGACCATCGAACGCATCAGGTAGGTCTGTAGAAATCGAGGCATGGTCACGATCACAAACGAGACCGCGTCTTCGTCTGCTTCAACCCCGAACAGGCTCATCGCAGTGTTCTTCGACACTTCACCCTCCGCCTTGGCTACCCTGCGAGCTTCGAAGATCGAATGAAACTCCGTGGGCACGTCTGCCAGAAGTGCAGTTTCGTCTTCAGACCCAGTTGCTAAACGGTGCGCCCATCGTTGGGTGTCCGTTTGCATTGACCGAATCCGTTCCGCTTTCATGAGTTCGCTCGGGTGGGAAGAAACCACCGTCTGGACCATGTTTTGCGCAAAGGCGAGGGTTGATGCGACCACAAAGCCTCGCCCATGTTGGGCTTCGGCCCATTCTGCAAAATCGAAAAGCCGTTTGGCGTCCGGGTCGAACTTGAATGTTGTCGCGGCCGCAAACTGACCAACGCCGGCCAGAGCTGCCTGAATGCTCTCTAGTGTCTCGCGGCGAGTAAGTCGCTCGGCGGCGATCCCAGCCGCGACTCGCAGCCCCTGCTCGGCTTTTGTGCCCAGTTCGGAATCACGCATTTTACTCAGGCGATTACGCAGTCGAGCCAAGCGCGTCTGGGACTTCACTGGCACGAGTTGGGGCGTTTTTTGATCGATGGTGGTCATGCTTCTCGATTGACAAACCTTCACCCAACATGACCCACTTCACGGCCCGCATCAACTGGAGGCGTGGCTTGAAACGTCGCTGGCTCGTCACTCTGAGCCTTTTCTATTTCTTCCAGTTGGCCTCGGCCTTCGCCGGAACGTATCTCCCCCGTTACCTCGGTTTGCTTGGCATGTCGGGCACTGCGATCGGTCTAGCCTACGGCCTACAAGCCGTTGCACGCAGTGTTGCCATGCCACTCTGGTCGTATGCGTCGGATCGTTTTGGCATCAGCGTTCGCTTGGTTCGTGTGCAGTTCCTGTTGGCTATTCCCTTTCTGGCCCTGCCTTTTACCGAAGATACTCGCGTGTTGACCGCCTTGCTGGTCTTGTCTGGCATCACGCTGGGTTGCGCGGTCCCTGTGACCGACGTCGTCACGATTCGAGAGCTTTCTGCTCAGGCGTTCGGTCGCATACGAGCGGTGGGCTCCACCGGATTTGGCGTGGCTGCAGCGTGTTTTGCCTTCCTTGGGCTGAGCATGACCCACACCGAACTCGCCCGCATATCGGTTTGGGTCGTTGTTGGGCTTTTGGTGCTTGCGGCAGGTACTGCTTCGTTTTTTCCGCGATCTACGGCGAGCCTGTCTGCTGCCGGCACGCAAGAACTCGCAAAAATGTTCAAAAACCGATGGCTGTTGGTGTTGATGCCGCTCTGGGCCCTTCATTGGGCGTCCCAGGTCCCCTATAATATGTATCTGGTCTATTTCGCCGAGTCGCGGGGCTTTGCGGCGTGGATGCCAGGCGCATCAGTGGTCGTGGCGATCCTTGCTGAGGTGCTGTTTTTGGCCTTCGGAAGCAAGCTCGTGGAACGACTCGGCCCGCTTGTGAGTTTTACGCTGGCAGTGGGTTCGACGGCCGTTCGTTGGTTCCTCATGGCGTACCTCGATGACCCGATCGTCGTTGTAGCCCTTCAGTTGGTGCATGGACTCACCTTTGGCGGGTTCATGTTGTCGATGATGTCGGTGCTGAATCGTGAGGTTCCAACCGGCGTAAGGGCGACCGCCCAAGCGGTGCTTTATGTTGTGGTATTCGGACTTGGAGGAGCCCTGGGCCAGTTTGTATCCGGCCGACTTCTCGATACATTTGGAGCCGTATCATTATTCGAAACCATGGGCTGGCTCGAGCTGGCGCTGTTCATCCCCACTGCCGTGATTTCACTCTATTATCGACGAGCGGGTCGCCACCGCATGACAGTGCTTTCCTGATCGCTATGCTGTGGGCTACACTCTCGCTGCCCTGAAACAGTGAATGTGATGCAACCCAAACTTTTTGTAGCAATGGCGGGAAATATTGGCGCTGGGAAAAGTACCGCAGCCAAGATTATATCTCGTCATTTCGGATTTGAGCTATTCCACGAACCGGTCGTCGAGAACCGTTTCTTAAAGCTCTACTATAACGATATGCGGCGGTGGAGTTTCACGCTGCAGATGGAGTTTTTGCTGGCTCGTATCGAGCACCATCGGCACATCGAACGTCTGGGAGGAGGCTGCATCCAAGACCGCACGTTGATCGAAGATCCGGAGGTTTTTGCCAAGTATCTTCATGGTCTAGGCAACATGAATGATAACGAACTCGACTTGTATTTTGACTATTTCAAACGATTTAATGAACAGTTTCGCCAGCCTGATCGTGTGATCCTGCTGCATACTCCCGACGTAAATGTCTTATTGCGTCGAATCGCCGAGCGCGGTCGCGAAGAAGAGCGCGGTATCACCGTTGATTTCCTGCGCGGGCTGAATGGGTATTATGAGACGTTCGACCAAGTTGCAGAGCAGAAGTATAACTTGAAGGTTCTGCGAATAGACGTAACAAATCGCGACTTTCGACGTGGTGAGGAGCGATCTAAATTCCTTGAAGAAGTTCAGGAGTTTATGAGCGAAGCACTGCCCGGGAACCAGGAGTTGCCGTTTACGGTTTCTCCCCGAGATGAACTGAACTGAGGAGATTAAGATGACGGTTGTTCGAAAAAAGAAGAAGGGAAACGGCAAAAATGGTGAGCCCGAGGTCAAACTCGATAAGCGATCCAAGAAGTTTCTATACGCATTGGCGATTATTGCAGCGCTCATGGCGCTCGCGCTGACCATACTTGAGTTCACGAAGTAGTCAGATCCAGATCGGAATCGTCGAGCGCTGATAAATACAAGTGTTCGAGCACGATCGTTCGGGTGATCAGCCCCACCAATTCACCAGCTTCGACCACTGGTAAACGGCCCACGTCATGACTTGTCATGAGGTCCAGCGCATCGTCCACCGGCTCGCTAGGGTCGATGGTCACGATTTGATGCTTCATACGGCTCGAAACCGGAAGCTGCAGATTACCTGCGTGGTCGGCCCTAATGATGTCCCTTTGTGAGATCATGCCCGCCATCTTCCCATCCCGAAGCGCGGGCGCGCCGCTAAATCCATGACTCGCCAGAAACGCTCCTGCGGCCTCAAGTGACAAGCTGACGTCGATTCCAACGACCGGATGCGCCATGACGTCTCTGACTCGGGTTGGCTGGAAAGGGTATTTCGCTATGGTTGCCCGCAAATCACTAAGGACTGACTCGATGTCGCTGTGTCGGATGCTGGCCGCAGCGGCTCCGTGATGACCGCCGCCGCCGATCTCGCGCATCAGCGCGCCGACATCAACATGGGACACCCGGCTCCGAGCGATCACTTGGACCCGATCGTTCTTTTCAAATCGCATCACAGCGATCATCGCGTCGTATCCGCCAAACTCCGTGACCTGCTGAACGACGTCCGAGGCCCCATCCACGTAGTTGAGCAGTTCGGCGGTACAAATCGCGATCTCGACTCGTTCAAAACTCTCTTCGTGCACCGTCGAAATCAAATCGGCGAGCAAACTCATTTGGTCTTCGGAAAACTGCCGGCCAAGATAGCGACTCACGACCCGCAGATTTGCGCCGTTTTCCAGTAGCCACGAGGCAACTCGGGCGTCTCTTGGTTGAGTGGACGCAAACGATAGCCGTCCCGTGTCACTGTAGAGCCCCAGCAAAAACAGCGTCGCGTCGGAGTTCGAGATTTCTTGGGACTTGGCCATCAAAGCTTCAACCAAAAGTGTGACACAGGCGCCAATCGGCTCGATATGAGATTCCTGAAATTCCACGTCAAACGGTGTCGCTGGGTGGTGATCCCAGACGATTACTCGTTTTGCCGACTTAATGAAATCGAGCGTGTCGGCGAGGCGTCGGCTGTCTCGGACGTCAACAATAATGACTTCGTCCACTGGCCCGGTGATCTCGGCCACGGTTGCGATATTTAGATGGTCTTTATGCAGGGCCAGGTAACGCCGCACGCCGGGTGATACAAATGTTGGGATGACGGGAATCGCTCCGGGATATAGGCGCTGTGCCGCGACCAAGCATGCGATCGCGTCCAAATCCGAATTATGGTGTGTGACGATGATTCGTTTCACGGCAGCCCTTTTGGAAATCCATCGACAAGCAACCAGCCCGTCTTCCCGAGCACGAACTTCAGTGCGCGCACCTCTTTTCCTTTCTCGCCCACAAACTCGACATAAGCGGCCGCGTGCGTTCCGTCCTCGTCCCGCAATATCTTCAAAACCGAGGGTTTGCCCTGAACATTTCTCCACAGCGGATCGGCTGAAAGAAAAGACCCGAGCACACGTTTTCCGTACTTTTGACAATCAAGCATGGGGTCTTCGCAGTGAAGTCTCGCGATCTGGAAGAGCAACCTCGCCTCGTCTTCGAGCGCCGCGACATCGGCCTCGGTGGCTTCGAGGAAACCTTTGCATACGCTCGGGTTCTTAGCGCTCCCCTCCCCGACTTTCGTCAGCACGCGCGCAAATTCAGGGCTGCCGCAGTATTCGTTGTCTGGTGTGGACAGCACATGGGTATCGGAAAACAACGCGCTTTCGCCCGCAGAAATCGCAAGAATCACGTTCTCGACTTTTTGTTCGAGGGGATCCGAGGAACGCTCGCAGGCAGAAAATACGAGCATCAACGGGATTATGGCGAGTGAACGATTCACATGCGCAGCGTACACTAGGAACCGAATTCAACCGAGACTCTTTGATGGCTGAGCCGCTCACAACCTGGTTGCACCGCCCGATTTCCAACGCCTTTCTGACCACGTTCCGCGTGCTTTTCGGGTTCTGGATGGTCATTCGCTGCCTTTGGTACATCGTCTCCAACGACATCGACTACGTCACAAAGACCGAGATTTTGTTTAGCTACCGAGGTTGGGAATGGGTGCCTCATGTGCCGTCAGAGTGGTTCATTATACTGATGTGGATCTCGCTCGTTAGCGCGCTATTCATTGCTGTCGGGCAGTTTACGCGCTCGGCAGCGTTCGTCTTTTTCATCTCGTTCGGGTACTTCTTCATCGTCGACGCGGCTACCTGGGGGAACATGGATTACCTGTGCACTCTGCTCGCGCTCATTTTGGTGTTGGTACCGTCCGGAGCGCGATGGTCTCTTGATGCACGACGCAAAGGCCACTTTAGAACCGTTCCGGCTTGGGTCCTGTATCTGGTGCGCTTTCAGATAGGGGCCGTGTATTTCTACTCGGGCCTGATTAAATGCACTCCAGATTGGTTGATTCGCGCGAGTCCCATCGACATTTTTTTAAGCACGGAAAACAAGATCACTTTTCTGCAGCCTGTCTTTGATCATGTCTTGGTTCTGCACGCGTTTGCGATCGGAGGGTGTCTTTTTGATCTGCTGATCGTGCCACTGCTGCTTTGGCCAAAAACTCGCCGAGCCGCGATGGTTTTGGTCTTTGGCTTTCACACTTTCAACTTGGTTGTGCTTGGTCTGGGCAATGTGACCGTGTTCATGCTCTTGATCACCATCCTCGTTTTTTTGGACCCGGATCATTTTGAACCGTTGATTTCACGACTCGATAAGTCGCTGAAAGCAACGTCGACCAGTGTTATGCAGCCGTCTCGTTTAATGTATGCGGCGATTGTATTTGTAGCCGTCCAGGCTGTTCTGCCGTTGCGTCATTTGGCATATCCAGGCGATGCCCGATGGAATGGCGATGGACAGAATTTCTCGTGGTGGATGAGGTCGGTTCACATGAAAGTCGACTCAAAGTTTTTTGCGGAATACGACGGAATCCGGACTCGACTGCACCCACTCAATTCCATTGCCCCAGAACAATCTTCGATGGGCAAAGATCCTGACTTGATGGCGCAGTATGCGCGGCATGAGGCCGCTAAGTTACGCGCCGCGGGCCATCGGGATGTTAAAGTGATGGTTGAGTCTACCGCGAGTCTCAACAATCGGCCGGTTCAGCGGTTCGTGAGGAATGACGTTGATTTAGCGTCACTTCCAGTCGATTTTGTACCGAACGAAATCGTCGAATCACTGCACTAAGTTCTCGAAGAAAGCCAGGCGCTGATCGTTTCTTCCAGCAAGTCGCGACAGCGTCGGAACGCCTCAAGGTCTTGGTTTACAGGGTCAGCGATTTCGTCGAGTTCTTGCGCTGCGAACTGCCAGATTCGAACGATTTTCGGGGCCAACTCTGGTGCGGAATCCAGGATGAATTGTTCGTGTTTTGGCGCCATTACAATGATGGAATCCGCCATTCTTAGCAGCCCTATCGAAACACCCTGCGAACGGTGAGAAGTGATGTCGATGTCCCGTTCAACCATCGCTGTAATCGCTTCTTTAGCGGCCGACCGGTGCATAATATTCAAAGTCCCGCAGCTGATGATCGCGGCGGGAGACTCCTTTTTGCCGAGCCAATCCGAAGCGATGGCCGCCGCCATGGGGGATCGACAGATATTGCCCGAACAGACAAAAACCAATCGTTTCACGCGCCCTCCAGAAACTCTTGATAGGTCTCGGGTAGGCCTGACGGGTCGTATTTTTCGACCAATCCCGACAAGTCCGAACCATTCAGCGTGTGCCAATAAAGCACTCGTTTGCCCGCCCACTTCTTCTGATTTGCGATGATCGCCCCGAACGCCTTGGCAGTGTAGGTGGGCTCAAGCGTGAGATCGTGAGTTTCTCTGGCAAGTTCAATCGCTGCGAGGCCTTGCGGCGTCTGAAGGCCGTAACCTGATCCAAGCTGTTTGTGGTCGAGCTCCACGTCGGCCATGGAGATAACTGGAACGTCAGTCGCGCCGTAGCTGCGCAACAGGTCCGCGGTCTGGTTCGCGAGATGGACGACCACTGGTTTATTGCAGATGAAACGCTCCACAACGCGCACACCGACGACGCGGGTGGACAAGCCCAGCCAACGCAGCCCGAGCAAAATCCCAGCGTAAGTCCCGGCTGTTCCGGCTGCGACCACGATAATCTCGGGAAGGGGCTCGCCAAGCTCTTCGAATTGGCGAACCAGTTCAAAGGCAGCGTTGACATAGCCGATCGCTCCCATGGGCGACGATCCGCCCCCCGGGATATAATAAATATTCTCGCCGGTGGAGAGCCATTCCTTCAACTTCACCTTGAACATGGCGGCAGGCAGCCCAGTCTTGTGGCCGATAAGCGTGAGTTTAGGATGAGTCGTCGAAAGCGCCTTCATGTTCTTGATGACATGCCCGGTGATCGGCTGGGGGAAATGTAGGGCGGAGCATTCCATGCCAAGTTGGCGCGCCCAAAGACATGTGGCGAGCACGTGGTGGCTACCGATGGCACCAACGGTCCAAACTTCCCGTTTGTTTTGGGCTTTTGCGTCGCCAAACAAAAACTCAAGTTTTCGCGTCTTGTTTCCTCCGTACAGGGCGCCCGACGCGTCATCCCTCTTAACCCACAGATCAAGGCCGATCGCTGCTTTCATGCCGGTCATCTGCTCTAGGGGAGTGGGCAGTGAAGCGATAGGCTCGAAGGGAACGTTTTCAAGTTTTGGGTATCGACGAAATAGTTCGTGCACGGCCATGGGTTTTCCTCAACATAGGTCTGTCGTAAGGTACGGCATCACCGAGTTCCTTCCAATCTGAGGTCGACATGACACAACGATATGATGAAAAAAAACAGACACTGTGGATTCTCAGCACGCTGGATTCCGACTCCCTTTTTCCTTCCGATGAACTCAAGGACCTTTCGGCTCAGGTCCGATCGGGCAAGCTGTCCGATGGACGCGAGGTCAAAGCGGTAAACGTCGTATTTTCGGACTCCGGAACGGCGGAATACAACGAGAGCGCGCTCGGATTCTCGAAAATCGGGGTATACGTGGGCAGTTTAGACAAGCCGACGGTGTTCGCATCGACCCTCGAATTCAAAACGCGCGAAGATTTCGGCGTGTGAGATTCAGGCTAACTTGGCGAGTAGAATGATCGATAGAATCATCATCGCAAAAAGCGAGAAGCCCAGAATCACGTATCGTCGGTTTTCTTCGGGAGTTCCGTTGCCATTGACCACCCGGTACAACTCGGCCAGTAGATCTCCAACTTTTTGAACAACCACATGCACTTCGCGCGTGTTGGACGCGGGCGAAAACTTCACAGGTGGACTGGGCTGGCCTGATGGACCAGCTGGCACTTCTTTGGGCATCCACGATGTCGGAATCGGTTTTGGTCTCGCTGGCTGATTCGAGGACTCGGAACTCCCAAACATGCTCTCTCGGAGCTGGTCCTGTTTGGGTTTGGGCATCGATTTTGTGTCAACAGTTGGCGTCTCGACGACTTTGGGGCTGAACAGCTCTGTCGCCCCTGCTTCAAACTCATCCGAACCGGCCGCTCGCAGTTTTCCGCCCGAGATACTACGTCGAACCGTCTCATCACCAGTGTCCGGAACCAACGCCGCGAGCTCGTCGGTCACTTCCGACACCCCATTCGGGATGTTGATGCTCACAGGTTCGGTGTGGGGATCTGCCATGATCGCGCTGGCAGCATACGGAGCTTCATCAGGAAAGATGGTTGCAAGAAACTGCCGGACATTTGCCCGCGTGAAGTTTGGAGTTCGCTTGTACAGGTAGCGTGTTAGTGCGGCCTCAAACGCTTCACAGTCCGGGTAGCGGTCCTCGCGTTTACGCTCGAGCCCCTTCATAATGATATCTTCGAACTCGCTGGCCATGTCTGGGCGAAGGCTCTTAGGTGACTTGAACTTCGCCTCGCGCATCCTCACAAGCATTTTCCGCATATCCGGCTCGTCTTCGTAAGCCATGCTTGAAGTGCTCATCTCGTACAAACATAACGCCGCGGAAAACATATCACTTCGCCCGTCGAGCTTCTCGCCCCAGGCTTGTTCGGGCGACATGTAGCGAAACTTGCCCTTGATGATGCCTGCCTGGGTTTCAGGTCTAGCGGCTTGCGCAGCCTTTGCCACGCCAAAGTCCAGAACCTTCACCTCACCCTGCCAGCTCAAGATGATGTTCTGCGGGCTAATGTCTCTGTGCACCAGCGTCAGCGGTTTGCCGGTCGAGTCATCAAGTTTGTTATGGGCGTAGTTCAACCCGGCCAGCGTTTCTTTGAGAACCCACGCGCACACATCAAGTGGCACCGGAATTCGCATGTCGTACGCCTGATTCAAAAGCTGAAAAAGGTCTTTACCTCGGATGTACTCCATCACGATAAAATGATGGTCGCCGTCAGCATTCAGGTCGATGACCTGAGCAATATTGGTGTGGTGAAGCTGCGCTGTGAGTTTTGCCTCCTCGACAAGCATGCGCAGAAACTCGGTGTCTCCACTATGCTTAGGGTGGATCAACTTCAGAACGTACTCTTTTTCGAACCCTTGGATGCCCTTGGAACGCGCCAAAAAGATCTCGGCCATGCCACCAACGGCGAGTCGGTCGATGAGTGCGTAACCTCCGAGTTTTTTGGGTGCTGCCATATACTGCTAGTTCTGAGGAGGGCATAGAATAACAGGAAGAACCA
>JBBKVQ010000491.1:0-15070 GCA_037968515.1 Bradymonadaceae bacterium
GTGGGGACGAGGGCGGTGGCAACGGCGTGACCGGATTCGAAATGGGGGTCGTGGTAGCGCCAGCAGACGTGCCAACTCGTATAAAAAGATTGCCAGCTGTGCGCCCTGTGTTGTCGCGAATAAAGCCCACCAGTTTGGAGGCATCTTCGTATTCGTACAGACCTGCTCGGTCTTTTGCCCGCTCAACTGTCCAGTTCAGGACACGGCCGTCCGCCAGCGTTAGCGTTCCTTGTCCACTGTCGTCAGCGACGTCGCCTTCAACCCGAAGGCCCGAATTCGCGCTCACAACCTGAATTTGGCCGTCAGCCCGAAGTCCGGAATACCACGATGTGTGGGTCGCGAGGTTGTCTCCTGTTCCGCACGTGTAGGCGACCCAAGTGTCATCTCCGCGAACCAATGCGACGAGGGCCGAACCGTCTTGTGTGGTGCCCACGAAGACGTTTTCTCGTAGCTCCACCGACATCGTGTTTGTGGACGAATCGTCGCCACAGCTAAGCGCCATAAGCGAAAGCAAAAGCACCACGCGCTTGAACATTTGTCCTCCAGTCAAATCTGTAAAAAGTCATTTAGAGCAGTACGTTAGGTCGTATTTTCAAGCTGTTCAAGAGGGGGCGAGATCGATTTGTAAAATTTTAGATTATCTGGGTTTCCTTGCCGTTAATGATTCGATTGATTCCTGCCAAGCGGCGGGCCATGATGTGGCATGACTCGAGCGATTATTTTCATTCTTTTGTGCGCCGGATGTTCCGACTCCTCCGGACCGGAATTACTTGCCAATATTGAGCGCGACATTGGTACGAATACGTCCAGCGATAGTGGCATGATGCCCGTCGACTTCGGGATGCCGGTCGACCTTGGGATGCCGGTCGACATGGGCCAAAGCGATGATGCTTCGGCAGATGCGGGCGTTTGTGAATGCAGCCCCGCAGAGGTGCAGACCGTTCTGTGTGGGGCCTGCGACAGCGGAACTCAGGTTCGAACCTGCGAAGCCGACTGCACCTGGGGTTTGTCCTCAGCATGTGCCGGAGCCGATTTCGGGTTTCCCGTGAATGCCAGTACCGGTGCGTCTGTGTGCCCACCGTACAACCAACCAGCGGTCTTTTTTGCTCCCCACCCGGACGACGAGACCATTGGCTACGCCGCGAATATCGCTGAGCACGTCCAGTCCGGGCGCGATGTCTTTATCGAACTGATGACGCATGGCCGCTTGACAGGCGTCCGCGCGACGCTTGGGAACGGCGGAACCGACCCATGGCATCCGGGCACGCACGCCTACACCTTGACGCCCGACGATATCGGGAACGCCCGTATCGCCGAGTTCAGGCAGGCCGCGATTGCGCTTGGGGTCACGGGCATCAAGATCTCAGATTTCGGCGACGGCAACGTCACGCAAGCCGAAGTCACTCAACGAATTTCGTGGTGGATTGCGCATAACCCCGGCGGCATGAGCCTTAAGGGCACCGCTGGAGACGCCGACCCAACAACGGTAGGCGGTTCGCCGCATCGTGACCACAAAGCCGTGTGGGACGCGCTGGTGGCTTCGGGATTTAGCGATTTACGGGGCTGGCTCGTCTACCACTACGGCACCAATTCGGGGACCTTCGCCCGCCAGAACACGTTCCTTGGCCAGCCCGCTTGCGTGGCTAAGCGCGCCGCGCTGGACGCATACAAAGTGTGGGATCCTCCGAATAACCGGTTCGCGATTGGGTACCATAGCGTCCCCGGCCTCATCGACACGGCGTCGGCGTCGTGTGTGGAGTACACCGTCGTCCCCTAAGGTCACGGTGTCTCTGGGCACCGGCTTGCCGCAACGCCCGACTTGTCCCAAGATATCCGGATGAAAAAACCTACTTCGTGGCGACGCCGCATTTTGTATTTGGTAGCGACACTGGCCACGCTGGCCGTCTTGGTGGTCACGGTGGGAATCGTCCTGGCCTGGCACGCCATTGGTACCGGCCCAGACGAAGCCCGCACGGCTCGCATGCATATGTCACCCCAGTGGCATGACGGCGTGTTCACCAATCCTCAGCCCTTGTGGAACGATATTGCGGGCTCGTTGACTGCGATGTTCGATGTCAGTCCTGTCGCCGTGCCTGAGTCGCCCATCGAGGTCGAGAGTGGCACCAAAGAACGGCTTCAGGAGCCTGCTTCCGCTCTTCGTGTGACGTGGTTTGGCCATTCCACGACGCTGATCGAAATTGAAGGAACGAAAGTGCTGACCGACCCCGTTTTTGGTGCCAGCCCATTCCCAATTGAGTGGCTTGGGCCGCAGCGATGGTACCCGCCCGTGATGGACTTGGCCGACCTTAGCGACGTGGATGTGGTCACGATTTCGCATGACCATTATGACCATCTAGACGAGGCGACCATTACGCAAATGCTGGATTGGGATGTGAAATTCATCGTGCCGCTCGGGGTTGGCGCGCATTTGGAGTACTGGGGCGTCGACCCCGCGCGAATCGTCGAGATGGATTGGTGGCAGGAGCACAAGATTCGCAATTTGCGCATCGTTGCTACTCCTGCGCGTCATGCGTCGGGCCGGCAGATTTTTGACCAAAACCGCACGCTTTGGGCGGGCTACGCATTGATTGGACCGACGCGTCGGGTGATGTTTTCGGGGGATACTGGGCTTTTTGACGAGATGTCGGTTATCGGCGAGCGCCTTGGGCCCTTTGACCTTGTGATGATCGAAGTCGGGGCCTACCACGCGGCGTGGCCGGATTGGCATATTGGTCCTGAGCAAGCCATCACGGGTCATAAGATGTTGCGCGGCAAAGTCTTCATGCCGATTCACTGGGGTCTGTTTAATCTGGCTATGCATGGTTGGACCGAGCCGGTCGAGCGTCTTTGGGTTGCCGCTGAAAAGGCCGGCGTGCCGATTCTGACCCCTAAACCTGGCGCCGTGATCGACATGGACCGCCCACCAGCGCCAGTTCGTTGGTGGCCCGAGGTGCCTTGGCAGACGGCTGAGGAAGCGCCGATTATCTCGACGAAAGGCGGCGACCCAAACGACCGTTATTAGTCGTCCTTGGTCCGCAGGCCCTATGGCCTGCACGCGATTCAATTCGCCGGCGGTGTCAGGTTTCAGGTGGTCGGGTTTCAGACGGGCAAGTCGTCGCCGGTGCTGTGATTTGGTGCGCAGGCCCTATGGCCTGCATGTCGGCGGTTTCAGGTTTCATGTGGTCGGGTTTCAGGTGGTCGCCGGTGTCAGGTTTCAGGTCGGGTTTCAGACGGGCAAGTCGTCGCCGGTGCTGTGATTTGGTGCGCAGGCCCTATGGTCTGCATGCGATTCATGTGTTTATTCAAACGCATGAAGGCCATAGGGATCGCGAACCAATAGCAAAACCGCCCATCGCAGGCGCGGCTGGAGCCACGCGCACCGAATCGCAGGGCTGGAGCCACGCGCACCGAATCGCAGGCGCGGCTGGAGCCATGCGCACCGAATCGCAGGGCGCGGCTGGAGCCACGCGAACCGAATCGCAGGGCTGGCGCCAGGCGCACCGAGCAACCTATGGTAGTGCGACCGGGCCCGGGGTGAGGAAGCGCTGGGAGCCGTCGCCCAACTGTCCCTGACCGTTATCGCCCCAACAATGTACTTGTCCGCCCTGACGCCGTCCGCAGGTGAAGACGTCGCCAACTGAAAGCTCGACCCAGTCGGTGAAGGCCGTTGCCACCGCGACCGGTGTGGACGAGTCGTTCATCGTTCCGTTCCCGAGTGCACCATATGGGTTTGCGCCCCAGCAGTATGCGATACCATTCGCGACTCCGCAGGTGGTGTCGCGCCCGGCGGAGACCTGGCTCCAAGGAGCTTGGGCCGCGCCCACGCCGATGAAGGTCGTGCTCGGGTTCAAGGTACCATCGCCGAGCTCACCGAAGGTGTTGTCACCAGTGCAAAGTAAGTTGCCAGCAGCATCAATGGCGCAGGTGTGCTCTCGCCCAGCCACAACGCTGGCGAAGCTCGTGCCCATAATGGTGGGCATCGCCGGGATCGAGATACTCGGGAAGGTCGACCCGTCTCCGAGCTGCCCAAAGGCATTATCGCCCCAGCAGTAGAGGTCGCCGGCTTGGATGCCGCATGTGTGGGTGTGTCCCGTGGACACCGTGCTCCACATCGACCCAGTGAACGAGCCGGACTCGTTCGGCGAGAAGTACGAGATTGGCTCGCCCAGCCCGAGCTGACCTTCATCGCCGCGTCCCCAGCACCAAAGACCGCCGGACTTGATACCGCAGGTGAAACCACTGCCCGAGCTGACTGCCGACCAGTCTGTGTCGGCATCCGTGCCAAGAGGGATTATAGGGCTGGATGACGGGTTGGTGGAGTTGTCTCCAAGGCCTCCGTCGGTGTTATCACCCCAGCAGCGCGGAGCGCCGTTTTGCAATCCACAGCTATGGGTCGAGCTGCTCGAGACCTTTGTCCAGTTGGTGTTTCCGATCGTTCCCGGAACCGCCGAGGTCGAGCCAGTCAGCGAGAAATTGTAGGCCGCCGCACCCCAACACCATGGGGCGCCGTTTTTGATGCCGCAGCCGTAGGACGAGATTCCCAGATTGAATGGGACATCATCGCCCCCAAACGCAGAAACTGAGGTCCAGTTCGCGCCGGGGTCGATTTGTGCGCCGGGCGCGCGACGCGAGGACGCGACGCCGAGTTGACCGCCGTAATTTGCACCCCAACAAACCACGACATTGGCGCCCTTGATACCGCATGCATGCGCACCGATGGACGGAAGCTCAGCACTGATCCAATTGCCGTCGATCCCCACGCGGGTTGGGCTATTGCGGTCGCTTGTGTCGCCCAGACCAAGCTGTCCCTCGAAGTTTGCGCCCCAACACCAAAGGGCTCCACTTGCTTTCAATGCACAGCTCATGTCCGCGCCGGCCACTGGGATCGACCAGTCGGTGTCCGTTCCCACGCGCGTTGGGACTGGGACCTCCATCATTCCGGTCGCCAGGCCAAGGCCGATTTGGCCGCTGATATCGGAGCCCCAGCAGTAGAGTTCCCCGGCACGTGTTGCACACGAATGCGCGCCGCCGAGCGCGATTTTGTCCCAGGGTCCGCCGCCAATGGGTGTTGCGACTGCGGAGTCCATCCCGGCCATCCCGGTGCCGAGCTGACCGGCGTAGTTTGCACCCCAGCATGAAAGGGCGCCGACGGTGTCGAGAGCGCAGGTATGATCGCCTCCGGCCTTAACCGCTGCCCAATTCGTGCCATTGGTGCTTTCGCGTGTCGGATTCGCGAGCTGCGACTGTGTGGACCCATCGCCAAGCTGGCCAGCGAAGCCGGATCCCCAACAGTAGATCTCGCCGTTGGTGTTCAAGGCGCAGGTGTGGCCCACTCCCGCCGTGACTTGAGCCCAGTTGGTTGCACCAGTGCTCTCGCGTACGGGCACCGATGAGCTTTGGGACATCGTTCCGTCTCCCAACTCGCCGTTGAAGCCTGCGCCCCAACACCAGAGCTGGCCGCTCGCCTTGACGGCGCAGGTGTGTTCGGCACCGCTGGCGATGTCGACCCAATCGCTTGCGGTGCCAACGCGCACCGCCGCTGGGCTGGAGACATTCGTTCCATCACCGAGCTGACCGAAGTTGTTCTCGCCCCAGCACCAGATTGCACCGGAGCGGATGGCACAGTTGTGCTGACTGCCTGCCGAGAGCGCTTGACCAATATTTAACGTTGTTGGCGTGCATGTGAAGCCATCGCCCATGAAGCCAGAGTCACACTCACAGGCATAGTCGCCTGGTGAATTGGTGCACGTTGCGTTCAAGCCACAAGCCATCGGGTCCAAACATTCGTCGATGTCGACGCAACCCGTTTCGCCCGGAAAATAGCCGATTTCACACTCTGGAGGCGGAGGAACTGGAAGGAAACAGCCCGCTGGGGGCGCCAGCGAACCTTGGATATCTTGACCCCAGCATTCGATTGTTCCGTTCTGCGCGACCGCACAGGCCTGTCGATGTCTGGCGACGATCGAGATATAGCCGGTGCCGCTCGGTGTCTGGGTGACGACATCGTTGTCTGCTCCCCAACAAATTACACCACCGACATCGGTCAGTGCGCAGGCGGCAAATACGCCCACAGAGACCTGAACAAACTTTTGATTGGCCCCGTTTGGAACGCGCTTGATGCCGCTGATATCCGAGCCCCAACAGTTCAGCTTGCCTGCAGCAGATACGGCGCAGGTGTGTCGCGAACCAGCGTCGACATTGATGAAGCCGGCGGTGGTCGGTGCAGTCGCTTCGCTATCGCGCGCGGGACCCCAGCACACGATTCGTCCAGTGGACTGTAAGCCGCAGGCGTGAAAATCCCCTGCAGTTACCGACACAAAATCGGTCTGAGTCGGGCTTGGCACCGTGTAGGCGAGGCCCGCGGCCATGAAACATTGCACCGAGCCGTTTGCTTTCAAACCACAGGCATGACCGCGGCCCGTCGCCACTTGAATGAAGCCGGTACCTGTAGGAACCGGTGGGTTTTCGCCCCAGCACTGGATTGTTTGGTCGAATTTCACGCCGCAGTCGCTCCAGGCGCCTGGGGCGACTTCTACGAAGTCCGAAGACGTCGGAACGGGCACCGATGTGGTGTTGGTATCGCGCAGTCCCCAGCAGCAAGGTGATCCCGAGGATTCAACCCCGCAGGTGTAGATGCCGTGCACAGGACGAGTGGTTGCGAACGACGAAAATCCCGTGACCCCAGTCGCCATTTTGTTTGGGTCGCCGGCGTCCCAGAGCCCCAGATTCGGTGCGTAATCCGGTGAGCCGGAGTTCCCCGTCTGGTCCCATAGGCCTAGGTTTGGAGCGAATGCCGAACTGGTTGGCCCAAAGACGTCCCAGAGTCCCAAGTTCGGGGCGAACTTGGAAATCGACCCGGGAGTCGTGAAAACACCCGGTACGACATCGATCTCGAGCGTAGCCGGCTTCACAAATCGCAAGCCTTCGGGTCCGAAATCGAAGATTTTTCCCTTGACGATTGCGTTCTCGGGAGTGTTCGCAGGATCCCGGACGCTCACCGTAATCACGACGTCTTCCGCAAGCGAATTGGGCGGGATCGTGAGTGTTCCACCTGCAACCCTTACCACGCCGCCTTGGTCGGCCTTGATGGGTACGCTGACCTCTGTTGGCTCCGGCTTTGCGGGGGCAGGGGTGGTGTTTGACACATAGTCGACGCAACCCGTCGAAACCAAGGCAATAAGTGTGGCGGTGAGTTTGAACTGCACTGAAATCTCGCATTGAGGATACGGCAGTATATCGCGCCAGCTCGTATCTGAAACGACGAATCTCGTGTTCTTGTGATCAAGCTTGCATCGTGGCCTTTTCGTTTTGACGCGTGATGGTGCCTGTGTTGAGGTATCCGGCATGAAAGTTGGCGCATTTGAAGTCGGGAAAGAAATCGGTCGTGGTGGCATGGGTGCGGTCTATCTGGCCCACCACACGTCGGACGACGTGGACGTCGCGCTGAAAGTGCTGGGCGATATGCAGCCGGGCATGGAGCACACCTTTGACCTTGAGGTTCAGGCGATGGCACGCCTGAATCACCCGAGCATCGCGATGGTTGTCGACGCCGGTCGACTTGAGGCAGAAGTCTCGAAGTCGCTTAACGTGCTGTCTAACTCCCCGTGGATTGCCATGGAGTTCGTCGACGGTGACGAGCTGACCGCCCTGCGCGGCGAGCTGAGCTGGGAAGAAATTCGCGATTTCACGTTGGGAGTGCTTGAAGCGCTTGCGCACTCGCATTCGTTGGGAGTTGTCCACCGCGACATCAAGCCTCAGAACATCATCGTTGGGCGTACGTTCGACGGCCGAGTCGCACCCAAGTTGGTCGATTTCGGGATCGCGCTGCCAATCGAAGAGCTCGAGCTGACAGGTGGGGACCCCTCTGACCACACCGTGATGGGTACGCCCAAGTATATGGCGCCAGAACAGGTCGCGGCGGCCTGGTCGGTCCAGGGTCCGCCAACGGACCTGTACTCATTGGCCTGCGTTATCTGGGAGCTCACAACAGGACGTCCGCCCTTCAGAGGCGGCAGTCCCTACGTCGTGATGATCGCCCACGTTAACGATCCTCCTCCTCCGTTCAAACCGAGCCTTCCTGTTCCATTTGGGCTCGAAGGCTGGTTGCGCCGTCTGCTCATGAAGCAGCCGATGGAGCGCTATCGCCGTGCAGCCGACGCCGCCTACGCCTTTCGGCAGCTGGGCGAAGTCATGCCCGAGATGAACGACGACGAGCAAACAGAGGTCGAGGACGACGATAATACGGTCAAGGTCCACGAGCACGAGATGACCTTTGATGCTCCCGAGGTCGGGAATAGTTGGAAGAGCAGCTACGACCGCCCGCCCATTCCGGCGGGTGCACGCGAGCGCGGCGAGTCACGTATGACCTTGGTGGGCTCCGGGTTGGGGCTGGTCGGTCTTCGAACCATGCCGCTTGTCGGCCGCGCCAAAGAGCGTGAAACTCTGTGGCAAGCGCTGATCGAGGCAGACCGAACGGGCACGCCTCAGACGGTGGTGCTGCGAGGACCTGCGGGCGTCGGCAAGAGCCGGCTGGCTGAATGGTTCTCGCGTCATGCCGACGAGGTCGGAGGCGCGCAGGTCCTGCGCGTGCTGCACAGCGAGAACGGCGGGGCGACCGATGGGCTTGGTCCTTCCGTGACAAGGCACCTAAGATGCAAAGGGCTTAAGGCCGCTGACGCGTCTCAGTTTGTGCAGAAGTGGCTCGAGGATCGCGTGGTCAACGCACCACGCGCGCTGGCCGAATCACTCTTTCAGATTGTGACCGCGGGCTACGGTGAAGTGAACACGTCCGCGTTTTTCATGGAGCCTTCCGAGCGATATCGTATTTTCACGGACCTGCTTGAGGTGTTTTGCCGTGAACGACCGGTTGTGTTGTGGATCGATGATGCTCAGTGGGGCCGGGACGCTGTAGAACTCGCTCATCACCTCATGACGGTTCACAAAAGCTTACCTGTCGTGATGGTCCTCACGCTCAAAGACGATGTTGTCGAGAGCCCGTCAGTCAAGCGCGTTCTTGAGCTCGGGGAGATGGGGCGATTGCTTGCGGTCAACTCGCTTACCGACGACGAGCAGATTGCGCTTGTCCGGCAGATGTTGGGCTTGTCCCCAGCGCTTGCGCGCACCGTCGCTGAACGCACGGGAGGAAACCCGCTTTTCGCGACGCAGCTTGTACGCTCGTGGGTCGCAAGCTCGGCGCTCGTGGCGTCACACGACGGCCTGGTGCTCTCGTCGGACGCAGCGAGTGTGCCTGACGATGTTCACGTGCTGCTTGCCCGCGACTTCGAGCGCATCATGGATGGCTTTGTCCATCAGACGCCCAAAGCTCCCGAGATCGTCGAGCTCGCCGCGTTGCTTGGGAACGAAGTCACAGATGCCGAGCTGGCAGCCCTTGGGGTCGATGCGCGGCTTTTCGACGAGATCATGCGTGCGCTGGCGTTCGGCGGCTATGTCGAGCGCACCGAAGACGGTTGGTACTTCTCGACTAGCCTCTTCCGCGAAAGCCTGGAGCGACGCGCCGAAGACGGCGGACGAGCCCAAGAGCAACACCGTCGATGCGCCGATATGCTCGCCGGACGGTATGATGATTATGCCGTTGGGATCGCTGCCCGCCGCGCTCGCCACCTTCTGGGGGCTCACGCGTTTGAGGAAGCCATTACCCCGCTGCTCATTGCCGCGGACCTCGCCGTTGAAGAGTCTGTCGCTGAAGCACGAGATCTCCTCACGCTGCTCGAAGACGCCATCGCGAACGTAAACGGTGATACCGGCCGCGCTCAAGCGCAGGGCAAGTTGATCCGCGGCGATGTGGAGCTCATCAGCGGTAATGTCGACAAGGTCATGACAATTGCGGCAGAGGTCGCAGAAGCTGCGGAAGCCAACGGTTGGAAAACCGAGTTGGGACGTGCGCTCACACAACGTGCGAACGTTTACTCGCACCTTGGAAAACCCGCTGATGCGTTGGTTGATTATGAAAAGGCGCTCGGCGCGCTCGAAGGCGCTCAGCCCGAAGAACTCGCCCGGCTGCTCGTGTCGCTCGGCATCACACGCCGGCGCGCCAACGATGTCGGCGGCGCGATCGAAGCGTGTGCTCGAGCCGTCGAAATCTACGAAACACTCAACCGCGAACGAGATCTGGTCAAAGCGCGTAGCGAGCTTGGTTGTTCGATGCTCGGTCACGGACGCTACGACGAAGCGCGCGAACTATTGAAGCAGGCGGGGGCAGATGCGGCGTCGCTCGGATCGACAAATACCCAATGGCGCGCGCTGCTTCTGGAAGGTCTGCTCGAAATCCTGGCTGAACATTGGCAGCCTGCTCGAGTCTGTTTCCAGAAAGCCCGCGAAGTATGGGACGTTGAGGGCATCCCAAAGACGGTCGTCGAGATGCACGAGGCGTTTATTGAGGCTTGTGACGGCGACGTCAATCAGGCTGAAGCAACCCTGAATCGCGCGATCGAGATGTTCGAGACAACCGGCCTGCGGTTCGAACTTCCGTCAGTCCAGACCGCGCTCGGTATTTGTGCGGCACGTCGAGGCGACTGGGAGGCCTTTGAAGACCTAATCCAGAAGGCTCATGACGGGATTTCTGAATCTGGCGCGACCAGCCTGCTAGTCGCTGCCGGCGCCGATACGGCTGCCGACCTTGCCCGCGATGCTGACCAATCGGATTGCGAAACGAAGGCTCGTAAGCTCGCGCATTCCCAATGGATTGCGCTCGGCCATCCGCGCGGCCCTGCCCAGTAGCGAACCGGTTCCGGTTCGTAAACTCTTGAGTCTTATGCCCATTTGGCATACCATGCCGCGAACGAAACTTGAATGAGGGATACTTATGAAGACGAAGTGCTGGGCGATTGCACTCATGCTGCTGTTGGCTGTCGCCTGTAACGTCTCTGACGAAGCGCAAGTGAACGTCAATCCGGACAACAACACGGCGACGAATAACAATACTGCGACGAACAACAACACTGCGACGAATAACTCGACGAATAACTCGACGAATAATTCGACGAACAACAACACGACTGTACCTCCGGTCCCATTGCCGCCTTCGTCCGCGATAACCGGTGGTTCACAGGTGATGCAGTCGGGGAATTTTAAAATGAAGGTTTCTGTAGGGGCGCCAGCCGCAAACCCGAAACCGAAAGCAAATAATAATCAAATTGAAGTTGGCCCAGTGGCGCCACGATAAAACTCTGAGGTAACCCTATGCGAATCTTACTTGCACTTTTTGTCGCGCTAATCGCAGTGCCCGCCACGGTCTCAGCTCAAACCGTGCCCGTTGTGATCCCAGTTCAGGGCATCCTGACGGACGCTCAAGAACAACCGGTCAATGGCAACGTGGCGATGACTTTCACCATCTACGACCAGGCCAGCGCATCTCTGTTCGCAGAGACTCTCTCGGTCGACGTCGAAAACGGCTTTTATTCGGTCAACCTGGGTGAAAGCCAAGCCTTGTCGGCCGCCTACTTCCGAAGCGGCGAAGCCGTCCAGCTGGGAATCAAAGTAGGCGGCGACGCCGAGATGAGCCCGCGCCTTGATTTCGGTTCGGTGCCCTACGCTTTTGTGTCGGAGTTTGCCATCGACGCTGCTCACGCCCTCACAGCGGACAACGCGCAAAACGCTCAGAATGCGGCCAATGTTGCCAATGGCGCGATTTCCACCACAAAAATTGCCGACGGCGCGGTTACGTTCGCGAAACTCGGCGGTACCACTCAGGTTTACCGGGTTTCGACCAACTTCTGCGAACAAGAAGTAGGAACGTTGATGACTACAGATACTTGCCGCGCTTGGCAGTACAACGTCGATCAATGCACGAACTCCTGCCCCAATTTCCAACAACGCGTCCGAGACTGCAACGGCAACTGTTCTTGTACGCAAGCGCTCTTCTGCATCGTCGGGCAACCATGTCCTCCAACACGCGGACCAGCATGTGCCAACACCCCCGCTGGTTATCTCGTGAACCCCTGAAGTCAGCAGTTCCGCTTTGGCGGTAACGGAAAATCATGAGCCTCGAATTATTGAGTTAATTCGGGGCTTTTTTTATTCATATCCGGCACCCAAATGTTGAGTTCTGCCACTATTTTCACATGGAAGTTAGGTGAGCCACCACACGACGCTCAAGTTCGGCGAAATCTATGCTCTCGAATGTTCCATCCACCTTGTAGTCCACGAGAGCCGGGCCGTCTGGCGATTCGAGTTCAAGAAAGTACCACCCAGGTTTTTCCTGCTGCCATGTCGAAATATAGGCAATCTTTCGAGGCGCTCTTGGGGCGATAATTCCAATGGCGGTTAGGTCAGCATCCCAATAATCGACAAATGCCCAGCCTCGTTCTTCGCACTTCAGTTTCTTGATGACGTTCAAAATGTTGGGGTCTTTTTGCAAACTGCGTACAAGGATAGAATCGGCACCCAGCGCCATGAGGTAAAGTCGATAGTCCTGTGGCGTGAAGACGCAGAGCACCACCCGAGCGGGAGAATCGTGAGTCTCCAGCCATGCTCTCACCTCGTGAACGGCAATCTCTACGGCCTTGTCGGCAGGAAATCTGTAGGCGCCGGTGGAGATGCACGGAAACGCAATGCTTTGTGCTTTTTCTGCCGCCGCCAGCTCAAGGCTTGTCCTGTAACACTTCGCCAAGAGCGCAGGCTCGCCGTTATCCCCACCACTCCAAACAGGACCCACGGCGTGCAGGATGGTCTTGGCTGGTAATTGGAACCCAGGAGTCGCTGTGACGCTTCCTGTGGCGACCGAACCAAGCCTACGACAATGCGCCAAGAGGTCCGGGCCAGCGGCGCGGTGGATGGCCCCGTCGACTCCGCCCCCACCGCATAATGACCTGTTTGCCGCGTTGACGATGATGTCTAGGGGCAGTGTCGTGATGTCGCCCTGAACAAGCTCGATCGTTCCCATCTTTTGACCTTTTTTGATGGCAATATATCAACTAAGCCGGTCGGGTATCGGCTGCGTCAAAATCTCACAAAAAAAGAGCCCCGAGTTCATGAGTGAATTCGGGGCTTCTGGATACCTTCGGCTTCGTTTCGCGTCGTCTAGAACGACACGTCTGCTGCCTCACGCCCCTTAGCGTCGGTGATGCTGAAGAGCACACCTGCGATGGCCGAAAGGACAAACGAAGGGGGGAGTTCGCCGATGGCGACGATGTATTCGCCGATAATCGGGATATGGGGGGAGCCGAACTTAAATAACGGAACACAGAAGAAGCCGGTGATCATGGCGGCGATAGCACCTCGACCGGTGAAGCCGCGCCAGCCCAGCGATAGAATCATTGTGGGGCAGAAAGTTGCCGAGATACCTGACCATCCAAAGACCACGAACCAGAACACGGTCTGACCGGGACTGGTCGCGATGAGTGCGATAGCGACGGCGATGATAGCGAGCCCGAACGTCGCCCAGCGCCCCTTAGTAACCATGCTTTCGTCGGAAGCTTCAGGATGCAGGACCTGTTGGTAAACGTCGCGCACCACGGCGCTAGAGGCCAGCACCAGCAGTGAATCCACCGTGGACATGATTGCGCTGAGCACAACCGCGATAAAGAGTCCGATGAGCACCGCTGGCAGGATGGTGTCCACCAGCATCGGCAGGACGCTCTCGGCGCCTGTTCCCAAGACGGACTCAGGCTCGATCCCCGGTGTGGTCAACAATGCGCGCCCGACCATGCCGGTCATGACCGCACCGCCACCGGCCAATAGCGTGTAAATGATTGCAACCGCGGCACCCTTTCCGATTTCTGCCTCGTCACGAAGCGCCAGGAAACGCACGAAGATCTGCGGTGACCCGAGGAAGCCCACACCAATCAGGAAGAAAGAGATCGTCCCGAGAACCACTTTGGGTGTCCACCCGTCCTTGCCAGCCAGGTTCAGCATCGATGGGTCGATGATGTTCAAAGCCGAGGTGACCTCACCCCAACCACCCATGTGAAGAATCCCGACTATCGGCAAGAAGACGAGGCCAAAGAACATCAGCGCGCCCTGAAAAATATCGGACCAGACGACGGCGAGGAAGCCGCCGGTGATGCTGTAAGCCATGACGACCGTGAAGCCGACAGCGATGCCAACGTAGAAGTTCCAACCAAGGAAATCGCTGAACGCCTGCCCGGTCGCGTAGATTTGCGCCGCGACGTAGATCGTCACAAAAACAGATAACGCGCCGGCTGCGACCAGTCGAATTTTGTGCGATGTGTCTCCGAATCTGGACTCCAGAAAGTCCGGAATTGTGATGGATTCGTACTTAGTTGTGAGACGATGGAACCTTCGGCTCATCAGTAACCATGCGATTCCGACGCCGAGCACTTCGCCGCCGACAACAAAAAAAGCGCGGGTGCCAATCATGGCCCCAAGACCTGTGAGGCCGAGCAAAAGCCAACCGGATTCCCCGGTTGCTCGGGACGAGAAAGCGACCGCCCAGAAGTTGAGTGATTTGCCCGCTGCGTAGTAGTCGGTGACGTTCTTCATGCGGCGGGAGGCCACCACTCCAATAGCTAAAAGGACGATAAGATAGATGACGAGACCAATAATTTTCCAGACCATTAAACGGGGACCTTTGTAAGAATATTAATAGATTTAAGATCTTAGCCTAGCACGACTAGTCCGATAAGGCTTGGGTGCATATCCCGGGTACACGGGGAGGTGTCGGGAGGCTATATGCGTTGCGATTCTGCGCCCGGTACGCGTGGCTCCAGCCGCGCTGCGATTCTGCGCCCGGTACGCGTGGCTCCAGCCGCGCTGCGATTTGAGCTTGGTACGCAGGCCCTATGGCCTGCATGCGATTCCTGCGATTATTCAAACACATGCGAGCCATAGGGCTCGCGGACCAATCACCAACGAGCCAAAGGGCCTGGTCATCGATTCTTATGCGACGGCCTCCTTCAGCCACGCGAACCGAGTCGCAGGGCGCGGCTGGAGTTAGGCGAACCGAGTCGCAGGGCGCGGCTGGAGTTAGGCGAACCGAGTCGCAGGGCGCGGCTGGAGCCACGCGAACCGAAACACAAGGCGCGGCTGGAGCCACGCGAACCGAAACACAAGGCGCGGCTGGAGCCACGCGAACCGAAACACAAGGCGCGGC
>JBBKVQ010000492.1:0-3861 GCA_037968515.1 Bradymonadaceae bacterium
AGACGGTTTCCTCGACGTTGACGACAAGTGCCCGAACGAGCCTGAGACCATCAACGGCAAAGACGACGACGACGGCTGTCCTGATAAGGGAGAAAGCAAGGTCCGCGTAACCGCAGAGAAGATTGAAATTCTTGAGAAGGTCTTCTTCGACACGAACAAGGATTCGATCAAGTCGCGTAGTTTCGACATCCTCAACCAGGTGGCTTCGGTCCTTAAGGCCAACCCACAAATCACCTTGGTTCAGGTTGAAGGGCATACCGACGACCGCGGCAAGGACGACTTAAACATGGACCTTTCTCAGCGTCGTGCAGACTCCGTGCTTCGTTACCTTGTCGCTCGCGGCTTGGATGAAAAACGGATGCGCGCTGTAGGATTCGGCGAGGACAAGCCAATCGCTGACAACAAGAAGTCGGCGGGCCGCGACACCAACCGACGTGTCGAGTTCAACATTGTCGAGACCAGTGGTGCGGTGAAGGTCAAAGTTGAGGAGTAGATTCTGAGAATCTAGTCTTAGGGCCCTCCGGGGCCCTTTTTTTTTTCCACTGAAGTTCATAATAGCGTTATGCCTGATTCGAAAGCCGACCTCACAAAACCAAGCCCGCCGCGACTCGATTCGATCATCGCGGTGTGTCTTGTTAGTTGGGTTCTTTTTGTCATCATTCATTTGGTGAAGGGCCGGCTTTTTCACGCCGGAATCGACAGCGTGACGGTCACGCTGACAGGCGTGCTGTTTTACGCCGCCCGGCAGGATCGTGGCTCGAACCGGGCCCTCATTGGCAACTTGAACCTGTTTGTCGCGACCGCCGGAATCACGCTTGTTTGCTTGTTTTCGGGCCAGTCGCTTGCCATTGCGAGTTGGTACCTACCGGTGATTCCTCTGCTGGCAGTCTATCAATACGGCGCCCGAGGGGCGATAGCATGGTCGGTTATCGCCTTGCTATTGCTGACCTTTCTTCAATTCTCGGACAGGTTTTTTGTAATTCCCCCCGAGTACATTGCAGCGGGCCCTGAGGTTTGGTTTGGGCAGGTTTTCTTGCTGGGCGTGTTGGTGCTTTTTGCGGTGTCGTCGCATCGCGGCATGTCTCGGTACATTGTTGCGCTGGAACATTACGAGGGGCGATTGGTTCAAAAAGCTGCCGCTCTGCGCGCGCATGCGGACGACTTGCAAGAGGCTCGCGACGAAGCCTTGACCGCGCTGCGCGTGAAGGGCGAGTTTTTGGCGAACATGTCGCATGAGATCCGCACTCCGCTAAACGGTGTCCTTGGCATGACGCGCGTTCTATTGGAAACGACTCTGAGTTCCGAACAACGAAAAATGCTTACCGCGATCGACACCAGCGGTCAGGCGTTAATGGGGGTCATCAATGAGGTGCTGGACTTCTCGAAGATCGAATCCAACGAGATGGCGCTCGATTCGACCGCATTCACCGTGCGCGACTCGGTAGAGGATGCGCTGGAACTCTTCAGCCGGACCGCCCATGAAAAGCACATTGATTTGGCTTATTTTCAGGATGAAAGCGTGCCTGCGCGGGTCATCGGTGATCCTCATCGGATGCGGCAAATCCTTTTGAACTTGGTCAATAACGCGGTAAAATTCACCCCTACCGCCACGCCCAATGCTTCTGTGATTATCGAGAGTTCGTGGCACGACAATGTCATGTCGGTCGTGGTCAAGGACCAAGGAATTGGGATCAGCCAAGCCGACCAAGCCAGACTCTTCGAGAGTTTTGTCCAGGTCGATGCCTCGATGGCGCGTAGGCACGGCGGCACAGGATTGGGGCTCGCGATCTGCAAGGGGCTGGTTCAGGCCATGGGTGGCAAGATTCGGGTTGAGAGCGTTTTGGGAGAAGGTTCAGCATTCTGGATTGAGATTCCCATGAAAGAAGCACCGATCCTGCTTCAAACCGCGGAGCTTGATGATGCGCTCGCCATGCTTGACCGAAACTTGCTGATCGTCGGCCCAGACTGCGCCTCCAGGAGCGCGTTAGTTGCGTTGGCTAAGGCTTGGACGATGAACGTCGACGCAACACTTGACACCGAACTGGCCATGGACATCCTTGATGAATCCCCGCCCGACATCATCATCGTTTGGGATGACGGCGCGTCTCAAGAGACCCTGGACGCGATTCGAAGCCAAACCACTGAGATTCCTATTCTTCGCTGCACGGACCTCGTGGCGAATTCAGGGACGTCGATGAGCGACGTTGTCGGAGTGGTGCACAGGCCGATTCGGCTGCGCCACCTTCTGACCGCGATGCTACATGCGCTTGAGGTCGTGCAGCCGGATGCACAGTCCGTCACGCCGGTATCCGACCAGTTGCCTCTTAGCGTGTTGGTCGTCGAAGACAACTCGGTCAATCAGCAGGTCGTTGTCAATATGCTTCAGCGTCTGGGGTATTCACCAGCCGTTGCATCGACAGGTGTCGAAGCGGTGGAGCTTGCGAAACTCGATACCTTTGATTTCATCTTCATGGACATGCATATGCCTGAGATGGACGGACTGACGGCTACCCGGTTAATCCGCAAGGGGCCAAGCGGAGATCGACCGTGGATCGCAGCTTTGACTGCGAGCGTCTCAGACGAGCAACGAGAAGCCTGCGTCAATGCGGGAATGAATGACTTTGTGCCTAAACCGTTTCGATTCGAGATGTTGGTGTCGGCCATCGAACGTGCGGGTCACGATCGCGGCCTCCTGAGCCAGCCGGTCACGTCGGCAAGTTCAGGCATCCAACTTCGCGAGCTATACGTGGGACGAGAAGGAGCCTTCCACGAACTAATCGGCAGGCATTTGGAAACCTCAACCGGTCTGATTGCATCCCTGACGAAGGCTATCGACCGCAATGATGCTGCCGCTGTAGAGCTCAGCGCGCATTCGTTGAAATCGTCTTCCGCCATGTTCGAGGAAGCTGACATCTCGGCTTTGGCGGGCACTTTAGAAAAACTAGCGAAGAATAATTCGCTCGCTGGTGCGTCTGAAGTACTGAGTGCTCTGAACGATAAGTGGATTTCGCAACGCACCCTCTGGGAAGAGGAGTTGGGCACTTAACAGCAACGCTTGATATCGAAAGAAGGTTAGACGAATATGACCGGTGAATCATCAAACAGGACATCAATGCGACTCGGACCTAAATCGACCATTTTCCTCGTTCTCGCAGGTTTGATCGCCTCGGGGACTCTGGTGGCTTCGCCCCTTTATCAAGGCTGGCAAAAAGGTCCCTGGGAAAAATACGACGTCGACTCCGGCGTGACTATGTACACGAACGATACCGTCCCGACGGGGGTCGAAGCCATTCGTGTTGACACGGTCCTGCCCTACCCAGCCGACCAATTATTCCCAATCATCACAGACCCTGAGCGTGCGAAGACCTATTCGTTCATCAAGGAATTTCGTCCGATCGAGAATCACGGAACATGGGGTTATCTTTACCAACGCGTGACTGCGAGCGGAGTCGATGACCGCGATTTTACGGTTCGACTAGACCTTTTTCAGCCTGATGTTCCCAACCAAGGTCCCTACGGCTGGAAATGGCAGCAGGCCAACGACAAGGGCCCTAAACCGACAGACGCGGTCCGTGCGAAGGTGGCCTCGGGATCGTACGTGCTCACGCCAATCTATGATGGCACCAAGACCCATGTTTCGTACCGAATTTGGTTCGATCCAGGCACCTGGGTCCCCGACTTCTTGGTCAATCCAGCACTGCGCTCTTCGGCAAAGGAAACCGTCGTTCGCCTTCGGAAAGATGCACAAAAGAAATTCGGAAAGAAGTAATTCGGTCGACCCTGCTTGCACCTCACCGCAAAATTCGTATCGTGCGCCCGAACAGGGCATTAAGCCCGTTGGAGCCCCGGAAATCTCATGAG
>JBBKVQ010000493.1:0-6920 GCA_037968515.1 Bradymonadaceae bacterium
GTGGCGCGCTGTACTCCTTTTGTTCAGTCCGTCGTTGGAGATGTTCGCAGAGAGCTACGTTTATCTGGTGATAGAGAAGACATGCTGGCGGCTGGCTTCCTTGGCCTGGTTCAAGCTCGATCACGTTTTGAACCCACTACACGCGCAGAGTTTTCTACGTTCGCCTACTGGCGAATTCGGGGCGCGATCATTGATTCATGTCGAAAAGGAAGCGCCACGTCTCGGCGTTATCAAGAACGCATGAGGGCCGCAGCAAATCACGCCGATCATGTGGCCAATGAAGAGGAGCTGAGTCACCAAGGTGTCACGCCAAGGGCGATTACTGCGGCTTCTGCCACGAAGATGTTGGCTGATCATATCACCAACGTGATCATCGTATCGGGCCTATCCACAAATTTTCAGTATGTGTTTTCTCCTGCAACTCAGGAGAACAGTCTGATTCAGTCTGAAATGGTAGGGCATCTGAAAAATGCAGTTGAGCAGCTGAGTGAAGTCGATCGCGAGATACTTTATCGCCTCTACTATCTCAGTCAGACCTTTGAAGAGATTGGACTCCATTTTGAGCACACGAAGTCTTGGGCGTCTCGAGCCCATTCGCGAATTGTGGCTCAAATTCAAAAGATTTTCCGTCAGGCCGGGATCATCGACGTCTAGGCACTTAGTCGTTCGTTCAAGGTCTCCCGGTCGGTTGATTGAGGTCTCCCGGTCGTTCGAATGAGGTCTCACGGTCGTTCGATTGAGAAAGGTTGGCGAGTGAGCGTGGGCGAGGTATTCTGCCCGCATGGAAAATGAGATCGTAAATACAGCCGCTGTGAGTCCTGCATACACAATTATTCTGTTGTTCTTGGGAGCGAGCGCCATCAGCCTCTTGCTTCGTCGAGCTGCTGGGTTGCGTGCCTCTTCCCGGGTCCGCAGGTGGATTCCGCTACTTCATGTGTCCATTTGGACCACGGTTGTCGTCGGGGCAATGTTCACCTACGCCTCAGATCTTCCTGATTATTGGCTCGTTGTCCTAGGCCTCTTCATTTTTCTGGTGGGCCTCAGCTCAGTGGGATGGTTGCGAAGTGTTGCTGCCGGCATCACTTTGGCGGCGGAGGGTCGACTCAGAGTCGGAGACAATATTCGTATTTCAGGCGTGGTCGGGGAAATCGCGTCATTTGGGTTTCGCGGCGTCCGTGTTCGAGCCGTTGATGGGGCGCTGCACGAGATCCCCAACGAAATCTTCATGACTTCTCCGGTTGCGACTGTGAGTGGAGATGGCGGTGATTCGGCCTGTGAAATCACGATGAAAATACCCCCGTCGGTCGAGCCGAGTCGAGCCCTTGAGATTGCTCGAAACGTGGCAATTCTGACGCCGTTGGCGTCACCAAGACACCGACCAGAAGTCTTTCTTCGCGCCACTGACGAACGTGACGAAACCTTCGAGATTACGATTCGAGGATTCGCGTTTGATCCCACCCATCAAGACCACTACCGATCCGACGTGATCGCTCGATTCCATGATGGTTTTCGCCGTGAACGGTCGAGAAGTTCTGAAGGCCGTAGACCTTCTGTTCATGGGCTTGTGCTGGTCGATGATTGACGCTGTTTTCTGGACACTTTTGCACTTCGATGCAGAGTGTCAGAAGCATGGAAACACGTGATTTAACCGATGGGATGGGAGTAGAGGGGCAGTTGCCGGGACCGACGCGCGTTGCTGCGCTCTTGGTTTCCACCGTGTTGATACTCTCGGTCTGTTTCTACCTACGGTCGATTCTCATCCCGACCGTCATGGCGATTTTCTTGTCGTATGTGCTCTCCCCCTTTGTGGCCGCCTTAACCAGCATTCGAATTCCGGGAACTCGCTTATATTTCCCGCGTTCCGCCGCTTCTCTTGTCGTGGTTATGATTGCGTTGGCACTTTTGGTCTTCCTCGGCGTGTTCATTGTCGAGCAGACCACGGAATTCGTCGGAGAAATTCCCAAGTATCAGGATTCGATCGCGGAAAGCATGTCGGTGGTCCGTTCCAAATTCTTGGCCATGCAAGAATACGTCGGAAAATACATCGCTCCTATTCGGCCCCAAGACTTTGCTCCGCCAGATGTCGTTGCCGAAGAGGCCCGAGTGCAGACCCTGCTTCAACAAGGCAGCGCAGAGATCTGGGCTTCATTATCCGACTACGTGTTCGGCAGCATCACTTCGTTGTTGGAATTCACCGGCCAGTTGCTGATGTGTCTGTTTGTGTTGTTTTTCATTCTCTACGAAGGCCCTGTGCTTCGGACCAAAGCGATCAATATCGTTGGGACCAGTCTGCGTCGGCGAAGGATTGCACTCGAAATCATGCGCAACGTGAACGAGGACGTTCAACGGTATTTGTTTAACCGCGTCATCACCAATTTAATATTGGGGGTCGCGGTCGGCATTACCTACTATGGCTTCGGACTTAAGTATGCGTTTTTGCTGGCCTCTTTAGCAGCGATATTCAACTTCGTACCCTACGTAGGGCCACTGGTTGGTGCCATTTTTCCAGCTTTGGCTGCATACATGCAGTTTGGCGACTGGAAACAGGTCATGTGGGTCCTGCTGGCTTACACTTTATTGACCGGCATCGAGGGGAATATCGTCACGCCCATTGTGTTGGGGCGTCACCTCAAGCTCAACAGCCTTGCCGTGTTGCTCGCGTGTATTTTCTGGGGCTGGATTTGGGGACCGATCGGCTTGTTTCTAGCCGTTCCCATCATGGCGGTGATGAAGGCCATGGCCGAGCACTTTGATCCTATGCGGCCTGTGGGCGAACTCCTCAGAGGCTAGGGTCGCCGACATCGCAGAAACACTCTAAGATGAAATCAACGAATTGCTGGGTAACGCGTGACACATCGAGATAATCATCTTGGCGACGAGGACACTGAAATCGACCACACGATGGACGCCGCGCCACGCTTGCCTCGATCGGGCTCGGTGGTTGATGGGCGCTATCTTGTCATGGCGGAGATCGGTGAAGGAGGGTTCGGCTGGGTGTTTAAGGTTCAGCACGTTCTGCTAGGGCAGAACTTTGCGATGAAGATCTTGCACCCCCGGATTTCAAACGACCCTGAATGGCGAATTCGGTTCCGCGAAGAAGCGCGCGCGACCAGCCTAATCGGAAACGAAAACATCGTCTTTGTCACCGATTTCGGGGAGTGTCCCAAATACGGATATTATTTTGTGATGGAGCACTTGGTGGGCTCATCCTTGGCCGATCATCTCCAAGCCGGACCGGTAGACCTTCAGAAGACCCTGCGATTTGCTATGGCCGCAGCGAGCGCATTTGGGGCCGTTCACGAGTTGGGAATTGTGCATTGCGACCTCAAGCCAGGCAACGTGATGATGGTGGATCGTCCCAACAGAAATGAATCGTGGAAATTCTTGGATTTTGGAACGGCGAATATCGTTACACGTACGGTCGAGAGCGATTTCATTTATGGTACGCCTGCATATATGGCTCCAGAGCAGGCGGTGGGCGTCGATGTCGATCCGCGCGCCGACCAGTTTTCGCTCGCGTGCGTGATTTACGAGATGCTCACAGGTTGTTTGCCGTGGCGAGTTGATTCGTGGACGGATGCATTGCCGGAAGTCCGCAGAAAGACGTTGCCACAGCCCTTGATTAATTTTCGCAACGATTGCCCTCCCGGGCTTAACGAAGTGATTCAGCGGGCGCTGAGTCTTCGCCGGGCTGCGCGGTTCGCAACAATCGCAGAATTTGTGAAGGCGATGAGCGATGTGGTTCCGATCGATTTTGAGCCCACGCACGATCCACAAGATATCAGGGGCACTTCGGACGATGGATTTAAGCGTTCGCCGACCGCTCCCCGTTTGATTCAACCGATCGATGCCGCCGGTGCCTCGATGGTGATCACGCTGGGCGAAGACAGCGAGGCAGATATATTGGCCGTCGAGGTCAACATTGTGTTCCATTCTGCTGACCGACTCGGCCGTGAATATCGCAGAAATATTATTGCCGGCGGGATGTTCATCCCCTCATCCAATATTCTGCCTTTGCACTCTGCGGTCCGAATTCATCTGACCTTGGCGCCACGCAAAATGTCGATCGAGCTCGATGCGAGAGTCGTGTCGCAAACGCTCACGGGTGGTCAGGCCGAAGTCGGTTTTGGCGTGTATCTTTCGCCAGAATCACTGAAACGAATGGAACTCTGGATCAAAAATCCGGTTATCGGACTCTCGCTAGAACCGAACAAGGTTTTGACCCGCCTTCGCCTTTTGGATCCAAACGACTCGTTGGTCGCCGCCGAGGCTTTCATCGTGTCCTTGCTGGCAGAACCCACGTCGGTTCAACGCCTTCGAGCGATGTGTTCCGGGCTTCCCATTGATTTCAACGAGGTTGTGGCTTCGCTGATTCAGAAGGCCTATCTCGACATCGAATCCCCGGATACTCCGGAGATCGCAGACAGTCCGGTTCCTGCGAGCCCTCGTGTCGAATTCCTGGCGTCAGACGTCGAGCGCATCATGGATCAAGCGGACTTCTTTGAACGGCAGAACAACTTCTGGGGCGCCATCTCAACTCTGCGTCGCGCACTTGAGATCGTCCCCGAAAAGTCTGCGATTCATTACCGCTTGGCCCAACTCGAGAACGGTTTTTTGGCGCACCGCTCCGAGGCCTCTCGACTGATGCAACAAGCGATCGGGCTAGAGCCAAAAAACATTGAATATCAGAAATTTATGACTTCGCTGGAACCATCGAGTTCCGAGGACAGCTGAGTCAGAAACGTTTGCAGAAAAGTGTGTCGCTGCTCTGCCAACTGTCTTCCGGTCGTCGTGTACATCTTGTCGCGCAGCGTCAACAACTTCCGGTAGAAGTGGTCGACAGCGTAATTGAGATCGTCGAGTGGACGGTCGGCAGCGAATGGGTCCGACATATTCACGATGCTTCGCCCCATCACTCCGCTCACATAAAACGTTCGCGCAATTCCAAATGCTCCCACCGATTCCAATCGATCGGCGTCCGCCAACGCCTCTGAGATGAGATAGGCTGGAGTGATGCCGGCAGAATGGCTGTGCGCTCGGATTGCATCTACGAAGATGTCTAGACGCTGCTCGTTCAGCCGTGTTTTCGCAAACTCCGCCCCAAGTGTGGCCGAAAGGGTGGACGCCAAATGCCGATCCGGATGGTTTTTCGGAACGTTGACCGAGTCGTGAAAGAGCACAGCCATCGACAGGACTTCCCAGTCCTTGATGCCTTCGTTTTTTGCGATGGTTGCAGCGTTTCGTAGCACCCGAAGCAGGTGTGCAAAGTCGTGCCCGCCGTCTTGTTCCATGTGGTGGCCCAAGAACTCGATAGCATCTTCCAGCCACACAAAGTCGACCAGGGGCTTTACACTTTGAACAAACTCGTCACCGGTCATGTCGCTCTCGCGATCGCGTGGAAGTCTGGGCTGATCAGCGTTTGGTGAGCTGCTTCTATGTCGACATAGAGCACGCGATCATGATCCAGCGTTGGGACCCGCGTCCTCAGCAGATTCCGTGCAGCTGCCGTGTTGCGGCCTGGCGTATTTTCACGCAGGTCCAATGCCTGCGACGCGATCATGTATTCGATGGCGACGATTCGTTCGGAGTGAACGATCATCTCGAGGGCATGCACCCCAGCGTGAGTGCCCATCGACACGTGGTCTTCCATATTTGCGCTGGTTGGAATCGAATCCACACATGCAGCATGGGCGCGGTGTTTGTTCTCGGAAACCAGCGCTGCGGCCACATATTGCGGAATCATCATGCCGCTGTTGAGGCCGGGCTCGGCGACTAAGAATGGCGGCAGGCCCTCTGAAAAGTGACGGTCTGTCAGTTTTGCGCTGCGTCGTTCGGACACACTGCCGATCTCTGCGATGGCCAACTTCAGGTAATCGAGGGCAAGCGCGACCGGCTGCCCATGAAAGTTCCCACCGGAAAGGATCGCACCAGGTTGGTCGCCTTCAGGAACAAAAACAAGTGGGTTATCGGTGACGGCGTTTGCTTCGATATCCAGCACTGACTCGACGTGAGTGAGTACATCGCGTGATGCGCCGTGAACTTGCGGCATGCATCTCAGGCAATACGAGTCTTGGACGAACTCAGTCTTGCCTTCCACCTCGCCGGGTTTTGCGCCAGCCAGCTTGCTACCTTCAAGGTGCCTCCGCACGTGCTCGGCGCTGAGGATCTGTCCCTGCCGTCGTCGTAGCTGATGAACTCTGGGATCAAGCGCCTCCAAACGTCCACCGACGGCGTCGAGGCTCATTGCACCTACTAGGTCTGCCGCATCCAGAAGACGTCGGAATCGTTGCGTCACGATCACGCCGAGCGCGGTCATGGCTTGAGTGCCATTCAGTAGGGCGAGCCCCTCTTTGTAGGTAAGGCGAGTGGTGACCAAGCCGGCCTCGGCCATCGCGTCGGCTGAGGGCATCTTCCGGTTCTTGTAGATGACCTCACCAAGCCCGATAAGGGGCAGGCACATATGGGCCAGCGGGCATAAATCGCCGCTAGCTCCGACGCTCCCGAATCGGGGGATCACGGGATGGATTTGATGATTGAGCATCTCGCACAGCAGCCCGAGGGTTTCCCACCGAATACCGGAATTGCCGTGCACCAGCGCGGCGATCCGCAGCGCCATCATCGCTCGAGTCACATCTTCAGGCAGAGGCTCTCCCACACCGCAAGCGTGGCTCATGAGCAGGCGCTCCTGCAGAATCTCGGTGTCCGCGGGCTTGATGGCTCGATCTCGATTCGCACCGAATCCAGTCGTTACACCATAAACGGCGACTCCAGAGAGCGCGCTTTCACGCACGTATTCGGCCGCACGGCGAACTCGAGCTTCCGCTGAAGCTGCCAGTTTTACTGGCGCGAATTGAGTAGCGATTTCTTCGACGTCTTGAAGTGTGACGTCCCCTTCACCAATGACCACCATGCCTTTTCAC
>JBBKVQ010000494.1:0-11701 GCA_037968515.1 Bradymonadaceae bacterium
CCAGTGGCGCATGTCACGGTGTCGTTGCAGGTCGTGGGCAGTGCTTGCACACAAAGTTCTTGGACACACTCAAAGCCGGCGACACAATCTGTAGATTTGGCGCATTCTACTTCGCATGCGAAGTCGGTTGAAACGCTGATCCCCGCGGTGGCCGCGTCACAGGCGGTGTTATAAGTCTTGCCATCACAGCCACAGACCGGCTCCACATTATTTGTGCAGTTACCTGGGCGTTCCAAACACGTGCCCGCCGCGCCACCTGCGCCGCATTCGACCTGTTGCGCAAAATTGCAGAATTCGTCGTCGGCACAGTAGGTGTTGTCCTGGCACGAATCTCCGCTGCTACCACAGGCTTCGTCGTTATTCTGGCAGAAATCATCGCAGACATCGTCGGTGTACCAACCCATGAACTCACAGATGTCTCTTCCGTCATCAGTAACCCCATCACGCTGAGCCGCTTGGTCCTTCGTAAAAGAAGGCTCAAGTACAAGGCTTGGAGGTGTGTCGTCCGAGCAACCAACGGCCAATAATCCGAACACCAAACTCATTATCCAACGATTCATTTGCCGACTCCATTCAAGTAGGGTTGGCGTAACATGCCAGAGTATGACGCGCTGCGCCATGATCGTCGTATGATGTTGAAAAATATATAGACTTTTTGTGTGACTACGGACAGGCGCCCTCTGAAATAATATCGACCCCGGCGACTTGCGCCTCGCAGGCATTATTATACCCGACGCTGTCGCACCCACAGACTGGAGTCACGGCCGCGTCGCATACATCCGGTCTAGGCTCACACACCCCGAGCTGGTCGGCGGCACCGCACATGCCAGAGACTCCGCCATAATCACACCATTCGGTGTCTCCGCACGAACCACCGGCGATTCCACCGCATGGGATCTTGCACGCGCCGTTCACGCAGGATTGGCCCACGGCGCAGTTATCATCCGTGGCGCAGGTCGGATTATTCGTGGAATTATTCGTGGAATTATTTGTGAGGTTATTCGTCGAGTTGTTCGTCGAGTTTTTGGTCGCATTATTTGTGGAGTTGTTATTATTGGTCGGGCCCGTTTGGCAGACTCCTGCCACACAGTTTTTCCCAGGGGCACAGTCGGAGTTGACCGTGCATGATCCACGGTCGAGCTGCCATTGGTCGTGAATATCGTCGAGCAAATCAATCGGAATTTGGTCAGATTTTCCGCAAACTCCAAATCCCATTGCTTGCGTCAAAAATGGGGCGTCGGGTGGACACTCAAATCCGTTTTCGACCACCACTGCTTGCTCAAAGACGCAGTAGGTGTTGCCATCGATATCTACAGGATCTCCGGAACCACATTCAGTTCCTTTCGAATCGGCGCATGATACCAAGACCGCTGCGCTCAAAAAAAGCCAATATTTTAATCCGTATTTCATTTGTTTTCCTCGGTGGGTGACCACAAAATTGAGAGTCGAATGGGCACCGAATCATTTTCTTGAACGACCGCTTCATCGAGTTCAACGATGAGCGGAAACAGGGTTTTTTCGTAATACTCTTGGAGTTTTCCAAGATCTTCTGGGCGGACGCGAAAGGCTAGGTTTCTAACAAATGCCCGATTATCATTGCGTTCAAAGCGCGATTCGACCGTTTGGGTGACGCTGTCCAGCAGTGTGTTCAACCCATCGATCCGCGCCATCCAAGGGGTGTTATCGAGTCGTTGAGCACCCGACGTCAGCTCAAAAGTGTCGGTGCGTCCGCTTACTCGACGAACCCGGCCTTCCGCGACCAAATCTTTGAGTGCTTGTTCGACGTCTGCGCCGTTAAAATCGGGAAGCGCCTGCGCGAGTCGAATCTCGGTCAACGGGGCGGCCCAAAGCAGCGTCAAGATTTGCCGTCCAACGCCGTGTTCCAGTTCGGGCTCTAGAAAGTGGTCTTTGAGCTGTTTAGACAGCAGCCCCACCTTGCTCATGCTGATGCCAAGCGCCTCGGCGATCTCTCGCATCTTCATGCCTCGCCGTTTCGAGTCTTGATAATAGGCGAGTTCAGCAAAACGTTTGACGTCTTTAAGAGAGACGCCAAACGTGTTTGCCAGTCGAACGGCAGGTCGGAGGGCGGCAAAGACCACCCGGGTGGGAAGGTTCGAATCGGTCAAAACGTCCTCAAGGATTGCAGCGTGTTGCGCTGACACCAGCGATCGCTGCCTGACAAGCGTTTGAATACACCAATGCATCGCAGCCGCATACGGGGTCAACAACCGCGCTACAAACGTCGGGTTTCAGCACGCATGTTCCTAATTGGTCGGCCGCGCCGCACTGTTCGCTGAGTTCATAGTAGCAGTATTCGTTTTGCTCACATTGGAGTCCGGCGAATCCCCCGCAGTTTTGGCCCAGAGTTGCGCATTTGCCGTCAATGCAGGCTTTGCCCAAACCACATTGGTCATCAGTGTTGCAGGTGGGTGTTGGGGTGCCTTCGCAGGTTCCACTCACGCAGGTTTCTCCAGCGCTGCATTCGCTGTCGTTTGAACATGAGCCGGCGCAAGGACCGACCGCGTAAACACTGGTGCCCGCGCTGGCAGCCTCACACGCGTTGGAGTGGGTCACTCCGTCACATCCGCAGACGGGCTCGTACTGTGCGGTGCAGGCTTGGGGGCGTGTTTCGCACGTCCCAAGCTGGTCGGCGGCACCACACATTGCGTCTGGGGCGTACCGACAATATTCGGTCGGGTTGCAGATCAGGCCCGCGAAACCGCCGCAGTCGTTGGTCGTTGTGGTTGCCGTGCAAACACCACGCTCGCAGATCTGACCCGTGGCGCATTCACTGTCATTCGTGCATGCAGCAGGGTCGGGGATTTCACAGCTTCCATTCACGCATGCTTGCGCGGCCGGACAATCGGAGTCTGCCGAACACGTCACCGCACATTCACCCGCGCTTGCCACGCTGACGCCGGCACTGGCTGCAGCACAAGCGTTCGAGTAGGTCTGGGCATCACAGCCACATACGGGATCGTAATTTAGGTCGCAGTTTTCAGGGATTTCCGCACATTCGCCAAGCTGGTCTGCAGCGCCACAGATCTGGCTGATTTCGTAGTTGCAGTACTCGCCCGCTGCGCACTGCAGGCCCTGGAATCCGCCACATCCTTGAGTCGCGACGGCGCAAGACCCGTTCACGCAGGCTTCCGTCGGGCCACATTCACTGTCGGTTGCGCAGTCTATCGCGCAGTCTTCATCAGTACGTGGACAAAACGTGTCGCACTCGCCATCGCCATACCAGTTCATGAGATCACAGATATCACGGCCTGAATCAGCTTTGCCGTTCATCAAGGCCGCCTGTGATTTTGTGTAAGATTCACCGTCTTTGGCGGCGTCGCTGCAGCTGGTTGAGATCAATAGGGCCAAACATCCAATAATCATTCGTTTCATTTTGCTCTCCCGAGTCTTTGTTGATTCGCACCCCTAAATTCTTAGCGAGTCCAAACCTCCCCGTCAACACTTTATCCAATTTTATGGATAAAGTGTGTTTGTGGGTGATGAATTATCGGAAAGAATGCTTGCAGAACCTGTGTTTGCGCGGACACTGTGCCATCAATGACTTTCAGAACTCTTTGTTCGTTGTGAGGTAAGAATGCCAACCAGCCAGCCAAGTATTGTCGTGGAAGGCCTCTCGAAGTCATACGGTGACTTCAAGGCCCTTGATGACATTACGTTTCAGATTCAACCCGGAGAAATCGTCGGATTTCTGGGGCCGAACGGCGCCGGCAAGACCACGACCATGAAGATCCTGACCTGCTTTATGGCTGCGACTTCCGGTTCGGCCAAGGTGATGGGGCTCGACGTTTATACCGAGTCACACAAGGCACGAAAGAAGATTGGGTATCTCCCCGAAAGTGTGCCGCTCTATGATGACATGTACGTCTACGACTACTTGGAATACATGGCCGAACTGCGCGGAGTCCCCAAGGCTGAGCGCAAGGCGGCGATCAAACGCGCCGCAGAACTCACCGGTCTGACCGAAATGGTTTCGCGCGAGATCCACGAACTGTCTAAAGGATATCGGCAACGAGTAGGCCTGGCACAGGCCATCATCCACGAGCCTGATGTCGTGATCTTGGACGAGCCTACCAGCGGATTGGATCCCAATCAGATCCTTGAGATCCGAGACCTGATCAAAAAGATCGGCAAAGAAAAAACGGTGATTTTTTCCACCCATATTCTTCAGGAAGTTTCGGCTGTCTGCGACCGCATCATTGTCATCAATCGTGGCAAGATTGTGGCTGACGGTACGTTCGATGAACTTTCCCAAATGGTTGTGAAGGGGAGGCGCGGAGTGATCGTTCACTTATCGAGCGGGGAGCACGAGGTGGGATTGAGAGAGTTCGAACATGTTGATGAGGTGATAGCGCTCGAGTTCCCAAAATTTGCCTACCGATTAGCCACTGAATCCGAGGACGACGTTCGTCGCGCCCTTGTGAAATGGGCCGCGGAAAATAATCACGATGTTTTGGAACTTCGAACCTACAAACCCGACCTTGAAGAGACCTTTCGCGCGTTGACCGGTGAGTTGAAAGAAGCGGAACCGGCGTCCGAGCACGAAGAAACCGCTGGTGAGGCTGAGGTAGACTCATGAAAAATATCTATTTTATTTGGAAAAAAGAGGTCCGGGGCTATTTCAGCTCGATCGTTGCCTACATTGTCGCGGTCTTGTTTCTGCTGGTGACCGGCGCCCTTTTTTGGCTCAGCTTTTTCCAAGAAATCAATGTTTTGTCGATGCGCGGATTTTTCAATCAAGCGCCGCTATTTCTAGCCTTTTTTGCGCCCGCCATCACGATGGGGCTCATCGCTTCTGAAAAACGCGCTGGCACCCTTCAGCTGCTCATGACGATGCCTATTAGTGATTTTCAGGTGGTTGTCGGAAAATACTTGGCATCGGTGACGCTGCTGGCCGTCGTGTTTTTTGTCACGCTATTTTATCCGGCGACTTTAAGTCAGTTGGGGGACCTCGATTGGGGCGCAACGATGGCCGGTTACGTGGGGCTGCTGCTGCTGGGTGGCACGTATTCCGCCATTGGAATCATGGCCTCGAGCTGGACGAAAGATCAGGTGGTCGCGATCCTTATCGCATTTTCATTATGTTTCTTTTTGTACGTGATCGACCAACTTGCCGGGCAACCCACGGGCGGTTTTGCAGTGGCGATTCAATACATGTCCTCCAGTTTTCATTTCCAGAATATCGCGCGTGGCGTCGTCGACCTGCGTGACGTGATCTACTACCTGTCCGTGACTGTAGTCTGCCTGATCGTTGCCCAAGCATCCATCGCGTCGCGACGGTGGTGAGGAGGAATTCATGAAAGATAAACGAAGATTTATTGCAGGGGCAAACTCGGTCGCCGTGGTGGTTATTTCCATCGTGGTGGCGATCCTGGTCAACGTCATTGTGTCGGATATGCCGATGCCTTTCGACCTTACTCAGAACAAGATTTACACGCTTTCGCAGGCGAGCCGCGACGTGGTGAAAAATCTGCCCGAGAACGTCGAGGTCAAAGTTTTCATTTCGCCGGATCTCCCCGCGCCGCTCAATATGTTGCCAGAGCAGGTGACAGACCTGTTGGCAGACTACCAAAGCGCATCCGGGGGACGACTGACATTCAAAGTGGTGCAGCCAGCCACCGACGATAAAGACGCTGAAGCGACGGCAACGGGCCTGGGCATCGACAAAGTCGGCCTCGGGTCGCAGACCGACGACGAGGTCAGCTTACGCGCGGTCTACAAGGGCGTGGCGTTTGTGATGGGTGATAAGATTGAACGAATCCCCGACCTTCACGCCACCGGCAACCCCGAATTCGATAATTTTGAGTATGAATTTACCAAAAAGCTCATGAACCTGAGCAGTGTGGCGCCCCGAAAACTGGCTTTTGTGGCCGGTTATGGCGGACCAGCCGCTGACCCAAGATTTGTGGATGCCGTCGCACCTGCGTTTGATCAGCTCTACGGCAACTTGGTGGAGCTTTCCACGGTCAACCTTGCGGCTCCCGACGCCAAAATCCCGGCCGACATCAACGCCCTGATTTTGATGAATCTGGACGAGCCCGTTTCGGATCGCGGGAAATTCGAAATAGACCAATTCTTGCGACGGGGCGGCAGTGTGGGTTGGTATCAGAGCGCTTCGGGGCCAGATGAAAAAATGCTTCGCCAGATGCAGCAGCAGTTGGGCCCCGACGCGATGCTTCCCGATATCCGCAAGCCCCTGAATCATGGGCTCATGGAACTGTTCACCACCTACGGAATCCACCTGAATGATGACCTGATCTTGGACCGCAAGAATGCTTTGGCATTTGGTTCGATCATGACTCAACACGGCGCGGCTCAGGTGTCTCATCCTGCGACATTCCTGATGTCCGATATCGACCGCTCGCTGCCGTTCACTCGTGATATCTACACGATCGCGATGCCGGGTCCCTCGAGCTTGGTGATCACGCTTGCGGCCCGAGATAACCAAGACATGAAGGCGTTTGAGATTATTCGTACCGAGGCCAGCGCAGTGAGCCGTAAATCGCCGCCCCTGTCCCTGAACTACCCTGAGTTGGTGGACCCGACCCCCGATGAAATTGCTGGCCCATTTGTGATTGCGGCAGCGCTGCAAGGTATTTTCCCGAGCTGGTACACCGATCATCCGTTGCCAAGCGGGACAAGCGAATCAGAGCTCGTCAAAGAACCCGTCGAGGGGCGCCTTCTGGTCGTTGGCAACGCCGACTTCTTTCAACCAAATCCATCGGTCGGTTATAATGAGCAGCTCACCGGGATGGGGTCACAATTTCTGATCAGCAGCATCGACTGGCTAGTGCAGGATACTGTTTTGACCAATATTCGTGGGAAGTCGACACCGCGCCTAATTGGGGAGGTCTCAAAAGACCTTCAGCGTGAAATTCAACTCATCAATATTCTGTTTGTGCCACTACTTTTTGGCACGGCTGGTTGGACAATTTTGGCGTTTCGTCGTCGTCGGAAATTGAAGATTTCGGTCTGAAGGAAGTGCGGATGAAACGAGGAACTGTCATCGCGCTCGTCGCGCTCGTATTGGTACTGATCGCATTTTTTGCTACGCGAAAATACGATTCGGACACCGTCCAACCTTATGTCATCAAACATGTTGAACTCGGACGTATCGAGTTGACCCGTCCCGATAATGAGCTGGTAATTCTAGAGAAACTAGATTCGGGCTGGTTGATGACTGCGCCCGTCAAAGCCGTAGTCTCTGAGCCGATTCAGAAGGAGCTCGACGCCGTTTTTGCCACCGAGATTCGCACCGACGACTTTAGAGTCTCGAAGGCCAAGCTCGAAACCTATGACCTCACGGACACAACCGGGACGCGGGTGGCGTTGTTTCCTAAGGGCGCGACGGTTCCGGCGGTTAAGTTCCTTGTCGGCAGAGAAATGAGGATCAACGAGCGGGTCAGGCGGTCTTTCATTCAGACCGATAGGGGCAAGGCATACCGAGCTCAACGCTCGTTAGAGTTCCTGAGGAAACCTGCGGAATCGTTTCGTTCCAAGACGATCTTGGCCAACGATCGCCGAGAAATTTCCAACATCAAGATCACCACGGCAGACGGTGTTGTTGAGCTGGTTAAACCGGCCGAAGAATGGAAAATGGTGTCGCCGGAGCCAGGAATGCGATTGGAAAAAGAGGTTGTTGAAGGGCTGGTTGCATTGCTGGCCAACCTGCAGGCCAGCGGTTTTGGCGACGACAAAAACCCCGCACAGATCGGACTCGATCCCCCACGAGCAACCGTCGTGGCTCAGGTAGGCCAAGCTGAAATCGTGTTGGACCTTACGCACGTTGGCAAGGATTGGTATGCCCGAAAACGGGGCGATTCGGTGATTTACACGATTGGATCTGCGACCGGGAACGGTCTGGTTCCAGATCTGAAGTCCTTGCGCGATCGCGTCCCGCTCGTGCTCGACCGTCCTGCGATTCAGACGATTGAGTTCATGGGCGCCGAAAAGATCATCGTGACCAGAAATGGTGAATCCTGGACCATGCTTCGACCCTCTAAGAAAGAGGTAAAACTGGAAGTGTTTGTTCCGATCGTTACAACCCTCGCGGCGCTGCGAATCGCACGCTACGAAGACGTTTCGCTGGAAGAAGCAGGGCTCGACATGCCAAAAGAACGGATTATTCTTCGCTCCAAAGGAGTCAAGAGCGAGCTGCTCTTTGGCTCGATGCGCGAAGGCAGAAATGACCGCTATGCAAAATGGGCCAGTTTGCCGCTGATATTCATCATCCCGGGAAATGTCGCAGAGCGACTGCTTCCGACGACTAAAGACCTCATAGATATCTGAGAAACAACATGCGCATCGCCTTTGTGATGGACCCAATCGAGTCGGTGAATATCCACGCCGACACTACTTTCGACTTCATGTGTGCGGCTAAAGAGCGGGGACACGAAGTTTTTTACGTTCGGATGCAGGACATGGAATCCCGCGGCGATGAGGCGTGGAGCCTTGTCTACCCTTGTGATGTGCGTCGAGAAGAAGGCAATCACTTCACCAAGGGTCCGGTTCAGCACATCGCACTGCACACCCTTGACTGCATTTTCATGCGCAAGGATCCCCCGTTTGATATCGCCTTTTTACATGCCGTGCATTTGCTCGAGCTTGCCGAAGAAAAGGGGGCGTTGGTCATGAACAAACCTTCGGGACTTCGCGCGGCCAACGAAAAGCTGTACGCCCTGCATTTTCCAGAGGCGATCCCCGTGACGATCGTGACCAAACGCGCCACCGAAGTGAAAGCATTTGCCGAACTTCAAGGCGGAAAATGCATCATCAAGCCATTGGACGGGCATGGTGGTTCCGGGGTGTTCTTGTTCGACCTAACCGATCGCAACGCCAACGCGTTGCTCGAGATGACCACTAAAGACGGCACAGAATATTTGATGTGCCAGAAATACATCCCCGCGGCTCGCAAGGGCGACAAGCGAATCCTGATGCTTAATGGCTCGCCTATCGGCGCGATCATGCGCGTGCCTTCGGAAGAGGATAATCGCGGAAACATGCACGTCGGCGCCCACGTCGAAAAAACCGAACTCACACCACGCGACCTTGAAATCTGCGAGATGGTCGGACCGCGCCTGAAACGCGATGGTTTGTGGTTTGTGGGCCTCGATGTGATTGGCGATTACCTGACCGAGGTCAATGTCACTAGCCCTACCGGGATCCAAGAGATGAGCCGTCTGGACGGTGTGGCGGGTTCGGCCAAAGTCATTCAGTGGATCGAAGAAAAAATCGCCTGATGGGCAGGGCAGGCCGGATGGGTCAGACGGGGTGAATTCGGAGGCGCCCATCGACTTCCTCGAGTCGCTGGCCTGCCACCAAGCTGTCGATCACGTGGTCCATATTTTCCCGAATTCGTGCTCCAGCGCGTTGGAAGCCAAAAGTCCGCGCCGTCTCCGCGACCAGTTCTTCGCGTGAAATACTCACCGCGCGCCCCACAATCCATAATGCAGCTTCGGCCAATTCGGCGTTAGGAATCTCGGCGATCTCTCGAGAATGCAACTCGTGGTGCCTAAAACCCTTCCACAGCGTCTCTTCCTCCTGCGTCCTCCAAAGGACGTCGTCCCCAACATGGACGCTCTTTGAGGCGTTCGCGAGGTCTGTGATTCGCACAACGACCTTTTGGGTGGTGCTCGAAAACCCCCACGCTTTCGAGATATGTTTGGCCACCGCTGCAACCGGCATCGGAGCGGCCTGGGTCGCCACTTGTTCTACCTGTGCCATGATCGTTGCAGACTCCACGGAGTCGTAGAATCGAGCCTGTTCGCGTTCCGCAAAGTTTGTCGGAGGCATCCATGGCAGGGTGTTCACCGGCCACCTTGTCACTTCGTCCGTGGCCTCGGTGGCGGGCGGTAATACCTCTGGAATCGCCTGAAAGAGGTCCGAAACCAGCGCGTCTTTTTCCTGTTTATTTTGCGCTTCCAATAAGACCGCGACGGCTCGATCCACTTCAGATCCGCGCTGGGTCCACCAGTCGGTGGACCAGATGCGATGGATTTGCCACCCCAAACCTTCCAAAATAGTTTGTCTAATTCGGTCACGATCACGTGCTGTTTTGGCACTGTGATAGGACGCGCCGTCGCACTCAATGCCCAACATGTACGCCCCAGGACGTTTAGGGTCTACGACCGCCAAGTCGATGAAAAACCCTCCAACGCCAACCTGCGTGTGTACTTCGTAGCCCTTGGCCACAAGGGCATCGTGGACCTCTTCTTCGAAGGGTGAACCGAAACCGCGGTCATCCTCAAGGGTGACTGCCTCCAAGATTGCGCTATGCCCACGCGCCGCATAATCCAAGAATGTTTTAAGGTGTCGTACGCCAACGGCGTTGGTTCGACTCAGGTCAATCTGGTCTGGTCGCAAGGTGCTGAAGACCGTCAACAGCTCGCGGGCACGCGTGACGGCAACATTCAAACGTCGTTCTCCGCCGGTGCGGTTCAATGGGCCAAACGCCATCGTCGTGCGCCCCGTTTGGTCCGGACCGTAGCCGATCGAAAAGAAGATAATATCCCGCTCGTCGCCCTGAACGTTTTCCAGATTCTTGATGAATACGGGCTCTCGGACCTCTGGCCCAAAAAACTTCTCTAGATGGGGTCGCTTGCGTCGCTCTTCGTCCATTAGGTCTTCGACCGCCTTTTGTTGGGCCGACGAAAACGTGACGATGCCGATCGATTTTTTGGAAAGGTCGGGGTCCTCAAGGCGCCGGAATACTGCGTTTACAACGTGTAAAGCCTCGGCCCGATTTGTTCTGGAACCACCGCGATCATAAAACCCTTCTTTGACCTCGACCCATTTTAGACCGAGCAGCGGGGAGTCGTGATGCGGGGACGGGAAAACATGAAGACGGTTTTCGTAATAATGATGATTTGAAAACGCGATCAAGGTCTCGTGGCGACTTCGATAATGCCAGTTCAATGTCATCTGCGGGATGCCCCGCACCACGGCTTGATCTAGGATCGACTCAAGTTCAACGACATCGTCATCATCGATATCTTCTTCGTTATCCGTGCTCGCAAAAAACGATGTAGGCGGCAATTGTTTGCTATCACCAACGATGATCGCTTGGTTTCCGCGGGCAATCGCCCCGATCGCGTCCCATGGCGGTATTTGGCTGGCCTCGTCGAAGATCACTAAATCAAAGAGTGAGAGGTTCGGGTCCAAAAATCTGGCCACCGAAAGAGGCGACATCAGTACGCATGGTTTTAATCGCAGCAATACATTTGGCACCTCAGCAAAAAGCTTTCTGGGGGATTTATGGCTTCGCTGTTTTTTGAATTCTTTGCGAAGTACTTCCATCTCTCCGGGAGCGCCAAAATCAGGCAGCCGTGCGGCCAGTCGTGCTTGGATTTCCTGACGCGCAATATCTTTGGCCTGGTTGTCGATCTCCGAAAAACGCTGGATAATACGGTCATGTTGGTAACCGCGAAATTGCCGCAAATCGTGATCTTGCGACGACTTCATATCCCAGTAGTTTTCCCGCAGAGCGCGTTCGTAGGCGCCAAGCAACGTCGAGTGGTCCAAGGAGCCGTCTTTCAGGCCAGCGACCAGTTCGGTGAGCCCAGCGGCCTCTACGGCATGGGAAGCGGACAACCAATCACACCAATCGCGCAGGCTATGAATTCCCGATAAAAACACCTGAAGCTGAGCGACCTGCTGGTTCGTGTTCAAAGCGTCCCAGTTTGCG
>JBBKVQ010000495.1:0-14830 GCA_037968515.1 Bradymonadaceae bacterium
GGAGGTTCGAATGAATAGAGATCAAGTAGAAGGCAAATGGGAGCAAGTCAAAGGCCGTGCGCGTAAAGCGTGGGGCGAACTCACTGACGATGATTTCTCGAAAGCCGAAGGGTCCGCGGAAAAACTCTATGGAATTATCCAAGAGCGTTTCGGCGATACCAAAGAAGCGATTCAAAAGAAAATTGATGCCGTTCATCTTGGTGAATGACCATCTAGCTTAAGGAGTCCCAATGTTGTGGACCATTGCCGTTATTTTACTCGTCCTCTGGGTGTTAGGCCTCGTGTCTTCATATACCTTAGGGGGATTCATTCATATTTTACTCGTGGTCGCCGTTATTGTGGTGATTATTCGAGTGATCCAGGGCCGAAAGGTCCTCTAGGATAAGGAGACAAAATGGATTGGAAAAATGTACTCGACCAGACTCAACGTTCAGCAACCAACACCTACGACGGCGTTCAGTCGGGTGTGCTAAACCGGCTGGGCTTAGAACCCAAACGATCAACCATGGAGCTGATGCTGCCGGCTCTGGGAATCTTCGGCGTGGGAATCGCCGTAGGTTCGGCCTTGGGAGTGGTTTTTGCCCCGAAACGTGGCGACGAACTGCGCAGCGACCTCAAACACCGGATTTCTGATCTTCGTGATCGTGGCGCAGACCAGATCGAAGAGGTCCGTTCGAAGGGGGACGAACTTCTTGAATCTGCGAAAGGTCTGGCAAAGTCCTAGGTCTTTGCTCGTTTTTTCAGCAGATAATCAGGAAAGAAATGAATTTCACTAAAATTATCGCTCTGTCGTTGTTGTCGTTTCCGATGTTTTTCGGTTGCAGCAACGTTGCAGAGCGGATCGACTGTTCTAAAGTTTGCAACCGTTACCAAGAGTGTTTCGATAGCGACTACGACGTTGATAAATGTGTTGATGAATGTTCCAACGACGACGACGTGAACGAAGCAGACAAATGCGAAGCTTGCATTGATGGTCTGTCCTGCACCGAATCGTTCGCTTGCGTGCCTGAATGCGCAGGTATTGTGCCCTAGGCGCGTCATATAGGTTCAGGATTTGGGGGACAAAATTGCAAGCTTCGGCTTGCTTTTTTTTGGTCAATTTTGCCGTAAGACGGCTTTAAATCGTAGTTTCTTGGCCAAAGCGGAGTTTTAATCGACCTAGCACATCTTGATTTCCAAATCACAGCTCTGCTACATATCGCCCGAATTTCAAATGGCTGAATTTCGCGTGTAACCCTAATTTAGGTGATAATATGCTCTCTATGCTGCTTCGTTCCTCCTCAGTTTTCGCGCTCGCTGTGGCGGTCGCACTTCCTGCTTGCGGTTCGACGGACGAAGCTTCTCCAGAAGAGCCCGTCAACGCGTACTCGGTGGGTGGAAAAGGAGACTTCGCGGTCGATGCAGAAGCCAGTGCCCCGCGATGGACCTACTACCTTGTCGAGTCGGTCGATTACCGGCGCTGTGTGGCGCCTCTCTGCGGTGGCGTCAACATCAAGCGTGTCGACCAGCCAAAGACCAAGTGCGCCGATGGTACCTGGCAAAAGACCTGTTATGTCTCTAACTTCGATTGGGACGCCTTAGGTATCGACGAAGATGCCGGCTACACCCTCACCGCCAACGCCCGTGAAAAGCGCGTGCTTGTTCGCGGCACCATCGAGACTGGCAGCTTTGAAGCCTTCCCGGATGTTGGTGTACTGGTCGCAGAAGAGGCATGGGAAGCTGCATCGGATGCCGTCCCGAAAGGCTCGTTTTACGCATCTCACGACAACGATATCCGCTGCATCACGTCCCCATGTGGCAGCATCGATGGCGTTCGCCTGAACCGCAATAAGGCTCCTTTCGCGGTCTATGCTGGCGTAGATTTGTCGCGAGTGACCACCGACCAAGACGTCCTCGCGAAGCTTCAAGCTGACCTCTTCGAGAGCGAGCTCGTCGTAGCGGCCACCACCGCCGCGATGTCAGGCCCAGCCGGAAAGATGAACGAGCTCCGCGCTCATCAAGCGTATCGCCGGGTGCAACCCAGCGAAGTGGGTTGCGGAAGTCGTGGCCTTCAGCCTTGCGCTGCCGGCTATTTCTGCGCTTGGAGCACGGCGATGTGCGGTCGTGAGGACAAACCCGGCGTCTGCGAGATCCAGCCAGAAGTCTGCACGGAAGAATACTCACCGGTCTGCGGCTGCGACGGCCAAACCTACGGCAACGACTGCAGCCGCCGCGCAGCCGGCGTGGGCTTCAGCACCCCTGGCGCCTGTGCGTCAGTCGACGAGCCTGTCCTTGACGACGCTTGTAAGCTCGATGGCTGCTCCAGCGAGCTCTGCCTTGACTCTGATGCCGAGAGCCGCGCCTCCATCTGTGTCTATCGCCCCGAGTACGCTTGTTACTCAAGCCACGGTCGCTGCGAAGTACAGGGTGATGGTCACTGCGGTTGGACCCAGACCGAAGTCTTGGCGCAGTGCATTAGCGATGCGGGTTCTCTCTAAGAAACGAGTGTCAGGTCAATAGGGCGGAATGTTCTTCACGGACGAACCGACCTGAGGCGCCTCTTGGATACGAATACGCAAGGCTCTGCCAAGCAGCTGCTTCCTGAGGTCGTAAAACCGAATTCGCTCCAACCCTCATCAGTCGACATAATCCTCATTATGTCGCGTTTTGAGCAATCAGGAGGCGTTCACCATTCTTGCTCAATTCATAATACTTATGGGACAGTTTCCAGCCTTACGTCACATTCATTCAAAACAGCGGGACCTATAAATGCACCTCAACGTTAGTCTCTATCGCCTTTGCTGCTTAGTCGGCCTCTCTTTTGTGGTCGCTGTCTCAGCGTGCGACAAGGAGTCCGCGGACTCCAAATCAAAGCTCGAGAGCACCACGAAAAAATATAAAAGCGAGGCCAAGGAAATGGTCGAGTCTTCCAAGCCGGAGGACTGCGCCACCTATGCTAAGGAGCTGCAAGATGCCTGTACGAGTATTGTCGACAAGCGGCTCAAAATTTCCTGCAAAAATCATCTTATAAAGTTCGAGGTGGCCCAGGATCAGGCCAAAGGCAAACTCTTCGACGGGGGCGACAAGAACGCGCAGGTCGCCGCAGCAGTATGTAATGGAGGGATCAAGGCGCTTCGAAAAGATGTTGCGAAGGCTGAAAAGGAGGGCTCACTCTCCGTACCCTGGGCAGCCTCGTGCAAGGACTATTTCGCCAGAATTCGAAAGGATTGTCTGACAAAGATCGCCACGGGGACGCAGGCCGAGCATTGCCAGAATACCATGCAGATGCTCGAGATGTCCGTCAGCCAAAAGGATGACGGAGCCATGTCCTGTGGGATGGGCGCGGCTTATTTCCCGAAATAGTCCGAGTCGCAAGTCGCGATGCCAGGCTGGAGACTGCACCATTCACGTGTTGCGCACACGTCGTCGTTTTACTAAAATACACGTGTTGCCACGTCGATTCCTTGACCGGGCGGCTTTATTACTCGAACCCAGCCGAACGAAATGAGCGCCACTCTCTGATAAATTCCGCAATTTTGGATTTGTTCAAGAGAGGTCATTTATGTCTGTCGTTCGTCTATCCGGCGTCGAGTTTGCGTACGCTCAGCAATCCCAGCTGCTCACTGATGTTTCGTTTAATATTTCTTCGGGTTGGACCGCAGTCGTTGGTCCAAATGGTGCCGGGAAATCCACACTTCTTCGCCTGATTTGCGGCGAGCTTTCGCCTAGGCAAGGGTTAATCACGGCGCCAAGTGCTTCTTGCACCCGTCAGGAACCTGATTTTGAGGTTGTCCGTGAATTTGCTCAGGAGTGGGGTAAAAACGCCGTTTTTTGGAAGTCGCTCTTGAGCCTCGACCATCTTGACCAAGAATCATGGTCAGGGCTTTCGCCGGGCTGGAAACACCGTTGGATGCTCGGGGCTGTATTCTGCAGAAATCCCCCGCTATTGGTGCTCGACGAGCCGACCAATCACTTGGATTTGGAGGGGCGTGCGCTTTTGATGCGGGCGATGGGCCGTTACGAAGGGATAGGTCTGGTGGTGTCGCATGACCGGGCATTTTTAAATCAAATGACGACCGAAACCATCTGGGTCGAATCGGGTCGTGCCCAGCATTTTAATTGCGCACTTGAACACGCATCTGAGCTTGTTCGCGCTGAAAAGAATTCTCAAATTAATTTGCTGAATGAAGCGCAGGACAAGCTGCAAAATGTCCAAACCCAACTAAATCAAATCGTGCAGACTCACGATTCATCCAAGCGCTCGCTTTCTGTGAAATCACGTATGAAAAACGCGGGCGACTGGGATGCTGGAAGCGTTGCTCGAAAGGTAAGGGCCCAGCGCGCCGAGTCTTCGCATGGACATTCACGCGGCCTTGCAAGGGACGAACTCAGGCGAACGCTAAAGCATGTTGAGTCTTTGGCTCGCCCTGCAGCAGAAGGAAGGGCGCTGAAGCTTGAGGCGAGTTCCAGGGCTGCCCAGTGGGCTCTTCGTTTTGAGGGTGAGGTCCGAGCTGGTGGTCGCAGCTTGTTTATGGCGATTTGGAACGTCAAGAGCTCTGGCCGAGTCTGGCTGCGGGGGGCCAACGGCGTGGGAAAATCATCGCTGATTACCGCGGCGCTGGTTAACCCCGTGAGTCGGGTGCTCTTTGTTCCTCAGCTGATTTGCCGCGACGACGTCATAGGCAGTTGGCGCGAGTTGTCCAGAGACCGTCGTCAACAGGTGATGCACGTGGCTGCCGCGCTCTTACTGGACGTGAATGCCGTGCTTGATGACACCCATATGTCGCCCGGCGAGGTGCGGAAACTTGCGCTGGCCGTTGGACTGGTTAATCAGCCGGAACTTGTCGTGCTGGACGAGCCTACGAACGACCTCGACATGCCAAGTATTGAGCGCCTGGAGCGCGTTCTGAGCACTTATGATGGAGCGTTGGTTGTGGTTTCCCACGACATCGCGTTTGTGCAAGGGCTCAGCCTTAGTGCAGTTCGTTTGGAAGACCTGATTGTGCCGCCCAATCCTTAACAAGGCCCCAGTAGTTATCGTCGGTGGCTAGGATATGGTGACCGGGCAATACGTGGTAGGTCGCGCGACGCGCGGCTTTCTGGTTCAACTTGGAGTGGGCGACGGGAACGATATTATCTACGTCGCCATGCAGAATCAGAATTGGGGCATCGAATGTGGGCAAAAAATCCACAGTGTCCCAACCGTCCCGCACGATAAAACTTGGTGCGTAGAAGTCCGAAGCAAACGCACGAATCGACGTGAAAGTGGACTCCAAAACCAGCGCTTTTGGCGCTCGTTCGGCTGCCAAAGCCGCAGCCACACCGCCGCCAAGCGAACGCCCGTGGTAAATCATCGTTGAGCAATCGACCGTGTTGCGTTCGCAAATCACGTCAATCATTTGCAGAGTGTCTGCAACGATTAGGTCTTGGGTTGGAGAGCCCGCAGCCTTGCCGTATCCACGATATTCGGGGATTAAAATGGCGTAACCTAAATCTTGCCAACCACGAGTGTCGCCGACCTCAAGCTGGGCCAAAGTTCCGTTACCGTGGGTGTAGACCACCAACGGAGATCTTGCGGATACTCCCGGTAAAAACAGAGCAGGAACCTTGCCTTCATCGGTATCAATCCAAATCTGTTCTACGTCGGGGTCGGGCTGGTAATCCGGGAAGGGATGTCCCCAGCCGGCATAGAGCATATGCCGTTGTGCTCCGAACAAAATGAGCATCGCGATGACGTAAAACGCGCCGAGAATGCGAAGGACTGAAAGGGCTGTTTTTTTCATAGAACTCAGTGTGTCATGCCGTGCCAGTGGGGCTATGAACGCTAAGTGAATTCTGTGTGAATTTTTCAATCGCATGCGGCCATAGCGCGCATTCGAATCATAGCGCCGGTCTAAGTCGCTGCGAGTAGTCATCGCCAACTGGCATCGAATCTACCAAAGCATTCACTTTGAACGCGGCCTGTGCATCGGCGGGCGTCATGCCTTCGGGAAGAAGGTCCAGTTCTGCCAGTAGATCCTCGCTAAAACCGGGCAACAACACGCGATAATCAGGCGGAAAGCTAACGTTGTTCACGGTCTCGTAGTGCGACGCAAGGTTTGAGGCGCAAGAACTGGTGAACGAATTGTACCATTCGGGTTCTTTGTGCAATTTGGTCATGCGTTGGGTCATGTCCAGAAAGAATTCGCCGGTTTTTTGTTTGCCGGCATTCATCGGGATTAGCCACGTTTCGTCTTTGTGGATATGCGTTCGCAACGCAATCGCGTCGCGTTCGTCCGCTGCGACATAAAACAGCTCGTATTGGCGCATGGCGCCGCCGATCGGGTGATAGGATTCCCCAACTTCTTTGCGGATTTCCACCGAGAGCACCAAGTATTTGTCTCCTTTGAAACGGAAACTGACCATCACATGGGCCAAACCGTCGATTCCGCCGAATCGCGTCAGCACCAGATATCCCTGTTCGATGTCATTGACGTCGTAGGTTTCGTCGTACCAACCCGGAATCCACTGGGTGTCGGATATATACCGAAAATTGCGGACATCGTGGATGATGACTTTCGACCCGTCGACGCTCGCGTAGGGCGTGCGTTCAGCGAATTCAAGCCAATCGCGGTCTACCACGGGCGTTAGCATGGCCCAGGCTGCCGTGAGGACTCCGCAGGTCAGGACGACCCCAAGCCAGGCTCGGCGATGCATGAACAGGCTGGACGTTAGGGCGACAAAAACCGCAAAGGCCAATGCCGTGCGTGGACCCCAGACGACTCCGCCGACACCGCCGGCCAACGCGACCACAGCCGCTGACCATAAGTTCAACGGCAGCAGCACGAGCGACGTGGCTAGAGCCTGCTTCTTAGTGGGGCGCATCAGAGGCACATCGGGTGGCTGGCACAATCAACACAAAGGCACCCTTCATAAAACGGACTGCACTGGCCATCGTTGGTGCAGTTTGCCTTAAGTGGGTCCGCGCAAAACGGATCGCTGAGACAATCGGCACAGGCGCAGTCATCGACGGCCGGGTCGCAGATACCGTCCAAATTGCATCCCTCACAGGTACACGTTGCGAGGTCGTTGGTGTCGCACGGAGCGTTCTCGGGGACCAGTACGCAGACCAAAGGTGGGCGAGTGCACGAGGTTGTGTTTAGCTCGCAAGAACTAGAACATCTGAGCGTTCCGCCGTTGAATCCCTCTGTTTGACACGTTTTTCCATTCAATTTTGTTCCGTCGCAGGCTTCGCCTTGGTCAACCACGTTGTTGCCACAAAGTGTGGTCAGGCAGGCGGTTTCCACAAAGTTTTTACAGGTTGCGGCGCAGCTCAAGGTACCGCCCTTGAAACCGCGGTCCACGCACGTCTTGTTGTTAAGATTTGCGCCGTCACAAACCTCGCCGGCATCGACTTGACCGTTGCCGCAAAGCGAAGTGCAGCCGCTCTGGTCGTAGCCATTACACGTCGCGTTGCATCGAAGGGTTCCTGTGCCTTTATCCAGGGACGCGCACGATGCATTCAGGGTTTCACCGTCGCAAATCTCGCCTTGGTCGATTACGCCGTTGCCGCACAGGGTCTCACAATCCGAGGTGTCGAAGCCGCCGCAGTTCGCGTTGCAATAGAGAACCCCCTCGCCAAAACCTTGCCCCGCGCAAGTGGCTGCGCCGATGTTGTCGCCGTCACAGGATTCATTTGGGTCGATCAGCCCATTGCCGCAGGTAGCCAGCGTGCACAAAGCGTTGTCGAAGGAACAATTGAGGCAGCTGAGCGTGCCTTCGTCGAACCCGATACTGTCGCAAGACGCCCCGGCGAGTTCGTCGCCATCGCAGTCTTCGCCAGTATCGACTACGCCGTTGCCGCAAAGCTGAGCGTTGTTGGAACCATTATTCGTGGTGTTATTAGAGCCGTTATTCGTGGTGTTGTTGCTCGTGCCGCCCACACAGGTCGCCCCGACGCAGGCCAGGCCCGTGTTGCAGGTGCCGTTGTCATAACAAGGCTGGTTTACACCGCCGGCAGTCGAAGACTTCTTTGATTTCGAGCTATCGCCACACGCAACGGCCGAGAAGCACATCAGAATAATCAAGTATCGAAAAGTCATTTTAAATTTCTCCCAATTAATTCGGGCCCGTGTGTACCTGCTTTCGCCAAAAAATTCCAATCCGCTTGCTTATCTACTCATGAGTAGATAATCTCGGGGAATGGCAAGACCTTCAAAACAACTATCTGAAGACACCGTGAATCGCCTGCTTGAGGGCGCTGAACGGCTCTTTGCGCTTCATGGCATCAAGGCCACTCGCCTAGAGGACGTCGCGACGAGCGCCGGAATCTCACGGCCGTCTTTGCTCTATCACTTCGCGTCAAAGGACCTGCTTTACGAGGGCGTGGTGCAACGGATCTTCGAAGCGTTAGCCCTCGCGTTGGGCGGGGCGATGACAGGGGAGGGCGACTTTGAATCTCGAATTTTTAATGTGGTGAATGGGTTTTCGGCGTTTCTGGCAGCCCGCCCGGATGCCTCGGCGATTTTGCTGCGAGAACTAATCTCGCCCGAGGGACCTGGTCGCCGGCGTCTGGTCGAGCTGGGCGGCCCATTGATTGACGAGGTCGAGAGTTGGATCGTGTCGAACAGCCGGTTCAGGCCCGATGTAACAGTCCGCAGCCTTTTGATGCATGTCGTTAGCGACACATTGCTGCGCAATGGCACCGGTGAACTCAAAGACGTTTTTTGGAAAACAAACGCTGAACCCGCGAGCTGGCCACTCGTGAAGGCCATGCTTTTGGCCAAGGATACCCCATGAGAGTGATTCCCTTTTTGATCGTCTATGCGACCGTACCGGCGTTGTTAGCGGGACTTTATTTTGGCGGTTGGACTAACCTTTTGGCACCAGCGGTGGCGTTTATGCTGGTTCCGATGGCTGACGCGATGACCGGGCATAATATGTCGAATCCTTCGGCAGCAGACGAAAAGGGCCGTCGATTCGATTGGGTTTATGGCCTGCCGCTTTACCTTTGGGTGCCGCTTCAGGTTGGTGTTCTCGCATGGGGCGTCCACGAAGCGATGAACCGAACAGGATGGGAGTGGATTGGGTTGGTGGTGGCTGTTGGGCTGTTCACGGGCGGCATTGGCATCACGATTGCCCATGAACTGATGCATCGCCGGTCTTGGTACGAACGCGCACTCGCCGAGGTTCTAATGCTTAGCGTCACGTACCCGCATTTCTGCATTGAGCACGTGTATGGACACCACAAAAACGTGGCTACACCTAACGATCCAGCAACCTCGAAGTTGGGTGAAAGCGTCTATGGATTTTTCCCTCGAGTCATGGTCGGAAGCTTCAAAAGCGCAGTCCATCTTGAGTTGGCTCGCGTGAAAAGGCAAAACATCAGCTGGTTTAACTTGAAACACCGTCTGACTAGGTACTCGTTGGTGACCGTGGGCATCTACGTGGGAATTGGCGCGGTTGCGGGGTGGGTCGGAATTCTGTTCTTCACGCTCCAGAGCGTCATCGCGTTCACGCTTTTGGAGGTGATTAATTACGTCGAACATTACGGGTTGGCTCGCATCGAAAAGTCGCCCGGAAAATTTGAGCGAGTGCAGCCGCACCATTCTTGGAACGCCAACCAGAAGGTGAGTGGATATTGGTTATTTAATTTGCAGCGGCATGCTGACCATCATGCGCACGCTGCAAGGCCGTATCATTTGCTTCGGGCAGTCGATGAAGGCCCACAGCTGCCGTATGGCTATCCAACGATGTTGTTAATGGCGCTCGTGCCGCCGGTCTGGCGACGTGTGATGGACCCGCGAGTCAGAGCTCTTCAGGCCGAAGGTGCGGAGGCTTAAGCGCCTGCTGAGTGCCCAAGAAAAGAAAAAAGGCGAGCCGTCGGGCTCGCCTTTTTTACGTCCGAAACCAGTTGGGTTCAGGGAGTGTAGACTTCGAGCTGGATCGAGTAGTCCTGAGCAGCCAGACCAAAGGACGACTCAAACGAGGTGACCTTGATGTAGTAGGTGTCTGCAGGAAGAGCAGCGAGCTCCATGATTTCTGGGTAATCGATAACCGACGAGTCCACGAATGTGAACGTGCTGTCGTAGACTGTGATGTCCAGGTCTGGATCAGGAGTGGTCATGTCGAGCACGTCCCAAGTCATCGTGACGCGGAGGTCGGTTGGTGCTGCGATGGTGAACTTGTACCAATCAGCTTCGTTTTCCGAGACTCCAGCGAACAAATCGCCACAGATCTTGGCGTTGGTGGTCGACGGAACGATGATTTCAGAAGCGCCTGCAGGACCATCGCTGTTTGGCTCAAATGCGTCGTCGCCGGTGCACTCGTCGTACGATCCGCAAACGTTGTTGGCATCAGTCAGACAGACAGGAGCTGCTGGGTCGGTGCATGAGTCGTCGTCAAGACAAGCCACGCACAAAAGAGTGTCGGTGTTGCAGAATTCGTTGGTGCAATCTGCATCCACTGCACATTCAGCCGCAACTGCGGTGTAGGTGAGCGTGTACGGAGCAGCGGCCAAACCACCGCCCACAGCCGAGGTGTCATTTGGAGCAATCAAGATGTAGTAGTCACCAGGTGTCGCGATCCCAGCCAGGATGTTCTCGATGGCTTCGTCAGTGCCTGACGAGTCGATCAAGTTGCCGTCTCCGTCGCCGAGGTAGAGGTCCAAATCGACGGCTGCGTCAGCCGAGAGGCTGATGGTGACAGTCGAAGCTTCGGTGATGGTGATTTTGAACCAATCCGACTCAGCGCCGCTGGTTCCTTCGCAGATTCCGCCGTTGAAGGGAGTTCCCGATACAAGTGCCTTGGCGCCTGCTGGTCCGTCGTCTTCTTCGTTAGCATCGTCGCCAGTACACTCAGCGACCACGCCGCAGCTAAGTTCAGCAGTGACTGCGTCTTCGATGCATGCTGGAGCAGCTGCGTCGGTGCAATCGAATGGCGATGCACATGCGACACAAACATTATCGCTGCAAGTTCCCTTGGCAGCGTCGGTGCAATCGGCATCAACAACGCACTCTGGAGTGGTGTCGAATGCTGTTTCAGTGATGCACCAGGTCTTGCCGTTAGGGACATCAGTCGAAAGGTAGGTCTGGCCCTCGAAGTCTACAGTGACTTCTTTGAGAGTAGCGTTGACCAATTTGCCTTTGAGCGTGTTCGCGTCAAGGTCAACTGCCTCAACTTCGATAGCTCCACCCGAGGCCAAGTAATACGTTTCACAACCTGCGTCTGCCGTGCAGCTCTGACCAATCAACACGCATGTTGAGCAAGTCTGGTAGTTCTGGTCATCGGTCGTTGCAGCCAATGGGTACGTGCCAGGACCAGCATCGAGAGGTGACGGATTGACGTCGATCTCGAAGAACTCAAGCGACAAGTAGTCGTTTGGCTCGGTATCCGACGACAGCGCCTGCAAGATTGCGCTGGAACCGTCAGTGTCCAAAGCCAAACTATCAATGGTGAAACCGTTGATATCGCAGCCACCGTTGGTGTTGTTCGTGTTGTTGGTGTTGTTTGTATTATTGGTGTTGTTGTTGTTCGTCGAGTTGTTGTTCGTCGAATTGTTGTTCGTCGAATTGTTATTCGTGACGTTGTTGTTGCTGGTGTTGTTGGTGTTGTTGTTGGTGCCGTTGTTTGATTTCTCGGCATCGTCGCCACAGGCGCTCAAGGCCAACAAGCCACAACTGAGCAGTAAAAGGGTTCTTTTCATAAATTCTCCAAATGAGCGACGAGGTCGCTGTGCCCGTGACACCGGGCGATCAATAAACGGTCGAAAGACCGGCGGACGGTAGTGAACGAGCAGATCGGATGCAACAAAATTCTGCATATGACATCCTTGCAGGACTTCGTGGTTCGCGCTCAAGTGATGCAAATGAAACGGAACGCATTTGCCCTGTGACCGATAACCTATTGCGCAAAAACAAAGTTCGCCGGCTTCGTGGCATCAGAGGGGTTCTCGGCGAGGTATAACACCTCGCGCGGAATATTCTCGCTTACTCGGCCGCCACGTTGAATGGAGTTTCGGCGATACACCAAGTTTTGCCATTGGGCACGGGCGTCGTTGCGAAGGTCTCCGTGCCCACTTCGACCTCCTCCAGAACCACGTTGACTAGTTTCCCCGTAAACAAGCCAGGAGCCAGCGTGATTACGTCGACCACGACTTCGCCGCTTTTAGCAAAGTAGATGGTTTCACACCCAGTATTTGCTCCGCAGTTCTGCTTTAACAAAAGGCAATTATTGCATGTTTCGTAGTTTTGGTCCGCTGCCGTCCCACCAAGAAGATACGTTCCAGGACCTTTTTCAATTGGCGAATCGGCACCGTAAAACTCAAGGTTGAAGGAGTCGTTTGGAGCCGTGGTCGACGATAATGCCGTCAACGTGATGTCTGGCGTTTCAAGATAAAGCTGAGCGTCGACAAGGGTGAACCCGTTGGTGTCGCAGGTGTCGGATGTGTTGTTATTGGTCGAGTTCGTGCCGTTATTGGTCGAGTTCGTGCCGTTATTGGTCGAGTTCGTGCCGTTATTGGTCGAGGTCGTCCCGTTATTATTGGCGTTGTTCGTCGTCGACGTATCATCGCTGCAGCCCGCCAGCGCCAAAATTCCAAGAGTTAACAAAACAAAAATTTGATTCATGGGCATTCCAAAGTGGAGTTCTATCCGTGGTGCCCGTGACAGCGAGCGAGGGATAAACTATCGAAAGATCTGCGGACGTTAATGAACGTGGAATTGCGATGCAATCGGATTCTGAACATGCGTCTGTGAAGAGTGTTATGCGTTCTTGATTTTTGCTGCGGGTTTGTTTTGAAAACACAAAGAGATTTTGATCTGGTTCTGTTTGGCGCAACAGGTTTCACCGGTGGCCTGGTTGCCGAATACCTGGCGAAGGTCGGGCAGGAACGCTGGGCGATTGTTGGCCGGTCACGGCCGAAGCTCGAGGCACTGAAGTCCACCTTGAAGACGGATCATCCGCCCGAAATTCTGGTGGCCGACGCTCACGACCTGGCGTCCTTGAAAGCCGTTACGGCGCGAACACGTGTTGTCGCAACGACCGTGGGACCGTACGCCACTTTTGGAGACGATTTAGTGCAGGCCTGTGTCGAAAATGGGACCCACTACTGCGACCTGACCGGCGAAGTTCAGTGGATGCAGCGGATGATAGCCAAACATCACGACACCGCTGAGGCAAACGGAGCGCGTATCGTTCACACGTGCGGCTTTGACTCGATCCCAAGCGATTTGGGTGCGCTGTGTGCTCAAAACGAGTTCAAGAAGCGAGAGGGGGTTTACGCTGAAAACGTGGGTGCGTTTGTGATGTCGGTTCGAGGCGGTTTCAGCGGCGGAACCGTGGCCAGCATGATTAATTTGCTGGAAGAAGCCGAAGACCGCGACGTTCGCCGCGCCGTTGCGCATCCCTACGCGTTGAATCCGCCGGACGATAAAACTGGCGTGGATGGTTACGATAGTTTCGCGCCCGAAGATGACTCGACGATCGGTGGTTGGACCGCAGCTTTCTTGATGGCCTCTGTCAATACTCGCGTCGTGCGACGCTCTCACGCCCTGATGGGCCATCCGTACGGGCCAAAGTTTAGCTACCGTGAAAAAACCTACACTGGCTCTGGTTTGAAGGGCCGGATCGCAGCCTACGGACTCACGAGCGCCATGGGCGGCGCACTCGGCGCCCTTGCTTTCGGCCCGAGTCGCCGGCTGGCTCAAAAAACGATCCTGCCCGAGCAAGGGGAGGGCCCCTCGCGTGAGAAAATCGATTCGGGAGGATTTTTGATTCGCGTGATCGCACATACGGGAGCCCTTGCCCATACCGTCGACGTCCGTGCGAACTCAGACCCTGGTTACGGCGCAACAAGCATCATGTTGGCGGAATCCGCCCGATCTTTGGCCTATGACGCGCTGAAAACGCCATTTGGAGTGCTCACACCTGCCGTGGCGATGGGAGAATACCTTGTTGCAAGGTTGAACGAGGCGGGTGTGACCTTTAAAGTCCGGGACTAGACCGGAAGTGCACGATGAAACAAACTCAGACTTGGTTCGAACTCGACCGCAAGTTGGCAGAAGGCGGCATGGGCGCAGTTTACCTGGCTCAACACGCCACGTCGGGCAAAAACGTTGCCGTCAAGTTGCTGAAGCCGAACCAAGGGAGCGACGCGCAGCAGAAAGACTGGCTGCTCGCGGAAGTGCAAGCCACCGCACGACTTCATCATAGAAACGTCATCGCGATTTTGGATTATGGCGTTCTGCCTGAGTCCCTCGACGGCTTTGAGGCTGGCTCACCGTTTTTTGCAATGGAAATGCTCGAAGGGGGGTCGGTGTCGGAAAACCCGCCCACCTCGTGGCCTGAGCTGAAGGCTATTTTGGCGGATTGCCTGCATGCCTTGTCTCACGGGCACGCGCGAGACTTGATTCATCGCGATATCAAGCCGGCCAACATTTTACGAAGGCTGACCCAAACGGGCGTCGAGCACGTACTCACCGATTTTGGAATCGCTCACGCGGCGGAACGCCACACCTCGACCCACAGGCTCGACCAAACGAGCTCGTCTCATGAAGACGCTGCGGGAACTCCATTCTACATGGCTCCCGAGCAATTCATGGGGTTGTGGCGCAGTTACGGTCCGTGGACCGACTTGTATTCGCTTGGAATTGTGACGTGGGAACTTTCGACGGGGAAACCTCCGTTTCGCGCGTCAAATGTGGTGATGGTTGGGGTCATGCACATGAAAGATGCGTTGCCGTCATTTGTGCCTCAGTTTGACGTTCCGGAAGGGTTGGCTGGCTGGGTTACCCAAATGACGGCCAAAGAGCCACGGGATCGTTTCGTTTGTGCGGCCGACGCTTACGACGCGCTGATGTCGTTGGAAGACTCG
>JBBKVQ010000496.1:0-8894 GCA_037968515.1 Bradymonadaceae bacterium
GCCCGGGCTCAAACCAAGTACTTTCGTCGGACCCTCGACCGACAAAAAACGAGCCACCGATCCCGAGCATTGGTGGCGATTGGGTTTGGGAGACTGGCTCGGACATTATTTGTGGGTCTGTTTTTACCGCTACCTCGGGTGTCAATTCCTTGGGCATGACCGGCACTTCAGGCTCCAAAAGAGGATTCGCGAGCACGCCTCGAGACCACGACTCAATCACCGTCGCTGCAGTCACGGTATCGCTGACAACACGAGTTTCGTTGGCACCATCAGGTTGTTCGATCGTGACCTGCATTTGGCCATCTCTCTGAGTGATATGAGCAATCGTCGCGACACAACCAGGTTTGGGTGTTAGCGCGATGCCTCGTTGAACCAGCATTTGTTCAATGGGTTCAACGAGGTCTTTATCGCCATCGATCATGGCGGCGGGCGGACAAGTTTCATCGCCTAGAGCATTTCCCGGCCAGATGAAGACAGATGCCAGGACTGCTATGGCGACGATTTTGTTAATCGTCGGCCCCTTCGTCGTCTTCGGCAGCACAGCCCAACGAACCGGGAAGGTTATGGTCGGCGACGGCTGCGTCGGTCGGGCCGTCAGCGTCGGTCTCCGCGTCATCGTCAGTTTCGCCGTCTTTTTCCTGGGAGTCGGCCTCTTCGCCGTCGTCTTGGTTGGCCGAAGGACCACCGTCGCATTCTGCCCCGGTCGCCGAGTCAATGCCGTCTTCACAGTCGACTCCGTCGTTCTCGTCGTCATTCGACTCGCCGTCGTCGCCCTCGTTGCCGCACTGGGTATCTTCGTTATCATCGTCTACACAAACTGCGCCGGTCGTCGCATCAATCCCGTCCTCGCATTCAACATTTTCGCCTTCGGCGTCTGCTGATTCGAGCGCGGCAGTCGCGGTGCGGAACTGGAAGTTCTGAGCGCTTGGGTCCCCGATATGACGGACCGCACCCAGATCAAATGTGCCGTCTCCCGTCACGTTGAACAGGTGTTCGACACTGCCAGCTTGCCGCGGAAAAATAAGGCCGGCAGATTTACCGCTGTAGGTGAAATCGATGTGATAGCCGTTGCCCTGAGGCACAGTCATCGCAAACGATCCGTCCGACTTCAATGTCGTCTCAGCCACAACTTTGCCGCCTTGCAGCGCGCGGACCGCATCAACACTTCCGCCAAACGAGGCGGAATCCACAGTGCCGGAAAGGGCCAATTGCCCGGTTCGAGTTGATGCATCTGAGTTGCATGCGGGGAGCGCGAGGGCAACAGCAGAAGCGATTAGTAAGTTTAAAAGTCTCATAAAGATCTCCAAGTCATAGCGACATTATCGTAGGTTGAGTGACACCTCGAACTGCGCAGTTCATAGACTTGGTTGCCGCCGTGGCAAAAGTCTTACGACGAATCTCCATTTGGTGGGCTTCAACAGAGTTCGTTCGTGAAACTCAAAACTTCGGCTTATCCCCCGAACTCCAGCGGTCCCAGGCCCGCTGAAAGAGCACAGGTACAGCTTCCAACGGCAACTGTTGACCCAGCGACTCCGTATAGTCGGTGCCGTAAAACTGCGACTTCCAGCCTTCAACCGGTAAATGTGGTGCCTTCAGGTCCAACCATGGACCGTCTAAAAAGTGCGTACGGCCGGCGCGCGAGCGTTTGGCCTCCATGACCAAGCCCTTTGCCAGAAGCTCCGCCATGGCCTTTTTGTAAGCTCCTGTGGTCCATCCATTCCAAGTCTTCACGTTTGAAGTCGTTGGATTTGGCAGCGCAAGGATCTGAAGGAACGCATTCGCGGCAGACGACGAGACGCCCAACTTCTTGGCGACTGTGTCGACCAACTTGGGAACGGATAGCTCGGCATTTGTTTCGTAACTTCCAGCTTCGACCGACGGGCTCGAAACATTCTTCATCATCGCTGCAAAACGATCTGAAAAAATCTCGTTTACCGCGGGCAATTCCTTCAGCCCGGCGAAATGTGGGCTGGTTTTTCCAGCCAGCACCGGCGCCACTCGGACCATCATATCGAGGCTCCATTGAGAGGCCGAAATCGTCACCAGATCGTCCTGATAATACTCTAAACCTTTTAATGACTTATTGGTCCCAATACGAGCCAACGCCTCCTTCAACTTGTCGTATTCGTAATCATATGGGCAGGGTGCCGACACTTGGAATCCCGGCGCGTTGAGCGTCGTCTTCCAGACCTCCCACGCCGCGGGAAGGCTCTTGCGCACTTCATCACCCACTGGCGCGTTGAGCGAAACGTAACGAGCAATCTTCAAAAACGCGTTCACGTTATCGATGCCATTGAATTTTTGATCCTTGGCAACCATTTCCAAACATTTTCCGTCCGTCGACTGAAGTTCGTAATCTGGAACCACGCTGTAGATCGAATTCTTGGGACTTAAAATGGCCTTCACAGGTTCTCGCGGATCCCAAATACCCAAGTTCTTTTTGATTTCTGCCAAGAGTGCCCCGGGCAATTGAACGCGCTGGCCAAATTGCCCCGTCCATGCCGCAGCAAGGCTATCGGCGGCACGTGTCGGCTGGTCCCACAAATTCGCCACATCCTCAGGCATCCCTGCGGCATAGACTGCTAATTTCTTGTGTGCAGACAACTGTTTGACCGCGTCCCTAGCGATGGCAGCCTCCGCCACTTTCACGCCCATCGCCTCGCGGATCTCTTTGGGCAAAAAGTTTTTCTCGTACGAATTCATGTTGGGCATGGTCGCCCAAAGCAGACCTGCCTCGGACTGAGAAACTCCAATTTTTTCTGCCAGATAAGAAATAATCTCGGTATTAATTTCGTACGGCCCGCGTTCTCTAACCAACTCGACTAGGCTTTTCGCTGCAGCTCCTGACCATCCTTCCGCCGCCCACTCGGCCTCAATCGTGACTCCATTGGGGGTCTTAAACTCCCCATTTCCCGCGTACTCCAGAACCGTAAACTCTTCGTTTCCATAATAACTTGAACGTCCAACGTACTTATGACCCTCGTGTGTGATCAAAAAAGTGTGACGGTTCTCGTCTGCGGCACCGAGTGAAACCCACCCTTTTCGCGGCGAGGTAAATAATCTGAATTTTCCGGGCAGGTCGAAGATGCCTGAGGTCCCCATCTGGTCCAGGAAGCTCAAGAGCACCTCACGATCTCCGGTCAAACCTGGGGATGAGGCCAACCAACCGATGCTCGCCGGCGCGGTCAAAAGAAGCGAAACGTCGGTGGTGGTCCAGGCGATATCCTTGGGAATCTCCCCCGACGTAAGGAACTTGCCAAGCTGAGTGATATAGCGTCCCAAGTCGGCTTGTTCGCCCCATGAGTAATTATAAAAATTATAATCGCTGCCTGATGCGACTCCTGAAAAACTGCCCCAGACGGCCGTGTCCACAATCGCGGTGCCGATGGCACCTGCATGTGCCGGGTCCGAGGCTTCGATATGACGCGCCAAGGCCACCAGAGAATCCGCGTACTCTTCGGCCAGCAGCGCAATCGACGCCCTCAATTCCGCGTTACATCCAACAACTTCGTCAATGATTCCTTGCAGGGACTGAGCTGTCGGCGCTTTGCTCTTGCCTAACAAAAATTCTTTCCCGGCGGCCATCAGGCCAGAAAGGGTCGACTTGGACGATTTGTCGCCCTCGAGGTGACCTTTACCGGCAGCCACAAAAGCCGGCAGCGATTTCGACGACTTGCCAGCTTGAGCCGCGATTTCGCCCAACCATGTAGCTGCAAGTGCGCTTGGCGCGTCGTCGTCATGAGTCCTAGAAATAATCGCTGCCGCAACGATCGCGGCACTCGCATCGGCCTTGATGGACCGCAATTTCTTGGATCCAGCTTCATCAGAAACTTTTAGGAAATGCGCGAACTGAATTGCAATGGGAAGCCCAGACAAAGTCGACCGTGCATCCAACGACAGGTCATTTTTGTCCATCAAACGAAATCCCGCCTGGATGGAAAGTGTTCCGTTCGACCCAGGTTGACGAATCATAGCATCGACATACCCCGCGTGCTCTCCAAGGGGCGTGACGGTCAAATATTCTGCATTTTTTGACTGAAAAGCCATGCGGCTGTACAGGCCGTCTTTTGTGCCCAACGGCGAGTCTTTGAGTTCTGCAGGTACAGGATAAAGCTCGCAGTGCTGGTGGGCGAGGCTCATGTCTGGGCGAAGTGAATCCTCGAAGATCGCAGGTAAAGAGGTTCGGCCTTCTTTGCCGGAATCAGGATCGAATTCCTTGAAAGACACGTCATCCCCCCAACCCGCACGGGTCCAAAATGACGTTCCATCACTCAGAACCGTTCCATATTGCGGCATCGTTTCATCGCCCGCCCGAAACGCAACCGGGCCCACGACCATCGATCCATCGCCACGTTCCACTCCAACCGCGCCATGATAGATATAACCACCGTCAAACACGTGATTTGGCTTGGCACTCCAATACGCCCGGTTGTTCCAATTCTTGTCGTAGAATACGACCAACAACTGCCCACCCGCGTAAGCGATATGCTTCACACTCTGGCCTTGAGGCAGTTTAAAATCGTGTTCAACCACACGCCCCTTAGGTCCGACCACAATGCCCTTGGTGGGCGAATGCAGGATCAAATACGGAAAAACACCAGCGACTTTGACCTCGACATCGTGTTTTGGACCTCTCAACTCATTATAAGCAGTCTTGGCTTCAACCCATTGATACTCGTCCAAAAACCCGCCGTTCAAAGTGCGAGTAAACGGTGCCACCAACTCCAGCTTTTGCAGGCGTGCCCAGGCTTTCGGGAATTCCTTGAAAGTCGCTGCCGAGGTGGCGCTCCTCAGACGAGCCACATTCTCTTTGAAAGAAGGCGTCGCTCCGTCGCCGATTTGTTCCGCACGGCGCTCAAGCCACTTTTCGCGGGCGCGCTTTAAGCCCGCTTTTCCTCTTGCCGCCGCTTCAAACTCAGCATTGCCAAACACCGCCCCAACTGCACCATCCACCACTTTATCGAAACGGGTATCGCCACCAAGGAATTTCAGGTCACGCAGCCGCTCGGTCATGCCCTCCATCGGCACCGACCAAGACGTAAAGTCGATGGCATCTGGCACCTTGACCGGAATCTCGAGCTCGATGAGCAAATCCAGCACATCGATGTCTACGACCCGCTGCCAACCCGAACCCGCAAACTCGAACTCATTGCCGTCGGCCTTGAGCCGCGGGGCCATGCGACGAATCAGGTCAAAACCAGCGTCGGGCGTCGTGGGTTTACGGTAATACGAATAGCCAGAGGCCATGCGATGGGAGACGAACTTGGCAATCCATTGAGCGGCCGAACCCTCGGGTTTTAGCGCACCGTCCACGTCGGCCTCGGGCTTGGTCAAACCCTCGTCGGCACCCGTGTCTTTTAGTAAACCTACCCAAAAAGTCTTAAAATCATCAGCTTTGCCCGAAGGAACCGGGAATGTGTTCAACAAACGCCCGCGAATTCTAGGCTCCTTTTTCGCCAATTGGGCAAAGGTCTTGGCGTAGGTCTCCCAGAATGCTGAGGCCGAACGGGTCAGCGACGGCGCCTCCCATATTTCCGAAACAAATTTCGCGTCTTCGTCAGCCTGCTTTTTGCCCGCAGCTTTCGCCAAACGACGAAGCTCAGTCACCATCTGGGAATGAGGCGGAGTGCCGCCCAATGTGCGACGAACACAGAGGTCGAAGAAATATTCGTACGCTTTTTCGGCGCCGTACCTTTTTGATAGGTCCTTTGCGTATTCGGACATCACTTTATTTGTAAGGGCCCCCGAAAGTGCGAATTCCACAAATGCGTCACGGCGACGGTTCTCATCGACTTCAAGCGCGTAGGTCTGTTCAGCCTCACGGGCTTTGCCAAAATAGGTGGCCGCGTAAGTGGTGTTGCCCGACTCAATAAAGGCACGCGCCACTTCTTCGTAAAAAGGCGGCAAAAAGTGCGGCGTCTTTGTCGAAATTGTTTTGCCCATTTCGTCGAAAACAACTTTTGCGTTACCTGGCTTAGATTTGGCACGACGCGCTTCTTTTTTTAAGTCGCGTGAAATGGCCAACGCTGACGCCGCATTCTTGGGATCGTGAACCAAGACCCACTCGGGAAATCCAAGAGCCTGGCGCATGCGAAGAGCAATCTTCGCGGAACTCGCCACTGGCGCAAAACCAAGGATATCCATGGCGGCGTCTTCTCCAATCGCAAGATTCGACGGGGTCAAACGAACGATCTCACGGTCCGGAATCCCCAGATGCGTGAAAATCCGCCCATCGATCGTATCGACCGGGACGTCTGTTGGAGCCTTGGTATCAGGCAGAAGATATCCGCCTGCACGAAGCGTCGAATTAAGCTGTTCGGTGTTCATCTTGGTACTCATTTCGTGAATCCAGGTTTGTCGCCCGAACGCCATCGCGTCCACGCCTGTTCAAATAACTCGTGAGGTGCAGAAATAGGGTAATTTACCTGACATTCGTTGGAAGCCAGCAGCGGCATCATCGGAACCTTCCAGGCTTCCATGGGAATATGTGGGGAGCGTAATTCCAACCACGGCCCATCCAAAAAGAACGAGCGCCCCGTTCGTGCGCGTTTTGCTTCAATCAAAACGCCCTTCTCCACCAATGGCGCAAACGCCTTTTTGTAAGTCGCTGCACTCCAGCCGTTCCAGAGTCTGATTTGTTTGGTGGATGGATTAGGCATCGCAAGCGTTTGCAGAAAAGCAACGGCGGCCTCGTCGCCAACGCCCAGCTCTTTTTTCACCTGCGCCACAGTTTCGGGACTGGAATGCAGCGGATTCGCTTCGTACTCGCCTGCAGAAACCTGCGAGCTTTTCAGGCGATCGACAAGGCCCTGCATGCCAGAAAATGCACGAAGAACTTGGGCTTCGAGGTTGTCGGCAACGATATACGGACTTGTCTTGCCAGCCATAAGTTGAGCCGGCCGTATCGCAGCCTCAAGCCCCCAATCGCTGAGCAAGAAAATCACAAATCCGTCATCAAAATAAGACACACCTTTCATGGTCTTATTCGCACCAAGCTTGGCCATCATCGCCGCTGACTTCTTTTTATCGTCGAGCCACTCCAACTCGGTCGTGGTCGGCAGCAGCGAATCCGCAGCAAATAAGGACTTTGCAAGGGTCTCATAGTAGCCGGAGACTTTCTGACGCGTCGGATCGCCGACCGGTAAATTGTAGAAAATGTAGGGCAAGAGCTTCAGGCCTTCGGAGATCAAATCCGAGTCGGGCACGTCGTCGCCCATCTCGAAGACAAGATTTTTATCATCCGAATCGTAGGAGATTTCCCCACCGACCTTGAATGCTGGCACCGAATACAGGTTCAGCAGAGAAGTCCGCGCGTTATCGACCGATAGGTCCTTCTGCACGGCCATCAAGAGGTCTTCTGGCAGCGCCTGTCGTTTGCCAACATGCTGGTTCCATGAGGCTGCAAGCTGTTTGGCGATTTCAATCGGTGCGGCCCAAAATCCCTCCAAATCATCAGGCAACGCTTCCGCAAAAACGGCGCTGCGTTTCTCTCCCGGGACTTCTTTCAACGACTCCCTGGCGAGGTTCAGCTCAGCGGCCTTCAGTTTGAACGACTTGCGTAACTCAGTGTCCATCACGGTGCCGTACCACTCATTCACGTTGGGCAGCATCGCCCAAAGTATGGCGGCCTCGGCCACAGAAAGGCCCGTCAAATCCGCGATCGTTTCTGCGGCCTCGCGCGTCGGAATATAAGGACCGTGTTCAGTGCTGAGTTCAACAAATCGTTTGGCCGGCCCAGCCGCCCAGGAAACACCGGTTTTTTGGTCAGTTGCCTTGATCCCTGCCGGCAGGGTCATTTTGCCGTTGCTGTAGGCCAGAATAGAATAAGTCTCGTCTTCGTACTCGCCGCATTTTCCGTAAAACCGAGTCGATTCGTGTTCGACAAAAAACGCTCGTGTCTCAAGCGTGATACCGTGTTTTACCCAGCTTTTTTGAGATGACTCAAACATTATCATCTTATCGCCAAGCTCAAACATGCCCGCGTCAGCTACCGCGCCGATGAATTTCAGCAAAGCTTGTCGTGAGCCCGAAATCCAAGGCCCCGAGGCCACCCATGGTAATACTTTCGGGAATCGAAAAACCCACGAAAAGTCGCAAGAATAGTTGGCAAAAATGGCGGGTTTAATTCCGGTATTAAAAAAATCTGCGAGTGCAAGAATTCCTGTACTGAGTTCGCGCTCGTCATCGTAGGTCTCGTTGTCGAACGAGTATTCCCCGCCACTGGTCACGCTCTCGAAACTTGCCCAGACGTCGGAATCCGGAATCGAGTTTTCCGCGCTGACGGCAAATCGTGGATCGGCGCCAACGACATGCTCCGCCAACGATACGAAGTGAGCCACGTAGGACTCCACCAGCCTAGCCAGAGCGGGCTCAAGAGGCGAATCACCGATGATGTCCTTGGTGACCGCCGCAAGTGGCTTCGTCGACCCGCCCATCCCCCACTTTTCTGGCAAAATCGCCTTGTTCGGCGAGCCTTGAATCGCAGCTGCCAACAAAGGCCTCACGTCGGCGACATCAACGGTTCGAAGCGTCAAGGAAGCGTTTTGGTCCGTAACTTTAAAATGATGAAAATACTCAAAACCAAGGGACAGACCGGGGATCGCGCCTGACGCGTCCAATAGCGTTCCGTCCAGCGCCAGGATCTCGAAGTCACTGTCCAATTCGACCATTTCGCCGCCTGGTAGGCGAATCAACGACGACACTGACTTCTGCGCCTGGCCGAGCGGTGTCTTGGTCAGGTACTCGTCACCTTTTTCGAACACTACTTTATAATAGACACCGTCGACGGTTCCGAGGGGCGATGTGTCGGGCGCCGGGTACACCGTCGACGCATGGATGTTCAGCGCCCATCCGTCTTCAAGCAGATCTTCGACGACTTTGGGCAATGACGCCCG
>JBBKVQ010000497.1:0-5402 GCA_037968515.1 Bradymonadaceae bacterium
CTCGATGAAACCTACGATCCCCTTCAAGTTGAAGACCGTTGGTACCCCTTCTGGCTGAATGGCGGATGGTTTGCCGCCGATACTCAGAGCAAGAAAGAACCTTATACGATCATGATCCCTCCACCGAACGTCACAGGCTCGCTTCACATGGGCCATGCGCTCTTCGTGACGCTCGAAGACTTGCTGATCCGGTGGAAGAGAATGGACGGCTTTGAGGCACTCTGGCTGCCCGGAACAGACCACGCCGGAATCGCCACCCAAGTGATGGTCGAGCGACAACTCGCCAAAGACGGAACCAACCGCCACGAACTGGGCCGCGAAGAATTTCTGAAGCGTGTTTGGACGTGGAAAGACGAAAAAGGTGGCACGATCATCGGTCAAATGAAGCGCATGGGCGCGTCTTGCGACTGGGACCGTGAGCGTTTCACGATGGACGAAGGTCTTTCGGTTGCCGTGCGCGAGGCGTTTGTTCAGCTTTTCGAACAGGGCCTGATCTACCGCGCAGAACGTATGGTGGACTGGGATCCGATCACCATGACCGTGCTTTCGGACCTCGAAGTCGACCGTGAAGAAGAAGACGGAAAACTCTGGTTCCTGAAGTATCCTTTGGCCGATGGCAGCGGCCATATCATCGTCGGCACAACTCGACCGGAAACCATGCTCGGCGACACCGCTGTCGCGGTTCACCCCGACGATGAGCGCTACAAAGACATGATTGGTAAGATGGTCAAATTGCCGATCGTGGGACGCGAAATCCCCATCATCGCCGACAAGATCCTGCCCGATCCTAAAAAGGGTTCCGGCGCAGTTAAAATCACGCCAGCCCATGATCCGAACGACTTCGAGTGCGGCGAACGCCATAGTCTTGAGCGAATCCAGGTCATCGGATTCGACGCCAAGATGAACGAAAATTGTCCCCAGAACTATCAGGGCAAAGACCGTTACGACGCCCGCAAAATGGTCATCGCGGACTTCGAGAAAGCCGGCCTGTTAGACAAGATCGAACCGACCAAATTTGCCCCAGGCAGGTCACAGAGATCGGGTGTTGTCGTCGAACCACTGCCGATGCTTCAGTGGTTTGTGAATACCGAGCCCATGGCCAAGAAAGCCATCGCCGCTGTGGACTCAGGACGCACAAAAATCGTTCCGGAGGTTTGGAAAAAGACCTACGACCACTTCATGCATAATATCCGGCCATGGTGCATTTCGCGCCAGCTTTGGTGGGGTCATCGCATTCCCGCTTGGTACTGCGGCGATTGTGACCACATCACCGTCAGCCGTGAGGATGCGACTCAGTGTTCGGCATGTGCTTCGAAAAACGTTCGGCAGGAAGAAGACGTTTTGGACACCTGGTTTTCGAGCGGTCTTTGGCCGTTTTCAACCCTCGGCTGGCCCGAAAAAACCCCGGACCTCGACAAGTTTTACCCGACTCAATGTCTGGAAACCGGTTTTGATATCCTGTTCTTTTGGGTTGCACGCATGCTCATGATGGGCTGCTGGTTCATGGATGATGTCCCGTTTGACGAAGTCTTCCTTCACGCCATGGTGCGTGATGCGGACGGCCACAAAATGTCAAAAACTAAGGGCAATATCATCGACCCCTTGCACCTGATTTACGGTGCAAAAGCCGCGGACCTGGATCCGGAGATGCACGCCGAACTCCTGAAGCAACACCCCGATGGAGTGGAGTCTCAAGGTGCAGATGCCTTACGATTTACGTTGGCGATTTATGCAGCTCAGGGTCGAGATATCAAACTCGATATCGACCGCGTCGAGGGGTACCGGGCTTTCCTAAATAAATTGTGGAATGCAGCCCGCTTTGCGCTGATGAACCTGACCGATTTCGAAGTTACTTCGTCGTATCCAGACGGCCTGCCGGCTCCCGAAGAAGACCTTTCGCTTGTCGACAAGTGGATTCTTCAGCGCCTCGCAGAGGTTTCCAAGGACTGTCAGGCCTCGCTCGAGGCGTACAAATTCAACGAGTACGCGCAGGGCCTGTACCATTTTGTGTGGCACGAGGTTTGTGACTGGTACATCGAATTCATCAAGATGTCCCTTTACGAGGATCCAAACCCACGCAGAACGGCCACACAAGCCACGCTTCTTCATGTGCTTGAGACCTCGCTTCGCCTGTTGCACCCAGCCGTGCCGTTCATCACCGAGGATATCTGGCAGGCTTTACCACGCGGCCAAGACGCTCCAGAAAGCCTCATGATTGCGCCGTGGCCTCGACTTGAATCGCCTGGATTCACCGAAGAGGTCGCCTCGGTCGACTTGTTGGTGGCGTTGATCAACCAGATTCGCGCCATTCGCGGGGAAACACGGGTCAAACCTTCGGTGCAGATTCCGCGTTTGCTACTCACTGCAGGCCCTGCGGAGCGTCAACGTATTGAGGGTGCAAACGCTTATATTCAGCGGCTTGCGCGGGTCGAGGAAGTCGTGTTCATCGAACGCGCTGAGGCTGATACACTTCAAGGTGTGGCAACAGCAGTGGTCAAAGGCGTCGAGATTCGAATTCCGCTCAAAGGTCTTATTGATCTTGATGAAGAGCGCGGTCGACTCAAGAAAGAACTGGCTAGAACACAGGCTGATATCGAGTTTGTGTCGAAAAAACTATCGAACGAGAAATTCGTGGCAAAAGCACCGCCGCATTTGGTTCAGGCCGAGCGCGACAAATTGGCAGCCTACGAGACCGAATTGCGAACACTGGAGGCTAGCCTCCTGGAACTTGAATCGATGTAATGGGATCAACCAGCATTCAATCCAGCTTGTTTGAATGGGTTCGCGTGCGGACAGTGGCTCCGCGCGGCGTGCTCGACGCGACCACTGTGCCCGCTGAATTGGATGCCGAACTTGGCCACCTGCTCCACCGCGCCCTCGAGGAGCGAATGGGCACGGTGGACCTTATCCTCACCGATAATCGCCGCCGAATGGTGTCGATTCGAAAGCGCCGCTCTCGCCATGAGGTGCGACTGCATCACATGTTCCTTGGTTGTGATAGCCGTATGGTCGACGCGCTGGTGGGCCTATCGCGCTCAGATGCTGCGTCGCGGGACAACGTGCGCGATTTTATTCGCGACAACCGCGAAGCGATTCGGGTGCGCGAGGAAAGTTTTGTTCTAGAGACCGTCGGACAGCATCATGACCTAAATGCCCACCTTGCAGCCGCCAGAACTGAACTGCCGGCCGCCCCCGACGTGCGCATCACTTGGGGAAGAGACGGCAAGGGACGTCGCAGCATTCGCTTCGGAAGCTACGATTTTGAGCAACGATTGATTCGAATTCACCCGGCGCTGGACGCGGATTGGGTGCCTGCTTATTTTGTGGAGTTTGTCGTTTGCCACGAACTTTTGCATTCGCTTTTCCCGCCTTCGGCCAATGCCAGCCGTAGATCCTTGCATCCTGCGGAATTTCGCGACCGGGAACAGCAGTTTCCTACCTACGCGGAAGCGATCGCGTGGGAAACCGCCAATCTACGAAGGTTATTGAGCCGATGACACGATTCGAAATGTTGAAGCGACTAATCGCCACAGGTGCGCTTTCGGCGGCAGCATTAGGTTTTGCCGGGTCGGCCTGCGAAAAACAAAACCGAGTGGTTCCAGCCGAAACAGCCCAGCAAACCTCGGGGCAGACTCACGTCGAATCCCAGACCGCAGCTCAAAAAACCGTGATGCTGCCTGACGATGTGGGACCTAAAGCGCCAGCGCTTTTTGTGATCACCGGCCTCAAGGGCTACACCGAGCCGTGTGGCTGTACGATCGATATCATGCTCGGGGGAATTGACCGTATTGTTCGATATGCCGAAGACGCCAGCAAGCTGTATCCGGCAACCGCCCTTGTTGACGGCGGCGACCTGTTTTTTGAACACCAGAAATACGAAGAGGCACAACTGGCCCAAGAGCGAGCGCGCGCAGACTTGGTTGCTACTGGAGTCGCTCAGCTGAATCCGGTGTTCACCGTCCCTGGAGAACTCGATTTTGCCCTCGGCGCCGACCATTACCTCGAGCTCTTGGGGAAGTCCGACTTGAAAGCCTACGCGGCCAACATGAAGCTCAAGGGTCAAGCACTGCCAGCCTCGACCGTCGTTGAGCTCGCCGGCAAACAAGTTATTTTGATCGCGGTCGTCGATCCTACACTTTACGAAGGTCTGCCCGACCTAGAGTTCAACCCGGTGGACGCAGCGATCGCCAAGGCTATCAAAGAAGCGCCGGCACACGATACGCAGATTTTGGTGGCTCACGGCGGGCTCGCTTTCGTGAAAGAGCGCCTTGCCGCGCACCCTTCGATCGACTTTGGGGTGGTTGGACATGATCCCCGAGAAACCGATCAGGTCGACCCCGCAGGTGGTGGTTTCACGCTGGAGGCGTATGACCAAGGCCGATATTTCGGCGTCTTGAAACTCTATATTGAGCCCAAAGACGAGTCGTTTGTGAATGCAAGAGATGGCTCGAAAACTGAACTGGAGAACATCCAGAAACAAATCGCGCACGTCGATGAAAGCCTGCAGAAGTTGCCTCCGGCGACGGCAGGAAACGAGTCACCGATGGTGCTCAACCTCAGGAAACGCCTTGATGAGCTGAATGCACGTCTTCAGACTCTTAAAAACGCTGCGGTGACCGTGCCAGCGAATGAAAGTTCGTTCTTGTGGCGTTCCATCGCCATGGATCCAGCCCTAAAGGTCGACCCCAAAATCGAGGCTGCACGAATCGCCTACAACAAAAGCTTGAAGGCGCTCAGCCAAACTGTGGAGCGGACCGTTCCGCCCGTGGCTAAAGGCGAAGCGTCCTATATCGGCACCGACCAGTGCGCCGGTTGCCACGCACCAGCCTACGAATTCTGGAAAACCACAGAACATGCGGGCGCTTGGGAGACCCTGACCGCGCGCGACAAGGAGTTCGACCAAACCTGTGTGGGTTGTCACTCGGTCGGCTACGAAAAACCTGGCGGCAGTGTGGTTGGTCAATTCCAATACCAAGCGACGCTCAAGGTTCCAGGCCAAGAATCTGAGCTGGTTTGGGAAAAAGATCTTCGTAATGTTGGCTGTGAAAATTGCCACGGTCCGGGGTCGCTTCACCGCTTTGCTCCAGTGGACGAAAAAGGTGTTCCCCAGCATATTTCAAAGGGTTCCGGCGTGCAGACCTGCATGCAATGTCACGTACCTGAACACTCTCCGCGCTTCGAGTACGATACTTATGTGCCCAGAATCACCGGTAACGGCCACCCACTGTCTGGACGTTAGGTGTGAAGGGACTTGCCTAGACGGGCTCTTTGTGGAACCTTTTCCCCCGAGAGTTTACCATCCTATTTGTTTGCCGTTTCTGGGGCCCTGTGTCCATGTTTAGGCGTTTCCTCAAGTTCCTCAAGGGCGACGAAAACGGGGCCGATGAGCGGTTTGAGGGAAG
>JBBKVQ010000498.1:0-8350 GCA_037968515.1 Bradymonadaceae bacterium
TCTTTCGCTCTGACGCGCGATTTGCGAACGAGCTGATTGATCGTTGGCATGTTTACCCTGCAATGCGCCCCGTGAGGAGCCAGTGTTATTTCGATCTAACCGCGTAAAAGCGGCAATGCTTGTCCAGAGGTACATGAGTACTCTGTGGAGCGCGGGAGTATAGTGAGGGTTGGTGGAGTGTCAAGCAGTTCTAGTTGAAGTCAGAGCAATTGGCGGTTTTGGTCGTTCGTGCCCGCTGCCACAAGGGACCAGCGAGCGCCTGTAGTTTTGCAAAAGGAGTGTCAAAGAGGCTTGCGAGCATGGCTTGATTGAGCACACTGGCCCACGCGGTGCTGGGCCCCTTTAGCCCCGAAAGACGGGGGTTTATCGGAGTGCGACCAAGCGTGTACTGGAGCTGTTCGAGGGTCCAGCCGGTCCACAACGAGACCGCGAACGGTGTCGGATGTTTGATCGTTGGTCTGCCTGTGATCTGTTCCAGCAGTTCAAGCGGCCAAGCGATCAGGCCTTGCATCCCATGATCTGAAGCGATCGCATCTATCTCGCTCCAGTCCACGATTTCTCCATAACGATCCCACCACGCGGCGAGATCGATGAGACCTTTTAGAAATCCGCCATGGTTGTGGAAGTGCAGTACGAGTTGAAAGAGGAGCGGTATGGGCGGAAGTCCCTGATCGCGAAACGGCAGGAAGAATGCCACCGAGGGTTGTGGGAGTGTTGGCAAGGCGACACTCCAGTGGAGTTCAATGATGATGGGCAACGTGGGGTGTGCCCACGGTTGTTGGTTATCGACCGAAGGCCGAACGGCTTCGTAACGACAAACGTATTTGTGATTGCGTAGTAGTGTCTGCGCGGCCCCGAAGTCCTCGGGGTGGACCAGCACGTCCACATCGGTGGTGGTGCGGATGCAGCTGCTTCCAAAGAGCTGTGCGCCCAAAGGCGCGCCCTTGAGGATCGTGAATGGCAAGGCACTTAGGACCTCAACAGCGTCCTTGGTGGCCTGTTGTTGGATCATCTGAAGAGCTCGAGATTGGGGGGTCGGTGGCAATCCGAGAACCTGTCGAGCGAGAGGGAGGACGTCGAGTTCGGCGGCTGAGTTGAGGACGGTGTCCAATTCAGCATGCACGCCTGCGTACTCCATGACTGCAAGGACGGAAGGTGTCATGGGCGCCACGTCTCGATGTAGCCAGCGTTGGGTTCGACGAACAGCAAGTCGCCTTCGAGTTCTATCCAGGCGTGACCTTCCCAGTGTCTTCCCTTGCGAAAGCCGATCACTAAAGAGGAGGGTTGTCCGGCGTGGGTTAACCAAGTTTGGGCAACCAGCGCTTGGGGTATGCATGAGGCTGCAGGGATCCACCTGGCCAATCGGGTGACGGTTGACTGCACATGATCCGGATCGACAGGTCGTGTGTTTGGGTGTGCGCGCTTGTCGGCCAACTGCAGCAAGTCCTGAATTGCCATTGATTTGGCGAGGATCGCAGCGGCACCGAGCATAAGGCCTACGGCGACGTGGTCACAGATCCATCTGGTTGAGTATCTTTGCAAGTTCGCCCACGTGTGTTGGGAGGCCAGCCGAGTCTGTTGGGAACACAAACTCAAGCATCATAGTAGCGCGAGTCGTTTGGGCGAGCATCTCAAACTGATGGGCTCTTTGCTCAGGTGACCACTCGCTCAAATCGAAGCGACGGGCGGCGAGTCGACAAAAAGCGTCGATCCCTGTGATGGGTCGGGTCGAGAGTTCACCGCGTGCGAGATCTACCCATATGATGGGTCCTCCGAGATTCCGCGGGAGGTCGATGGGCTGGCGTCGCTTTTTTGAACCCGGGTAGTCTTCGGCAGCAGTCTCTGCCCCGCAAAGGCGCACGGCGGGGGATGCGCACACTACTTTTGTGTCCCGCAAGACGAGCATGTCGTCGGTGATGACTTCAAAACCGAACCGAGTCAGTTCGAGGGCGGTCGAACTTTTGCCCGTGCCGGAGGGGCCAAGTAGGCCGTAGGTCTGACCGGTCGCCGAGATAACGGCGGAGGCGTGAAGAACGAGAGGCGGTGATGGTTGCAGCATCATCGAGGTTGGCAAGACGACCCGTTCCAGAAACGACTCGAGTTGGGAGCGAGGCCCATCATAGGTGAGCGTCTCGTCGTCTAAGTTAATCTTGGCGCTGCATTCTCGCCATGTCCAACAAGCGGAAGTTCCTTGGCGTTGGATCGTCAGAACTCCCTGAGTGTCTGTATCCTCAGCATGGTGAATCAGTTCACCAGCAGCTTGGACTTTGCCGACCCGAAGCTGCAGATCACTGTTTTTCGAAGTGGATTGGGGCCAGTCAATTGCGAGATCGGATTCGATCGCGATTCCCCATGGCGTGTAAATCATACTCGAACTCATGTGGGTTCAAGCAAACCCGCGGCGAGCAATTCATCGACGAAGTCTGCAACATCGCTGGTCGCGGTCTCGTTTGTGAGCTTGTAGGTGGTTTCGAGTTCGGAGATGGCTGCGGCGGTCCCTCCACTTAGGAGAGCATTGAGCGTCAGCGCACCCGAGCGCTTAAGCTCAAAACACTTAGATGAGCGCGTATCGACGAGAAGGGTCTCGCCATTCAATTCTTGGACAAGAACAGTTTGAGCTAGTTTTAACGCGGAAGCAGGCACGTCGGGTCCTGATCGTCAAGAATACCGTTCGACGTTGCGCACGGTGCTGGCGCGTCAAAAATCCCGTCGAAGGTTGCTGACCCGCTTCCCCGAACAAGTTCCGTTAACACTCCAATCTCAATCAAAGTTGGCCTTTCGTAATCATTCAAAAGCTGAAGATGAGATGTGGATTGATTCATTTGCCTTGTCCATCCAGCTAAAGCAATTTCTCGTCGACACCAGCTTCAGCAATTGTCGTCAGGGGCCGTTAGCAGGCCATTCGAAGTGCTGCATGAGGGACTGTCTGTCAAACCATCGAACATAGCTGAGCCGCTCCCACGGACGATTTCCTTGAGCTCTCCGATCTCAATCAGAGTGGGTTTTTCGTAACTCAAGTTCGTGTCGTCGGGGGTATGTGTGGATTGATTCATTTAATTTTCCATCGCGCTAAAGCAATTCTTCTCCACTCCAGAGGTACCACAATTGGCAAACGCGGGTCCAGAGATTCGACAGAATACGGCGCCTTTGAAGAATTCAAGAAGCTGTGCCCGACCACTGGGCCAAAGTGCGATGTTTTTGGACGGTTTTGAACGTCTTTGGGGAGCAAGTTGCGAAGCGCATGCCTGAGAATATATTTATTTGATGTTCCCTGATGCCTCCAGTGCGCCGGCATCGCTTGGGTGATTTCACACAAAGGTTTCTGGAGAAACGGGGCGTAGATAGGAAATGATAGCTGACGTGAAATCCGACGAAGGCCCCTCATCGAGACTTCCCAGGCCCAAGATGAAAAAACGTCTGCCCTCAAAGTGTCGCCTCCCCATAGCGTCTTAAGGGCTCGAATCGATGTCTGCTGGTTCTCTTCGGCCGACCATGCCAGATAATCGTTATATTTCCAGGCACTCACCAGTCGATGCTGCGGGGGCACATCAAAAAGCTGGTCGGCTCCCAGACCGGTTAATATGGGCTGTTCTTGGCTGGCACGCAGATAAAAAGCTGTCTCGAATGGTTCGGTGGGTTGGGACTGCGGTCCCTCCAGAAAAGGAATACCGGACATAAAGGGTGGAAATGCGTCGATATCGATCGCCGCGGCTTTGGGTAGCCCAAAAAAACGGGTCAATCGATCTACCCACTGTCTCTCGTCTGAGATCGGATGTTTGCTCTTCATCGTGAAGGTTTTTGGGCGACGACCCAGTGCCACGAGTCCTGCGAGTATCGCGCTAGAATCGAGGCCGCCGCTAAGAGCCACGGCGGCATCACGGGGCATCGTTTCCAGGGACTTCATGAACGCGTCCAGAAGCTCCTTCGACGCGACCTCAAGTTCATCTGGTTCAAAGCGATTTAAGGTTTCCTTGACGATCGGGCTTAATGAAAGACCAAATGTGTCGATGACAAGCTTGGTCGATGGAGGCAAACGAAACACTCCACGGGAGAAGTCGGAAACGCCGTCGACGAGCCGAGGCGTGTTTTGCCAAGATCGTTCACGAAAAAGACATGGAATCTGAGGAATCAGATCACCCAATGTGTTGGGTGCGGTGCTGATCCAAGTCAGCCTGCCGCTTGACCAATAGGTTGGGACCCATGCAAAAGGACCCCGAATGATCTCAATACTTTCGCCAGAAACCTTGACGTTCAGACCCAGCGAATCTGGTGTCGGGCCTTCAAGGTTGTGTGGTGTGTCAGAATACCCAATCGCCAGCGACGCGCCGCGAATCGGCAAAACAGACCAATGCCACGTCGGCTGGCGCGCAATCAATCGTTGTACTTCTCGAACATCGCCCTTTAAAACGGTGACGTCAGTGACCACGGCGGTCTCGTTGCACCACGAGGCGCATTATAGTAATTGTTTCTTGGCATGGAATTCCATCCATATCCCGAACACTGGGGCTAGTCTTTAATGAATGCGAATCTGCTTAATTGGTCCGTAACGGTCGCTCTCTCGTGCCTCTTGGTCACGAGCTGTTCAGACGACTCAAAAACGGTCTCGTCGACCCAATATCAACCGCTCACATCGACTCCGCATATCGAAAAGGGGAAACCTGCGGAACCGTTTCGTGGTTTTGACGTTGTTGGTCAGCGGTTTTCCGCAACATTATTAGGGTTGGGTCGTGATGTTCAAATTGGAATATCTGGCGAAGCGTCGTTCGTCCCGTCGGTTGGTGCGAATGCAGACGACTGGTCCTATGACATGAGCCCTGCGGTGATCATGCGGGGATCTGAAAAGCTCGTCGCTGAAACAACTGGGGCGCGGCTGGATGGTTCCACTCTTCGAATTTATGCGAAGAATATGGATACGCTCTTTACTCATCTTCCAGAAGGACTCAAACGAGACTGGTTGCTGAAGACCAAACCCAATGGCAGCGGCTTGGTGCGGCTTTCCGTGCCGACTCGTGGTGCCAGACACGAAGTGGTCGGTGACGAATTGCACGCCATGGTTGATGGGAAATACGCCTTCGGTTGGCGACAACTCAAAGTGACCGACGCTGGCGGGAAAAGCTTGGTTGCTCGATTTGTGACCGACAAATCCGGCTGGGGAATCGAATTCAACGATTCCAATGCGACCTATCCGATCTTCATCGATCCCGTAGCTTCGAATCCAGCGTGGACCGTCACCGCGGATCCTTTGGACGGTTTAAGCCGCTTTGGTATTGGTGTAGGGGATGCTCGCGACGTGAATAATGACGGGTTTGATGATGTCTTGGTCGGGCAGTCCCGATATTCGAGCGATATCTTAACCCAAAACCGTGAAGGCCGCGTGTTGATGTACTTGGGCAACGTGCTTGGGCTTTCAAATACGGCCACGTGGACCTACGAGAGCGATCTTGCCAATTCACAACTTGGGGGTTCGGTCCGAGGAATAGGCGACGTCAACGGCGACGGGTTTGATGACATCGCAGTGGGACACGAACTCTTTTCAGGAGGCAACGGTGCGTTTTCCGGACGAGTCTTGGTGTTTTTTGGCCAGGGCGGTGGTTTGGCTGCCACGCCGGGCTGGATACTTGAAGGAAGCCTTGTTAATCAAAGGTTTGGCGCCGTCGTGGCACCGGCAGGCGATGTAAATTGTGACGGCATTCCCGACCTCGCTGTTGGCAGCAGTTTTGCCAACACAAATAATGGAAATGTGTGGGTCTTTTATGGAGATGGAACAACCTTCAACTCCACTCCATGGATTTACGCTGGAACTGGAAACGCGGTTGGCGCCGGAGCGTCGGTGTCTGGTGATGGGAATATCAATGGCGACAACGTGACGGTTGGATTGGACACTTTTGAATGTGACGATCTTGTTGTTGGTGAGCCAGGTTACGATCGTCCCGGACTCACGAATGAGGGACGTGTTTTGGTCTTTCACGGTGCTGCCGCAGGACTTGGACTCACACCAGCCGCGACCTTCACTTCAAACCAAAATCAGGCGGCTTTAGGAACTCGCGTCGCATTGGTTCGCGATTTTGACGGCGATGGGTTTGATGATGTGGCCGGTTCGGCCCCACTGTATGACTCAAGCCCAGCTCTGACCGACGAAGGCGGCGTTTTTGTGGCCATGGGTAGTGCAACTGGACTTCAACCTAAGCTTCCAGTCATCACTGCTGGAGTGGCAGGTGCACAGTTTGGAAGCAGTTTGTACAGGGCGGGCGACGTCAATGGTGACGGCTTTTCTTCGGTGGTTGTGGGCGCGAGTGCTTACACCAACGTGGATAGCATGGAAGGCGCGGTTTATCTCATCGAGGGCACCGCGACGGGTCCGGTGATCTCATGGAACTACGAATCCAATGTTGCCACGGCGAGACTCGGCTATGCTGCGGCTGGCGGTGGCGACATCAACGGGGACGGCCTTGCGGACTTCTTTGTGACGGCTCGAGACTATCCAGATTCCCTGACGGGAGTTGCTGTAGGCGCTGTCTTTGGTTTCTATGGTCGCGTTGATTGCCAGATCGGAGGGGATTTTTACGATCAAGGCGAGGTTAACCCAGCCAATGGCTGCGAAGTGTGCAATGTGACCTTGGCCACAACAGCTTGGTCGCCGATTTCGAACGGAACGGCCTGTAATGACGGCAACGCTTGTACGCTGACCGACACCTGTCAGGCCGGCGTCTGTACGCCAACAACAACAACCGTCTGTTCGGACGGCAACCAGTGCACCGCTGACTCGTGCAACCCAGCCACCGGGGCTTGCGAATTCAATTCGGTTCCACGCGAAGGCCAGGCTTGTACAATTGTCGGTCCCGCCTGCATCACTAATTCGTGTCAGGCTGGAGTTTGTGCGCAGGCGGCCGTAGCCGGTTGTTTGATCAGCAACACGTGTTATCCCGATGGAACGGTTAATCCTGCCAACTCTTGTCAGGTATGTGTCGCGGCAGATAACCAGCTTGATTGGTCGGCAGTCGCAGCCGCGACGGCTTGTGATGACGGCCTGTTCTGCACCACCGGCGATGTCTGTGATGGAGCGGGCGCCTGTGGTGGCGGTGCGGCACGTGATTGCTCGAGTGCTGCCGCTGAATGTTATACCGGGACTGCTTGTGACGAAGCCAACGACGCGTGTGTTCCCTCGGCTCCAGCAACTGCTGGAACTGTGTGTGGTGGAGATCTTTGCACCAATAACGGCACCTGTGATGGTGGCGGTGCTTGCACGGGCACGGCGGTCAGCTGTGCTGCATTCGACACCGAATGCACCGTGGGTGTTTGTAATCTTGGTGATGGTTCGTGCTCGGTCGTAGACCGGCTTGACGGTACTGGCTGTGATGACGGCGTAGCGTGTACTTCCGGCGACACCTGCTCCGCTGGCGTTTGTGGCGGCACCACTGTCGATTGCAGCGGTTTGAATTCAGCCTGTGTCGTGGGCGTGTGTAATACGGCCACCGGCACTTGTGACGCGACACCGGCCAACGAGGGTGGGGCTTGTGACGACTCCGATGCCTGTACAGAAACTGATGTCTGCGCGGCTGGCGCATGTGCTGGTGTCGCGCTCGTGTGTGATGACGGCAACTCATGCTCGGGTGACACGTGTGACCCGACGACTGGCTGTGTGTTCACACCTCTGGCTGACGGATCGGCTTGTACCGATGATGCCCTGAGTTGCACCACGGACGCCTGTAATGCAGGTGTCTGCGAAAACAACCTGGCGACAGGTTGTTTGATCACCAACACTTGTGTTGCTGAGGGTGACCTGGATCCCAACGCAAGCTGCCGAATCTGTGATGCAGCTGCGGATCCTAGCGATTACAGCAACGCTCCCGTAGGAACAGCATGTCCTTTGACAGCCTGTTCAGCAGATGGGCTCAGTGTGCTTGCGGGTGCTTGTGATTCAACTGGTACTTGTACTCCAGAGGTAACAGGCGCAATCGATTGCGCTCCATACCGCTGTGATGCAGCGGCCTGTCAGACAGCCTGCATTGATAATGCAGATTGTCAGGATGGCTTTGAGTGCCGTTCGAACGAATGTCTCGTGCCGATTGGCGAAGACATGGGCAACGACATCGGGAGTGATGCTGGCGACATGGGCACCGCTGATATCGGAAGCGACACCGGTACCAGCGATGTTGGTGACGACACCGGAGACGTTGGCACTGAAGACGTGGGTAGCGACATGACCGTTCAAGCAGATGCGGGAGCAGATGCTGAAGCAGATATCAGCGGTCAGACCTCAGAACTTAGGGGTTCTGGTTGTGCCTGTAATTCTGCGGATGGCGCCCCGACAGATATGTCGTGGATGATCGCTGTTTTGGGCTTCTTGGCG
>JBBKVQ010000499.1:0-13579 GCA_037968515.1 Bradymonadaceae bacterium
GTACCTGATGACGCCAAAGTGGTGGAGTTCGTCACCAAACCGTTGGCTGGATTCACAAGCGTAATCGCAGGAGCCGTCGTGTCGACGACAACCATCGCTGTGGCTGTTTTTGAACCGGACAAGGTTCCAGAAACCGAGGTCACGATCGTGCTCGGGCCGGACGGCAAAACACCAACCACTGCTTCGGTGAAGGTGTAATTCCCGTTGATGTCGCTCGTCGTGGTTCCACGAACGACCCCGTTGACTGTCAGGGTGACCACTAACAGAGGTGACGTCACACCCGTGACTGCCTGAGTATTATCGTTGGTAAGCAGGTTGTTGGCAGGAGCCGTGATCGTGATCGTGATGCCGCATGATGGTCCGTAAATCGGGTCACAGGGGTCAAGCGGATCCCAACCATTCACAACCTCAAGGTTGTCGTTGATCGTGTCGCCATCAGTATCGGGGTCGTTTGGATTCGTGCCATGGATACAGATTTCGTCGATATCCGGGAGCGTATCCATGTCCGTGTCCAACGTGGGATCAAGGACCTGAATCGAAACCTGCTGAGTCGTCGACGAACGGGCGAAGCCCCACGTATCAAGAAGTGCGTTATTGCCCTTGCTGTTTGAGGTGAAATTTCCCCAAGCACGTGCGTTCGTGTTTGCAACCGCGGCCGCGGTGTAAAGGCCCGAGGGCATACCGTTGGGACCTGAAGATTCAAGACCAACCTGCCCGTTTGGCATCGTCAGAGCGTTCCCCTGCAAGAGGGTATCGTTCCAGAACATCGCCTTACCGGTGCGCGTCGCGGTCGTTTTATCGTAGCTGAACATGCGGAGGCCCTGGTAGCTGGTCTCCATGTCCGTACCCACGAAATGAACCTCACCCACTGTCAGGAATCCCTGACAGACGTAGTCACCCGAAGCAAGCAGACCACCGGCTTCGGTCGTTGCGTTCCACGCCACCGAGTTCGTGCCGGCGACCGCATTACCGCTCAACAGAAGGTCAGCGTTACTTGTGGCGTCAAAAATCCCGTCTTTGTTCAGGTCGCAGATGATTTTGTATTTGCCCGTGGCATCTGAGGTAAAGCTGAAGAGACCATCATCCCCACCCGATTCCGCTGCGGCGCAAGCATTGGCTGGAGCGAACTGGAAATTCGACAGGGTCGGCACGACCGCACCGCCGACCGAAACCGACGGTGGGTTCACATACAACTTGTAGAGCGGCGTAAAAGTATTGCCGGCCTCTGGTGTACTGCGACTGTTCGCGCCGTTCACGCCGTCGGCGTTCATTCCGATCGAATACACGTACCCGCTCAGGCCAGCAAAACGAACTTCCATGATCGCATCGCTATTGGGCACGCCACCGGGAGTGAGCGCATAAAAGCTGGCGTTCATCGCTGCAGTTTCAGCATATGAACTCGTGTCGAAAAACCACTGCGTAGCGTAAAGACGACCGCCAGGAACGGTCTGATTGATGACCTGTATATTCCAAGCATTGTTGCCTTGGTTCGAGTTCATCGTAAGCCGGTAAGCCCCTGTGCCCGTCAACGTTAAAGGAAGGGTTTGAGTGTTATTAGCCAACGTCGCGACGACAAGACCGCCCGGAGTCCTCACCGTGAGGGTCCCATTTCCCGTCCAACGAATGGCTTCCGTGGTGCTTAAAATATCGACAAAAAAGTTGGTCGTATTCTGTACACGCTGATTCTGACCAACTTCGACTGATCCCTCAGCGAACGCCAAACCACTGAGCGTAAAGCTCGTAAGCAGAACTAAAATCTGCAGGATCCAAGTACATCGTTTCATCTATAATTCTCCGTTCATTTAGCGCCCATTATCGCACCCTTCTCACAAAATGCAGCACAAGCGTAGCTGGGTGAATCGATCTGCTTAAAAAAAACAAAAAAGGCAGCAAAGCGTCAAAAACATGACACTTTAACTGCCTAAATCCGGTCGTTCAAAACCGATTTCTGAATCAATATCCTAGGAACTCCCGGGCTCGAGCAACGGCGCCTTCCAAACATCCCGCCTCAAACGGCGATGTCAGGTTTGCAGAACGTGCCAAGGTCTGGAATGGCGCTTCACCACCACGTTTACAAAGGGTGACGTACTCGTCCAAAGCCTCTTCGTAACCAGTCTGCATGCGGTCCCAGAACTGCAGAGCGCAGGTCATCGCGAGGACGTAGTCGATGTAGTAAAATGGCATCGAGAAAATATGGCTCTGCAAATGCCAGCGACCTCCAGCCGCACCGTGGTCGATATCGCCCCAAAGATGCCAGGGCAGATAGGTCTTCTCCATTTCCAGCCACATTTCACGCCGTTCAGCCGGAGTGGCGTCGGGTTTTTCGTAAACCAAATGCTGGAAATGATCGACGGCAACACCGTAGGGCAAAAAGCTCAACGAGCCAGCCAGGTGGACCTTCTTGAAGCGATCGGCATCGTCTCCAAAAAACAGATCCATATGAGGCCAGGTGAAGAACTCGAGGCTCATCGAGTGAATCTCGCACGACTCAAAAGTCGGCCAAATATAGTCGGACAGCTGTTTTTCCATGCTCACATAACATTGGAAAGCATGTCCCATCTCGTGAGTGAACACCTCGGCATCGTGTTTCGACCCGTTGAAATTCGCGAAGATGAACGGCACGCCGTAATCCGCAAAAGATGTGCAGAACCCGCCGCCAGCCTTACTCGGCCGAGTATCAAGATCGAGCAGGCCGTTGTCGGCCATCACGTGGTAAAATGACCCCAGCTCCGGATGCATCGCATCAAACATCTCGCCGGCAGCGACCGTTAACTCGGCGACATCGCCAATTGGGCGTGGATTGCCGGTAAGGTCGTAGACAGGTTCGTCCCAGGCCATCAGCGGGTCGACCCCAAGGCGTTCCTTCTGGTCTTGGTACATCTGGGAAACCAGCGGCACGACATGCTCAACGACCTGCTTACGAAACACTTCCACGTCATTTTGCGTGTAATCGACACGGGTCATGCGCCGATACCCAAGGTCGATGTAGTTTTTGTAGCCAAGCTTCACAGCCATGCCATGACGAACCTTCACCAGATCGTCGTAGATCGTGTCAAACTCATCCCCATGCTCTGCGACCCAGTCCCATCGGGCTTTCATGCACTGATGACGAACATCACGATCGGCAACCTCGGTAAACTTCCCAAGGCCAGACAGGTTGTAAGTTTCCCCTTTAAATTCGATCTCAGCTGATGCCACCAATTCGGTGTGTTTTGCGGCAAGTTTGTTCTCGGTGACCAAGTCGTCCTGTATCACGGGCTCGTAGGTCGTGACTTCCGAAGTCCACAGCAAGAAAGCATGGGTTCCGACGGCTTTTTCAAGCGCGGGCCTGTGTTCTGATGCAAGCAGCTTGCGCATCAAGTCCACATTCAGCTCCGTCACTTTCGGCGACAGCTCATCACCGTACTCGCGCTCGGCCTTCGCTTTTTCATCCTTCGTATTCTGAGCAAACTTCAACCCAACGATCGAGTGCCAGGTGGTGTAGGTACGGCGATTGCGGTCCCACATCATCACGGCCTCAAGCCTGCCTTCATCAGTCGTCGCATTGTCAAACGCGGCGTTGATCTCTTGGTATTGCGCCTTCAACCCCTCAAAGGTTGGGCGTGGTGGATTCATCTTCGAATAGGAAATTACGGGTGGGCGCGACACGGGAAACCTTTTGATGGGGAGGCGAGGCATTTCAGATGCGCCAAGCTAGCCAACAGTTTCCCCCTGAGCAAGTTTCACAGTGAAAGCGGCATCACTCGCACTCGTCCCCACGGTTCCGCTGTTCGGTCGACCAGCCAGTCAGCGACAAAATCGGATCCCGACGAGAACGTGACGTAGAATCCGCCGGCCTCGCCTGGAACGAGGGGAATCTTGGACAGGTCGAACGACTCTGAATTCCACTTGGCCTCGTACAAAGTGCGGTCAAATGCGTCTTGGAAAACAACCCTCACTGAATCCCCGGCTCCAACCTGGATATCGACGTCTTCACCGATCGGGCCCGCATAATACTCTGCGCCGTCGCGCCGGCCGTCATGGATCAGCGACGTTCGAAGCTGTCCGCCGAAACGGGAATAGCGCAGGCCGTTTCCGGACATAAAAGCGAGGTGGACCAAGCCTTCTGCATCAACGGCTCCTGCGGCATAGGGGCCGGTGCCAACCGCCAGATAAGCGGGATCGCTCCATGCTCCCGCGTCAAAAATGCTTCGCCCCACTCGCCTTGAAATCCCGTCATACCAAACCGCCAACAGGCCGCCCTGAGGCGTCAACGAAAGATCACCAAACATCCCTTGGCGTCTCGGGAAATCCTTGGTTTCGGCGGCATCAACGTCGGCATCATCGATGACAGCAAAGGTCGCGGCATCCGCGATACCGCCTGCCACAGGCCGCACACCATGGCGGAGCACAGACTTTCCACCCACGCCATCGACTCCGTAGATCACATGCAGCTGACCGCCGACCAACGCAACAGAAACCCAAAGCGGATCACCTTCGGTCTCGAACGATGCTGTTTCAAAGGTCGAGCCGAAGGTTCCCCGCGCATACTTCAACGACTTGGCCTCCTCGTCTCGGTAGATGACGTGAACGGTGCCTGTGTCGTCCAAAACCACCCCTGAATACGTCCCCACGTTGGGCCCGCGCCCCTCGCGGCCTGCTCTCCAACCCATCGGGTCGCCAGTAATATCGCCGTCGAGCGGCATTCCGTCGATGAACTGCCAAGTCACAACGCCGTCGGCTTCAACCCGGCCAACCATCAAATCGCCATAGGTTCGATTATACGCGGATACAATCGTCGTCCCACTGCGTGAATCCACGGACAAGTGCTGCCCATGAACTCCAATTGGAATCTGGGGCAATGGGACACATTGACAGGCACCGCCATCCACTTCGCAGGTCTCACGATTCGGCATCCCAACCACACGAGACTCGTAGCCTGGCTGGCAGGCTTCGTCACAGGTAGGAGCGGCTAAGACACATTGACTCGAGCCGATACAGCAGAACTCATCGGCCTTGCAGCCCCCTTCACATGCGCGAACACACTGACACTTTTCACCTTCGCAAATACCCGTGGTTCCCGCCGGACAAATGCCGTTGCAATCAGCATCAATGCCGCAGGCTTGATCAACAATACACTCGGGACCAAAACACCGAGTTTTGGCGTTTGTGGTGACGTCCCCTTTGCAACCCAAAAACATCACGACACATAGGATAGGCAAAAATCCTACGGACAACCGCCTTCGACGCCAGACAAACAAACCGAACAGGGGCAACCACCACAACACACCACCCTGTGCCGAAGAACAACCACCAGCAGGTTTTTGAGTCGGGCCGGCTTTAACCGGCGGTGTCTCAAGGTGCTCACGGATCGCCCCGGCAACCTCGTCCGAATCGTCGGCACTCGCAGCTGGGGTCAGAATCGGCGCAAGGTCTTCGATCGTAACTTCAAATACCGCTGGGCTGCGATCGACGCTTGCCGGCTCACCCACAATGCGTGCTCGAACTTCGATCTTATGAACGCCTGGCAGACTCAACACCGGATTCGAGGTCGATAGTTCCGGACCTGAATGGAACATGCTCCAAAACCCGCCGTCGACTCTCCACTGGAACTCGGTCGGCACCGGCGCGAGATCCTGACCAAGCCCACCCGCACGAAAATCGACTCGAGGTTGCAAAAGCCCCGATGGGGAACGTTCGGTCAGGTCCAACTCGACCTGACTCACGAAGGTGTCGACCCCTAAACTGAAGGGCTGAGTTGTGCGCGCTAGCGTCGCGAACGCCGCCAGGAAATTATTCGAATCGGCACCCCGAATATCGCCTTGCTGCAGGTCCAGCCTGAAACCAAGAAACTCTGGGATCGCGACCGACTCCGGAATCGCGCCGGCAAGTTGTGGCGCAGCAAAACCAATCAGAGTGGGCACGAGATCCAATATTCGTTGAGGCCCCTCTGCGATCAGTTCCGTGCGACGCGGACGAATATTACGGATCGCGTCTTCGATCGCCCCGACCACCGGGATCAAGTTTCCATCACCGTCAGGGCTCAACGCGATCGGCAACTCCAAATCCACACGGATACTAAACAGGCGCACCATACGCTCTTGAGCGTAACCAAAAACGTGGAAATCCAGGTCCGGCCACTTCAAGATCATGAGCGGCTCGCTGATCACGTAGGAACCGTTAGTTTGAGTGATCGTGTTTGCCCCAAGTTCCACGACCGGTGGCTTCTGCGGCACCACAACAAGAGATGCCGTCCGCCCCGAAGGGCCGATGTCCTTCAAGCTCGGCGCCACGAGCTGAAATGTGCCGGTAGACAACAACATCACAGTCTCGCTGCCCACCTTCAGGCAGGCGGCACCACTGGCCCAAGTCGACCACAGCATGTGTTCGATCGCGCGTTTGTGCACGCCGATTCCAAGATGAAACGGCTGATTATCGGGATCGCGATCGGCGTTGATCACCGGGGATAAGGGCACCGAGCCCGATGATGGCCGCCGAGTCGGGTCCACCGGAACACATTCGGCAAAAGCATTGGGCTCAAAACCCGCGCGCAGACCGACGCTCACGCCGGCGTCTACTTTCGCCACATCCCCTGCTTTGACCAGCACGTCCACGGACGCATTGGGCTCTTCGGTATAGTCGGCAAGCAGCGAACCCAGCTTCAAGCGGCCTTCGACTCCGATAGCCCGCGGCACACAAACTGAGCTTGCATAACGGCAGATTCCGTCATCACAGCTGCCTGTTGAACAGGCGTCAAATCCAGTTCCGCAGCGGCGACACAACTGTTCGTCTGCGATGCCACCCACCGTATCTTTGAGGATCTTACGAATCTCCGACTCGATCATTCCGCGAAATAATCCTCGAACCAGCCCGGCACCTTCGCAGGCAATGGTGTCGCCGACGTTGCCACGTCCATGAATCTTGAAATCCACATCGTCTAGGTTGACCGCGGCCTCCCCTACAGTCACCCGAAGCTCTTTGGTCGGGCTCGCCCCGTCCACGCTCAATTCAATAGGGATCGTGCCGACCACCTGGGCGGCGGTCGTTTCGGACGAGCCCTTCTTGAATAGCTGGACGTAACAATTCACGGTTCCGATGAAGGTGCCGTAATCAAAATTCAGCCGATCATCGACGTCACCGATCGTGATCGATACCTCGAGTTCGTTTGGTGGTTTGGGGACAATGCGCTGATCGTCGATCGTTAAGTCGATCGGACATCCTGCCGCGCCGCCCGGACACGTGCTTGCGACGCAAATATCGGGGTTGCCCGAGGTGTCGCGCGGAATGCAAAAATTCAGGCCGCCAGGCAGAAACTGGTCGACCAGATAGGGCACCTGAGATTCCACAAACTTGAGCCCCGACGCGGTCACCCGGGCCTGACCGGCTGAAGGAACCGTGGCATCCAGGGCTCGAGTCGGAAACGGCCGCTGCTCATAACCTGTGCATGAACACTGGTCCGTTGAACACGCAACCAGAAACGAAAACACCCAGAGTACAAAAATTGGTCTTAATCGCATGGACAGACAGTAGGTGGACTGACAAAAGGTAGCAAGCCGTCCCCGCTCTTGCGTCAAACCTTCGTTTTGCGGTAAGAGCCCCAGCGGCCTACCGGAGCGACCGATGACTGAAGAAAAAACCGACGATCTTGTGGCAATTGAGGCGACTGCCTCAGAAGCCGAAGCACCAAAAACTGAGCCTGCGACAGGGGAAGTTCAAACTGCATCCACTGAGACCACTGCTCAGGCACCTGAGCCAGAAGTCAAAGCAGCTCCGGCTACTCAGAATTCTGACGACGATGAAGGCGACGATACCGACCTCGCTACAGACGAGGAAATCGCAGCATCAGCCGCCGAAGACGCAAAAAGCGGTGCAGACGACGACAACGACTCGGATGGAGACAGCGAGGCCGAAAGCACCGCCGATTCCCACGATTCGCGACGTGGCAAAGGACGCCCAGCACTTAAGCGTGTTGGTGCAGAAGTCCGTCGCCTAATGGACTACGCTACAAAATACCCAGAAATCGGACCGACCGTTGCGGACCTGTCGTTTAAGCTCGGGTTCCGAGACGTCGGTGACCGTGTGATCCGAATGGGCCTCGAGTCCGACGACCGCAATATTGAGTACTTCTTCGTCGCTGCGGAACTCGCGCGACGTGAAGGACGCAGCGATGACGCGCTCAAATCGGTCCTCGACGGAATCGAAGCCAACAAGGCTGCGACCGATGAGCCGCCGAATCATCGCCTTCTTCACTTGGTTCGGATCGGCTTTGCCGTGCTGATGTTCGAACTCAACGACGTGAAATCGCGCCCTGAGTTCTCGAAAAACGTCAGTGAGTTCCTCAAAACCATTGAATCGCATTTCCCAGAAGATCCTTTCTTCTACACGTTGCTCGCGCAATCGTTGTGGTTGGAAGATCGCGAAGGCAGCGAAGCTGCATGGGACAAGGCTGTGTCTTTTGGAGAGCGAGAGACTTCGTGGAACGCGCGAGGGACTTGGTACAAAGAAGCCGAAAAACACCTCGGAAAGGCCGAAGACGCTTACCGACGCGGTCTCAAAGACGACCCCGCTTCAGCGTTGCTCATGCATAACCTTGCTCAGGTTCTCATGGACCGCGCCTCGGCACCTGATGCCGATGGCGCCAAGGTTCAAGACTGGGCACGTCAGGCAGATCGCCTGATGCGACGCGCGATCCGTGCCACTCAGCAGCCCCGCCTGCGCCGACATATCCGCGAAAACATTGAACGTGTTCAAAAGTTCCGCGCATTACTTCCGGCCGACGAAGAAGCTGAAAAGGCCCCAGAAGTCGGTGACGTTGTGATCGGACGAGTTCGCTCGATTCAGGTTTACGGTGCGTTTTTGTCGATTGCTGGCGGTTACTCGGGCTTGCTCCACAAGACCGAACTTGCCCATGAGCGTGTCGATAATCCAAACCAGATCCTTAAGGTTGGCGACTCGCTCGAAGTGAAAATCATCGAGGTCAAGTCCGAGGACAACGGGAATGTACGCATCGGGTTTTCTCGAAAAGCCGTCCTGCCTGCACCTCCGGAAGGTACCGAAGCCCCTCGTCAAGAGCGGCCTGAGCGCAAAGAACGGCCACAAAACGCCCGACCACAAGGCGACCGTCCACAAAACGCGCGTCCACAGGGCGATCGACCCAAGCGCGATGATAACCGCAATAAGAGCGGCGGCGGTGGACGTGATCAACGCGGCAATGACCGTGCGCCTCGCGAGTACAAAGATCCGATGATTTCGAACGACGATAAGTTCGGGAAACTCGGCGATATCCTGCTCGCCAAGCTCAACCTCACCAAAGAAGACAAATAAGCTGACGGGCTCCCCGTCAGCTCATTTTCGCCACACCCACAAGGTCGTGGTGGAATGCACGTTTTCAGCCCAGCGTGACTTGTACTCAAGTTCGCTTCCAAGATCGTAGCGTTTGATGCCTTCGACGCACAGCCGCTCGATCATCCCCATCTGCATCAAGTTTCCGAGCGCAAACTCCCGGTATTTATCATCAAATGATACCTGAAGGCCTCGATACGTGTCGCCCAAGAGGCCTCCGAACACAAACGCGATATCGTCGTCGGCATACCGCGCAAACAAAAGGCGCAGCGCGCCACGACGGGCCAATCGTGGGATCATGAGGCGGTAGAACGCGTTCATCCCGCCATCCAAAATCCCCGTGCCCTCCATTCCCTTCCAGCTGCGCTCCTCGACCCGCAGAATTCGCTCGTACACAGCTGCGGCTTCGACTTCGGAAACCACCGATATGTACTCGTACGTGACCCCTTGCTCAGCCGCACGACGAGCCGCACGCCTCAAATTATGGCGCATTTTGGACGACCGATGCGATAAGTAGATGTCCAACGACTCATGCAGGTCAGCCACATATCGCCGCGTCTCGTGCCCCAGCCCGACACGACAATGCGGAACAAAGTTGCGAACCAAAGCGTCATAGAGGGGCCCCGAAGTTGGGATCCCCGACAGATACAGCAGATCCCATTCGTTGGCAGGCTCGCGAAGGTCGCGCACAAAAGCTTCGACTAGCCCATCGACGTCGGATCCCACAAACGGACTCGCTAGACACCACGACGACTCTAAGGGCTGAAAATAGCGACCGATTCTTGGGTTGAACCCGCGGGCAAGATTCACGAAACCTTCGCCCTCGCTGCGCAGATAGAGCGGGTTTTCTGGCATGAACGCTTCGTATGCTGGCAGGGTCCAATCCAAACTAGAACAGAACGCATCTATGCCCTGGGTAGCTTGCACAGCACAGAAATGCTGGTCTCCCCGACTTCGAAGTTGATATATGGTCAGCGTTTCCATGAAACCCGTGCTGCACTATTTAGGCAATCTAACGCACGAACAGACAGGGAGCACGCCACATGTGGATCTTCGGTTACGGTTCGCTCATCTGGAGGCCTGGATTTGACTTCGACGAAGTTCAAACCGGCTATATCCGAGGCTGGGCTCGGCGATTCTGGCAAGGGTCGACCGATCATCGAGGCGTCCCTAACGCGCCTGGACGAGTGGCAACTCTGGTGCCGTTGGCTGGCGAAATCACTTGGGGACGGGCCTATCGCATTCGCCCCTCAGACTCGTCTCAGATTCTCAAGAAACTCGATATTCGGGAACAGGGTGGCTACGATCGCCTTCAGATTCCGGTGTACACAGCAGATGGCGCCGTCGTGACGACTGAAGCCCTGATGTATCGTGCGACAGAAGAAAATCCAGAGTTTCTCGGTGAAGGGCAGATCGAGGACATAGCAAAACAGATCTTGAGGTCAGTCGGACCAAGCGGCACGAATGTCGAATACCTGCTAGAACTCCATCACGCTCTTGAAAGGCTGAACGTCCAAGATCAGCACATCGACACTCTGGTAAAGGCTGTCCGCAAGTTGGAGAAATTATGAATGTTTGGATAGGAACCACGATCGCGGCTTTGCTCGTATTGACGATCATCTTCGCCTTGCGAAAAGTCTCCGTGATGGTCATTGATCAGGCCCCGCGAAAACCACAATTACCGGCACCTAAACAGGCGCTTTTAGGCGCAGAATCAACACCAGCTCTTGAAGGAAAGGCCGATGCAACCGGTTCGTGACGCCGCAACGGTCATGCTTTTGCGTGATGCACCACGGCTCGAAGTGTTTTTGCTGCGGCGGCATTCGCGTTCATCTTTCATGGCAAACGCTTGGGTGTACCCAGGCGGGCAACTCGACCTCGCGGACGTTCACCCCCAAAATCGCGACGTAATTTGCGGCATGACCCCCGAAACAGCAGAACAGATCCTGAGAACACCTCAAGATGAGGCTGTTGGTCTGTTTTTGGCCGCTGTTCGGGAGACGTTCGAGGAAGCAGGCGTCCTACTGACCTCAGTAGATTCGCCAAGTTTGGAGCCGGGTCCAAGGCACAAATACCGCGAACTTCTGCAAGCCCAGAAACTGTCCCTCTTACAAGTCGCTCAGGCGGAAGCCCTACGTTTTGACTTGGCTGAATTGGCATTTTTTGCCCACTGGATCACTCCAACCATCGAGCCCAAACGCTTCGATACACGTTTTTTTGTCGCGCGTGCGCCCGAAGAACAAGTGGCCAATCACGATAAAATCGAAACCACAGATTCGATTTGGACCACACCCGGAGAAGCCCTCGATCGGGCAAGAAGGGCGGATATCTTGTTGGCACCTCCAACCATCCGAACCCTCGAGCAAATCGCAGAGTTTGACTCCACCGCCAGCGCATTGAATTGGGCAAAAAACGTGGTTCCCCCGCGCCTTATCCCTCATTTCCACTCAGACAACGACCAGACGATCTTACTTTTGCCTGGTGATCCACTCTACCCCGACGCTGCCTACCCCGATTCCGAGAGGGTCAACGACGACACCACACGAATGGTCATGAATGGCAGCTTCTGGCGGTCCCATCGCACGTGAAGATCGTCAATTGATCGAAAAACATGCACTTTTATTGAATAACAAGCGACCAAAGCGGTCAAATGCTTGTACCCGATAGAGACGACACGGAGCTGATCATGAACACGACATCAAAAATCCTCGCCTTCGCACTAGCCCTTGGGCTAGCAATCCCGACTGTAGCGACGCTGTCGATCTCTGATGCCTTGGCAGCTGGCGGCGTTTTGAGCTCATCCGGTAAAGACGGAAAACGCACCCATAAACGTGCATCGTCAAAGTCGTCCAAGAAAAAATCGTCCAAGAGAAAGTCGTCTAAGAAAAAGTCGTCTAAGAAAACGACCACAACGACGACCCGACGATCGGGAACAACACGCACGACCACGTCGCGGACCTCGGGCACCACACATCGGCATCATAATACGACCAGTCGGCGTACGACGTACGTTCGCAGAAGCAGTCGGCCGACTCGAGTCGTTCGCTCGGCTCCGGCGCATCATGGTCATCACACCGATACGGTCTATGTAACAGACGCACCACCGGCGGGTCGCTCAACTGCGCGCAGCGGCGGCAGTAGCACTGATATCTACATCACTGGCGGCGTGGGAATCAGCGGATTCGCCTCGCAGACCATTAGTGATGAAGCATTGCCAGGTGTTGGCTGGAACGTGGCCGTGGGCGGCAAGGGCAAATACATCGGCCTCGAAATCGGGTTGGACGGCGGTGGTTATACATTTGACCCGAATGGCGAGAACTCGACTGACCTGGCCTTCTACGGAATCTATGGTGACCTGAAATTGCAGCCCACAATCGCTGGATTCTTTGAGCCCTACGTTTACGCAGGTGTCGGCGGATACGTCCTGGGCGACGCTATTCTGGACGAAGCCTCAAGCGGTGGCGCACTCCGTCTGGGCCTTGGCGCGAACCTTCGTTTCGACGACATCGCGATTGGCGGCAAGTACGCTTGGCAAACCATGCAGTTCGCCGACGACTCGGGCTCCTACGGAGGAGACTTCGGCGGACAAGCCGAAACGATCTCACTCAACCTTTCAATTTATTTCTAGATTGGGGAACGCATCGAAATCAGGAAAGGCCGGTCAACCGGCCTTTCCTGATTCTTGATTGGCGTGTCGTAACGCACGGACGTTTTTTTTGTGTTCGCCCCAATCCCCGATCGGCTCAACCAGTGCCATGAGATCAACCTCGATCGCCTGTCCACGCCCTCGTGCCGCCTGAATTTCTAGAATCAATCTGCGGATTTCGGCGCCAAGTCCCCAATCCGCTTCACTTATGCTTTCCGCACTGGCACGCGCGTCAAGCACGATGGTCTTCGAGTAGGCGACGCGAAGGTCGGCATCAAGGGCGTCGACCGCCAGCACTGGTGCCAGAAAGCTCTGATTTGAAGGTCGGCGTTGGCCCATCATCGTGGTCAAACCAACGAGCGCCAAAGCGCTGCCACCCACCAGCGTCGCCCCACCCAAAATCAAAAGAATCCACTCAAGCTGCACAGTCGCACCTCCATCATCAAGTTTCTACTTTCCACGCTAAGCTCTCTGTGTCACTTTCCAACCCGTTAATGGGCATTTTTGTCCGGTATATGCGGCACGAAACGCAACCACCGGGAATCTTGACGGCATGGCATACCAGTCGTAACGTATTCAAGGTTTTTGCTGTGTGTACGGGACAGTTTGCTG
>JBBKVQ010000500.1:0-2522 GCA_037968515.1 Bradymonadaceae bacterium
CATCGGTTCGTTTGGTGACCGAAATGAACTCCTGCTTCGAGAAGGTCTTTCATTGTTACTGGCATTCTAGCTCCGTTTGGTTGTTTCCTCCGCCATCCGTCATTCCGCTGTCCAACCCGCGTATAACGGGCACCGAGGACACGCAGTCGGGAGGCGTGCGTAGTTGGCGCGAGCCTATATCACGCGTTTAGCAAACGGCGCAAGGACTTGATGCGTTCAGCGCAGTCCGGTGTTAGTATGACGGTATGCGAATCGACTTTTACGGACATGCTGCGTGCTCACTGACCTCTGATTCGGGGGCGAAATTACTCATTGATCCCTTCGAACCCGGAAGTTTTGGGGGCAAAATCTCGTACCCCGAAATCCACGGCGACTTCGACGCTGTGGTTTGCACGCATGATCACTTGGATCATAACGCCGTACACGCGGTCAAACCGACGCCCCCTCCGCGCGTTGAAGAGGGCCAAGTGGGGCCGTTTTTCATCGAACGTTTGCGCCTTGATCACGACGAATACGGTGGGACGCGGCGAGGCGGGACCAGCGACGCCTTGGCGATCCGGGTGGATGGATTGTGCATCTTGCATCTCGGCGATGTCGGACAAGCCCCTGACGGACTTTGGCCGATCACCCATTGCGACGTTTTGCTGATTCCCATCGGGGGTATTTTTACCATCGGTGCGTTTCAGGCTCGGGAGTGGATCCGCAGGTCTGGTGCGCGTCTGGTGATTCCGATCCACTACGATACAGCGTCCTGTGACCTAGAAATCCGTGGTCTGGAGACTTTTCTTGCCTTGGAACGAGAATACAAATGGTCCTCCGGGAGTTATACTTTAGAGACCGGCGAAACGCGGTCTTCACGAGTGGTGGTGATTGAACCTCCTCAAGTGAAAAAGACGGCGGGTGGCCACTTGAATCGAGTCGAGAAGATCGACACAATGAATATAGAAGCCAACCCGAGAGATTATTTAGAGCTGTGAAAGTACCGAGCCATCGGTGTTTCACCATTGTCGTGGATGAGGTCGTATATGGAGCTCCATCAATTCGAACAGGCCATCCTGAAGCTGGCATTTGAGACGCAATCGCGAATCACCACTGCATCGGTTGCCTATTATCTCGGTGTCCCAAGCCGCGAAGCCAATCGAATGTTGAATGCACTCCTCGGGGAGGGCGCATTGGAGCTGGATTCTGACGAAAACGGCAACCTGTTTTATCATGTACCGCATCAGACCAATGACGGCGAAAAGCTGAAGGAACTCAAAGAAGCACACGCCTACGTACCCGACGAGCCACGACCCAATTTCGAGATGAATTCTACCCTCGATGACGACGGTTCCGCCCAACCTTTCTCTCCGATTAACCGTGAAGTCGATGTCCGCACATTGGGACCGATTGACCATTCGCCGATCGATCGTGGGCACGCCATGGTTCCTCGCCCCCCAGCACGTCCACCAGCACCTACAGAACACGACCGATGGGGCGGATTTGACGATTATTACGGTAGTGCGCCAGTTTCGGGTCCCGATGGCGCAGCCGGACGACGGGTGGTGGCCCAGAAAGTAGTCCAGACGTGGTCCGCAGTATCGTCGAGGGCGTCGACCACTGACGGCACGGTGGGAAACAGTAGCGGCTCTCCTTATTTGGTGGCATCAAACGCTCGCTGCGAACCTCAACCCCTTCCGTCCAACCGACCTGTCATGGCCGCGTGTGACGACGTCGTGACTACTCACCGGCGTGAGTCCTCGGTGGTAAGCACCGAAAACCGTTGGTTCTCGGAGTCGAATTCCACGGCGATGGTACATTCACCCTCGACGGCAATCTCGACTGAAATGGAGCAGCCTGAACATCAACCGGGCATGGCACTTCTGTTGAGTTTGATCCTGCCAGGCACGGGTCAAATGTATAACGGTGAGATTTCGAAAGGCGTCATGATGATGGTCCTTTCCTTCCTGCTGTGGTTCGTCTTGCTCGGCTGGGTCGTTCATATTTGGTCCATTGTCGACGCCGTCGTGGTGGCCGAAAAGGTCAACCGAAAGCAGGTTTGACGAGCTAGCAAGGGTTGCCCCAAACCAGATCGTTGTGATAGCTGGAATGCCGCAATTGCGCGGCTTGTTATGCCGCGTACTTGACCCTTCAAGGCGGCGACATGACACATCCACTGGCACTCACTGACGCTTTCGTTCGACGCCATATCGGCCCTTCGGACGAAGAAATTCAATCCATGCTTGCTGAGCTTGGTTTCACTTCTCTCGAGGAGCTGATTGCCAAGACCATTCCCAAAAATATCCGCGTCAAACAGCCGCTGAACCTGCCGCTGCCGTTGAGCGAGATTGAGGCTCTAGAAGAGCTGCGACAAATCGCCACCCAGAACAAGGCGTTTCGCTCGTTCATCGGCCAGGGTTACAACGCCTGCATCACGCCGCCCGTGATTCAGCGAAATATTCTTGAAAATCCAGGCTGGTACACTCAGTACACGCCGTACCAAGCCGAGATCGCCCAAGGGCGGCTCGAAGCGCTGTTCAACT
>JBBKVQ010000501.1:0-17024 GCA_037968515.1 Bradymonadaceae bacterium
GTAATGCTCATCATCGTGGCGTTATTCTTCATGATGCGTCAGTTCCAAAACGGCAGTGGCAAAGCGATGACATTTGGCAAATCAAAGGCCAAATTACTCAATGAAAACAACAACAAAGTAACGTTCAACGACGTGGCAGGCATCGACGAAGCCAAAGAAGAACTGCAAGAGATCGTCGAATTTCTTAAAAACCCCAAGAAGTTCACACGGCTTGGGGGCCGGATCCCCAAAGGCGTACTGCTCATGGGGCAACCGGGAACAGGAAAAACCCTGCTCGCCCGCGGTGTCGCTGGGGAAGCGGGCGTTCCATTTTTCTCGATCTCTGGTTCGGACTTTGTCGAGATGTTTGTGGGTGTCGGCGCCAGCCGTGTCCGTGACCTCTTCGAACAGGCCAAAAAACAAGCTCCGTGCATCGTGTTCATCGACGAAATTGATGCCGTGGGTCGACACCGTGGGTCGGGACTTGGCGGTGGCCATGACGAGCGCGAGCAGACCTTGAATCAACTTTTGGTCGAGATGGACGGTTTTGAGGCAAATGAAGGCGTGATCATGATCGCGGCTACCAATCGCCCAGACGTCTTGGATCCTGCACTACTCCGCCCAGGACGTTTTGACCGACGCGTCATGGTGCCACCACCCGATGTTCGCGGTCGTGAGCAGATCCTCAAGATCCACACGCGACGGACCCCGGTGGGTCGCGACGTGAACTTGCACAAAATCGCCCGCGGAACCCCGGGATTCTCGGGTGCTGACCTTGAAAACTTAGTGAATGAAGCCGCACTTCAGGCAGCACGAATCGGCAAAGATCGCGTCGACGACGTAGACTTTGAGCACGCTAAAGACAAGGTGCTTATGGGTGCGGAGCGCAAGAGCGCTGTGATCGGCGACAAAGAAAAGCGCGTCACCGCTTATCACGAAGCAGGCCACGCCTTGCTGGCCCTTTTGCAGGAAGGAACTGATCCGGTTCACAAGGTCACGATTATCCCTCGTGGACGCGCCATGGGCGTCATGCAGCAGTTGCCTGCTGAAGACCGCCACAGCATGTCTCGGTCCTACGCACTCATGCGGATCGCGGTCGTGATGGGCGGACGTGCCGCCGAAAAAGTGATCTTTGATGAACTCACCACCGGTGCCGGAAACGATATCGAAGTCGCCACCGATTTGGCTCGTCGAATGGTGTGTGAATGGGGCATGAGCGACGTGATCGGCCCATTATCGTTCAGCGAGAACCGCACCAATCCCTTCCCAGGAAGCGGCGGCGGCGGAACCGCACGCCCTTACAGCGAGGCCGTTGCGCAGGAGATCGACACCGAAGTTCGCACGATCGTGACGACCCAGTATGACTTTGCCGAACAGCTACTTCGCGACAATCTGCCGCTATTGGAGCTTATGAGCGAAGCCCTGCTTGAGTTTGAAGTGCTGGACGCGGGAGAAATCATGATGTTGTTCGACGACCGCACAGACAGTCGACTTCGACAGAAGCGCCTCGACGAAAAAGCCACGGCTGAAAAAGAGCTCGCAGAAAAAGAGCGCTCGCCCAAAACCGGCTTCACCTCGAAGATAAAAGAACAATCCGCGATCGGCGATTGGACGCCGACGACTCAGGCGTAACGTGACTCGATTTGTCAGCTTTCCTCAGAGGGCTGAGACCATCTCTCCGTTTCACGTCGGCGATGACCTCGTCGATGCGGACTCGCGGACCTTGGTGATGGGAATCCTCAACACCACCCCAGACAGCTTCAGTGATGGCGGCAAGCACCACGACATCGTGGCCGCTTGTGCGCATGCGATCGCGATGCGAGCTGCGGGTGCTGACATCATTGATGTCGGCGGGGAATCAACTCGCCCGGGAGCCATCCCGGTCTCTGCGAAAGACGAAATCGCTCGGGTGATTCCTGTCGTTGAGGCCATTGCAGCAACTGGGCTGGTGTCTGTCGATACGATGAAATCCGAGGTCGCTTTGGCAGCCTTAGATGCTGGAGCCCACCTCATCAACGATGTTTCCGCTCTGCGTTTTGACCCAAAGATGGCCGGCCTGCTCGCCGAGCGCGGAGTTCCTGTCGTGCTGATGCACATGCAAGGCATGCCCGGAACGATGCAGAAAGACCCCCAATACGGGGACGTCATCGAAGACCTCCTCTCTTTTTTTCGTGAACGAATCGAGTTTGCGATGAAGGCAGGCATCCGCGAGTCCCAAATCATCGTCGATCCAGGCATTGGCTTTGGAAAGACGGTCGAACACAACTATCGCATCCTCAGGGAACTCGGGCGATTTCGCGAGTTGGGGCGCCCTATTCTGCTGGGCACCTCCAGAAAAAGTCTTATCGGGGCGATTTTGCAAAAACCACCCGAGGCCCGTGTGCTCGGCACGGCAGCCACGGTCGCTATTGGAATATCGAACGGTGCAAATATCGTCCGCGTTCACGATGTCGCCGAAATGATCGATGTGATTCGCGTCAGCGACGCGTGTCGTGCAGGAAAATAGCACCAATGAGTAAGACCTTCTTGCTCAGGTACGACACCTGACTACAATCGACGGACGCGATGCTGCTCTTTCTTTTTCCCCAAACGGTATCCATGGTCGGAGCCTTAGACATCCTAAATTGGAAAGATGGGAAAGAATTGCTTGTCGCGGTCATGGACTTCGTCATTGTCTATTTTGTCGTCTATCGCCTGTTATTGCTGATCAAAGGCACCCGCGCGGTGCAGGTTTTGATGGGGTTGATCGTTGTGGTCGGTATGTTTTTCGTCTCGAAAAACGACACACTCACGCTGACGACGACGCATTGGCTCATCGATAAGTTCATAGTTAACTTCATCATCATTATTGTGATTCTGTTTCAGACCGACGTACGCCGAGCCCTCGCTCAGTTTGGGCGGACCCAGTGGCTGAACACCGCGCGGTCGATCGAGGAAGCTCCGGTCCTCGAGGAAGTCATCAAAGCCAGCGCGATGCTGTCACAACGCCGCATTGGCGGTTTGATAGCGATCGAGCGAAACGCGCAACTTGATGAGATCACCGAAGAAGGAATCCGAATCGACGCCACGGTCTCGAAAGATCTGCTCTTTTCACTTTTCCTGCCGGAACATCAAAACCCTCTGCATGACGGGGCGGCCGTGATTCAGAAGGGGCGTATTTCGGCCGCAGGCTGCTTCTTGCCTTTGACGAACTCGCCCAAGGTGGAAAAGACGTTGGGAACTCGGCATCGTGCAGCGATTGGCTTGAGCGAAGACACCGATGCCGCAGTGATTGTGGTCAGCGAAGAAACTGGCACCATTTCAATCGCGTATCGCGAGCAGCTCTACCGAGACTTGGATGCAAACACGATGCGAGACCTCCTGCAGAGAATCTTCAGTCCTGACGGAACCGACGATGAGGCCGCTTTGATTGAGCGGTTCCGGGGCGAAGGACCTAGGGGTACGTTTTGAGCGCTCTCAAGAATCAGATCATTAATGCGATGACTGATAACCTTTTGGTGAAGTTCGTTGCTTTCGCCATCGCCACCACGCTGTTCATGTGGGTAAGGAGCGACCGGGAGGCAACGGTAGTGGCTCACGCCGCGGTTCGGATTGAGTTGCCGGATAATATGGTGCTCATCAGTCCTCCGATTGAGCGAGTCCGTCTTACGGTGCGCGGACGATCGTCGGATATCAATCGCTTTGACCCAACCGAAGTCCCACCGCTCAGCGTCATTGCCAGCGACGGTGCCGAACAAACATTGAATCTAACGCCAGACATGGTTCAACTTCCGGTCGGACTGGAAGTCACCCAGATCACGCCGGAGTTTTTGCGGGTCGTCCTTGAACCACTTGCGAAAAAACGAGTGACTGTTTCGCCACGAATCTCTGGTGAACCTCGGGCGGATTATTTGGTCGGCGAGGTGGTGCTAACCCCAGCGCAGATTGAACTGAGCGGTCCGGCGAGCAGCGTAGAAAAGGTTGAAGCTGTCAGCACCGAAGTCGTTGATATATCTGGACGAACACAGACGATCGACCGTCGGGTGCAAATCAGACTCGATGACCCCCTCCTCCGATACGACGCCTCAGTTAACTTCACGATCCATGTTCCGATCGAGACCGTCGAGTTCACCCAAGTCGTCGATAATATCCCCGTGCTCGCTGTGAACACGACCCGCGAGGCCCATATCACCCCCAGAACTTTGAGTGTGACACTGAGAGGCCCCCGAGCCACTTTGGACGCGCTGACCCCGTCCAGCCTGCTGGCGACCATCGACATGACCACCGAAGACCGACGCGGTGCGGGAACGTTCGAAAAACAACCCGCCGTCAAGAACCTGCCGGCGGGCGTCACTCTGGTTGATTACCGCCCAAAGAATGTCATTGTGTCGACGACTCCAAAGGTTCAGGCACCCGACGAGCCTTGACACCACCCACCAAATCACGTCTCTCCTAGGCAAGATTCCCATTACGAGGCCCTGTCGTGGTCGAACGAAAATTATTTGGAACAGATGGCGTGCGTGGCGTTGCAAACGTCTACCCAATGACGGCCGAAATCGCAGTGAGGTTGGGACAAGCGATCGCCCAGCACTTCCGCAAGAACGTTCGTAATCCGTCCCATCGAACTCGGATTCTGATCGGCAAAGACACTCGATTATCGGGCTACATGTTTGAATCCGGACTCGCAGCTGGAATCACCAGCATGGGCGCAGACGTCCAACTTGTTGGGCCGCTGCCAACCCCTGGGATTTCATTCCTCACAACCGGCATGCGCGCCGACGCGGGCATCGTTATTTCGGCAAGCCATAACGCCTATCAAGATAACGGCATCAAGATTTTTGGGAACGACGGCTTCAAACTGCCCGACGACGAAGAAGCCAAGATCGAGGCGCTGGTATTTGCCGACCCTCCGCAGGTGGACTCGTCTCAAATTGGTCGCGCCACCCGAATCGATGACGCCACCGGACGGTATATCGTATTCTTGAAAAACTCGTTTCCTAGAGAACTAACCCTTGAAGGGCTGCGCATTGTCCTCGACTGCGCAAACGGTGCTGCCTACAAGGTCGCCCCTGCAGTATTGCGCGAATTAGGTGCCGAGGTGTTCACTCTTGGCGTCGAACCGGACGGGATGAACATCAACCACAAATGCGGTTCGATGTACCCTGAGAGCGTGGCCGCCCGAGTTCGCGAAACTCGCGCCGATATTGGCATATGCCTTGATGGCGACGCCGACCGCGTGATCCTCATCGACGAGTTGGGCGAAATTGTCGACGGTGACCGTATCATCGCGCTGTGTGCGTTGAGCCTGAAGGCCCAAGGGCTCTTGAAAAACGACACCGTAGTCTCGACGATCATGAGCAACGTAGGCCTTGAGATCGCCCTGCGTAAAAGGGGCATTCATCTGCAACGGTCGCCGGTCGGCGACAGGTATGTCGTTGAAGCCATGCGAAACGGCGACTTCAATCTGGGAGGAGAACAATCGGGCCACCTGATTTTCTTGGACCATACGACCACGGGCGATGGCATGCTGGCAGCGCTTCAGGTGCTTGCCATCATGAGGCGTGACAACCAGAAGTTGAGCGAGTTTGGCGAGGTCATGACCACGTTCCCGCAGATTCTTTTGAACGCCGAGGTTCAATCCAAGCCTGACCTCGAAACCTTGCCGGACTACGTTGCCGCGAGGTTGCAGGTGGAGTCTGAACTCGGCGAAACTGGACGCGTGGTTGTTCGATATTCGGGGACCGAAGCCAAAGTTCGGGTCATGGTCGAAGGCCCTGATCTGACCAGCGTCCGGCGGCATGCGGAACATCTTTTGAACGTCCTGAAATCCTCGATCACTGCCTGAGGTCAAGTCATGGCTGAATTCAAGCGCCCTCGTTTGGGGGTCAACGTCGATCATGTCGCCACGTTGCGTCAGGCAAGAGGCACAATTTATCCTGATCCGGTCTCGGCTGCCGCCATTGCGGAACTCGCCGGCGCAGACCAGATTACGGTTCATTTGCGTGAAGACCGGCGACATATCCAAGACCGAGACGTCGAATTATTGCGCCGCACCGTGACGACCAAACTCAACCTCGAGATGGGTGCCACGCATGAGATGGCCGAGATCGCGATTCGGCTTCGGCCGGACATGATTACGCTCGTCCCAGAAAAGCGTGAAGAACGCACTACGGAAGGCGGGCTGGACATCGTTGGCAACCAGGCGGACCTCCGAGATTACGTCGAGCAGCTGAGAGAATCCGGTGCCGAGATCTCGTTATTCATCGATCCTAACCCGGCACAGGTCGAAGCCAGTCAGGCTGTCGGCGCAGACATTATCGAATTACACACGGGCGATTATTGCGTACCCGCGTCCGAATTCGAGTCATCAAGAGCCCACGCCGACCACGCCGACAAGGAGCTCGAGCGACTGGTTGACGCAGCTGCACTTGGCGTCAGCCTTGGACTTGTCGTCGCTGCAGGACATGGACTGGACTACAAGAACGTTTTGGCAGTCGCAGGGATCGGTCAGATCGAAGAATTCAATATCGGCCATTCGATCATCGCCCGGTCTGTGTTTGTGGGACTTGACCAAGCCATTCGCGAAATGATCGCTGCGCTAGAATTGGGGCGGACCTATGGAAGCTGAAATGCTGCTGGTTTCTCCGAAACAGATTCGCGAAATCGACCGGCTGGCGATCGAAGAAATAGGCATTCCTGGCATCGTCTTGATGGAACGCGCTGCATTGGGCGCTTGCGACACGCTGGCGGCCCACTTTCCCGCTGCACAGCGAGTCATGGTCTTATGTGGTGCTGGAAACAACGGCGGCGATGGTCTGGCGATGGCGCGAATTCTCGATGAACGAGGATTCGATGTTGATGTCGTGCTCGCTTGCTCGCCCGATAAAATACGCGGCTACTCGGCAACGAACCTGCATATTTGCGCGAAACTCGGATTCGAATTTTTTGCCATCGATGACCTGGAAGACTTGCTGGAGGCCGACGTCTACGTCGACGCGCTACTCGGCACGGGGTTGGATCGCATCATCACCGAGGACTCCCCGTTCAGCGACGCGATCGCGTTCTTAAACACCAAGCATGGCCAAGTTTTAAGCGTCGATGTCCCAAGTGGACTACACGCAGCCTCGGGGCAAGCCGCTGGATGCGCCGTTCGAGCCGCAGCGACCGCAACTCTGGCGCTTCCAAAATTGGGGCTCAGCCTAGAACCAGGCCGCTCTTTGGCTGGGGATATCTATGTCGTCGACATCGGGATCCCCATGACTTTGGTTGAAGATGTAGGCTGGGATGCAGTCTGGCTCAGGCCGAGCTTTTTGCACCTCGCCAAACGTGATCGACGAATGCACAAGGGAGATGCTGGCCGTGTCGTCGTTCTTGGCGGTTGGCCAGGTCATGCTGGAGCGGCGATTCTTGCGGGTCAGGCAGCGTTGTTTCGAGGTGCGGGCCTCGTCACCGTCGCCACGCATCCGTCGGCATTAATGGTTGTTCCGTCGCACTGTGCAGAGTTGATGTCCTTCGATGCGCTCGACCAAGATGGGCTGCCAGCCGTAATCTCAAGGGCAGATGTCGTCGTCGCGGGACCAGGCCTGAGCATGAGTGCCGAGTCCGTTGCAGCCATGGAGATCGTGCTTCAACATGCCCAACGTTTGGTGCTCGATGCGGACGGGCTGAATTTGCTTGCTGAGCGGCCATTCGACCTACCCGCAACCTCGGTTTTAACGCCCCACCCTGGCGAAGCAGCCCGCCTGCTTAACCGGTCTGTTTCCGAAATCCTCATAAACCCCATTAACGCTGCCCTCGAACTCGCGACACGTCATAACGCAGTGGTGGTTTTGAAGGGGTCAGCTTCTGTTGTCGCCGCCCCCGACGGGCGCGTGGGCGTCAACGCCACTGGAAACCCTGGGATGGCAACGGGCGGAATGGGCGACGCTTTGTCCGGGATCATTGCAGCGAGCCTCTGTGAATCGGACGACGCGTTCGAGGCGACCTGCCACGCCGTCTGCCTGCACGGACACGCGGGCGACCACGCAGCCGCGCAGTTCGGACAACGTGGCATGAGCGTGACGGATTTGCTGAACTCCATGAAACGACTCTGGATTGAGCTGGAGGTCGGGTGAGAGCACTCTGGCTGGTGTTTTTGGCGTTTGCCGCATGCGTTCCAGCACCGACCGACCCGGTTGCAACGGGATCTTTGTGCATTCCACCCACCGCAGACTGCCCTGACCAGACTCTGATCCGTCGTCATGCTGTGGGACGCAATCAGCTCGACTACGCGATCCGAAATGCCTCGACCACCGAGACCACCGTCGTTGCACAGGCCTTTGTTCCAGCAGGTGAATCCGACGCCGGCACCGACAGCGGCTTCGACATGGATGAGCCCATCCTCATCGCAGAAAGTTCCCATCGCATCTCCCCCGAAGGCAGCGTGGGCAATCGGTGGACCCCGCAGCTTCTTGGCACCCGCGAGGAAATCGAGTTCTCCATCAATTGCAGCGGTTGCGAGGTCACCGCAGATTACGTGCTTACTTCTGTGGCGCTTGAGTGTTCTTCTGACGACGATTGCAGCTCGGGCTGGCTGTGCGACACACGAATTCCAGGACGATGCGTTGAATGCGCCTCCAACGACGACTGCACGTCGGATCAAACATGTAATCTCGATAGCGGGCGGTGCTCTCCGGCCGATGCGGCGTCTTGCTCGAGCGCTGGAACTGGGTCGGCGAGTGTGTTCCTTTTCATCGTGTTTGTGTTTCTGAGACGACGAAAACAAATCGCAGCTTTGACTCTGGGGTTGAGTATTCTGGCCGTGGACGCCGTGGCTGCTCCACCCATTGCAAGCCTTGGGGTCGGGGTCGGCACCCAGATTTTCACGGGTGAAATCGGCGCCGTCACACAACCTGGACTAAGCCTGTCCATCGCTCAGGAGTTGCGATGGCAATACCTAGGCCTCAGCCTTGGCCTGTGTACGTCCTACTTTTTGACCGATCAGCAGCCTCCGCCATTCTCCAGAGATCTGCGCACACTGTCGGTACTATTGGGGCCTAGGGGCTACTTTCCGGTTGGCCCGATCGAGTTCGTCGCAGCCGTCGACTACATGAGGTTTGGCCTCGACTCCAACAGTCTGGTTCGGATCACGGGGCCGGAACTCAACTATAATGGAATGTCGCTGAGCGGCGGCGTGCGATATCGCTGGTCAGGCCTCGAAGCCCGAATTGATGCGGCTTGGCAGCCGGTCTTCAATCTACCTGGCGACGTGATTTGGCTACAGATCGGAGTCGCCGTGGCGTCAGGAAGTTAGTTCGACCTTGAACGTTCCGCGTCGCGGTTTCACAATCCCAACATTCAGAACAAACGACCGCGGAGCCTCCAATGAAAGATCTGGCAAGCCAGCGCACCAGCCTCGACCCGAGCCATATTGAACAATCGGTGCTCGATCACCTGTTTTACACCTGTTGTAAAACCCTTACGACGGCCACTCCGTTAGATATCTTCCGCGCGATATCCTTGGCTACCCGCGACCGAATGGTTCAACGCTGGCTGGCGACGCGAAGCACTTACATCGAAAAAGACGTTAAGAGTGTCTACTACTTCTCGGCCGAATTTTTGATCGGCAGACTCCTCGCCCATAACCTCATTAACTTGGGGCTTTATGACATGGCGAAAGACAAACTCGCGGCCTACGACATCGATCTTGGCCATGTTCTTGAAGAAGAACTCGACCCTGGTCTTGGTAATGGCGGGCTTGGGCGTCTCGCCGCATGCTTCATGGACTCGTTGGCGACACTGGAACTCCCAGCAGTCGGCTACGGAATCCGCTATGAATTTGGAATCTTCGACCAACTGATCGCAGAAGGCTGGCAGGTCGAGCGCGGCGACGACTGGCTTCGACGGGGAAATCCGTGGGAGATCGCGCGCCATGAATACACCGTGCCTGTGCGATTCTTCGGCAGGGTCGAGATGCGCCCAGGTTCAGACGGACACAGTGTCGCCCATTGGGTTGACGCGCAAACTGTGCTTGGTGTGCCGTTCGATATGCCGGTCATCGGTTATAAAAACAACACCGTCAACACTCTGCGTCTTTGGTCTGCCCGAGCTTCTCGCGAGTTCAACTTCCAAGTATTCAACGACGGCGACTATCGCAGAGCCGTCGAAGAAAAAGCGCTCACTGAGAGCATCTCGAAAGTGCTTTATCCCAACGATCAGTCTGCCGAAGGGCGCGAGCTGCGCCTGAAACAGCAGTATTTCTTCGTGGCGTGCTCCGTGTCGGACATCGTTCGGCGCTTCAAGAAAGGCGACGATAATCTCGACAACCTGCCCAACGTCGCAGCCATCCAACTCAATGATACCCACCCTGCCGTAGCGGTGGCCGAGTTGATGCGTGTGCTCGTGGACTTGGAGCACCTCACCTGGGACCGCGCCTGGACGATTACGCAAAAGTGCATCGCTTACACCAACCACACGCTGCTGCCTGAAGCGTTGGAAACTTGGGACCTCGCGCTCTTTGAGCGCTTGCTTCCAAGGCATATGCAGATCATCTACGAGATCAATCGACGTTTCCTCCTAGAGGTCCACGTCAAATGGCCCACCGACACCGAGATTAAACGAACGCTGTCGATCATCGAAGAATCCACGCCCAAACGGGTGAGAATGTCGCATCTGGCTGTGGTGGGTTCCCACAGCGTAAACGGAGTCGCTGAGCTGCATTCGAAGCTCATCAGAGAACAGCTGATGCCAGAATTCTACGCGCTTTGGCCCAAACGATTTAATAATAAGACCAACGGTGTAACTCCACGTCGATGGCTTCTTCAATGCAACCCAAGCCTCTCGGAAGTCTTCACAGAACGCATCGGAGAATCCTGGGTGAATCACCTCGACGACTTGAAGCCACTAGCCGAACTCGCTGACGACCCCGACTTCCAGACGGAGATTCGCGCGATTAAACGGCAGAACAAAGCCCGACTTGCCGAGCTTATCCGTGAGCGACATGGCTTTACCCCCAACCTCGACTCCATCTTCGACGTTCAGGTGAAACGACTGCACGAGTACAAACGGCAGCTGCTGAACTGCCTGCACATCGTTTCCTCGTATTTGAAAATGAAAGACTCGCCAGATGCTGATGTGGTGCCACGCACTTATATTTTCGGTGGAAAAGCTGCGCCTGGATACGCCATGGCCAAACTGCACATCAAACTGATCAATGACGTTGCTTCAGTGGTCAATAATGACCCCGATATCCGCAACCGTATCAAGGTCGTTTTCCTGAGTAACTACAACGTTTCATTGGCCGAGATCATCATTCCTGCGGCCGACGTTTCAGAACAAATTTCTGTGGCTGGCAAAGAAGCCTCGGGCACCGGCAACATGAAGTTCACGATGAATGGCGCGTTGACCGTCGGGACGTTGGACGGCGCCAATGTTGAGATTCGCGAAGAAGTAGGTGCTGACAACTTCTTCCTGTTCGGGATGAACGCCGATGAGGTCAAGACGCGGCGCACGGCAGGCTACAATCCTCAGGAATTCATTGATCGCAGCCCGGCGCTAAAACGAGCGATCGATGCGATAGAGCGCGGCGATTTTTCACCCGACGATCCTGGAAGGTTCCAGCCAGTGGCTTGGGACCTTAAGCGCAGCGATCAGTACATGATTTGTGCAGATTTTGATGACTACGTTCGCTGCCAGCGGGAAGTCGAACAAACCTACCGCGACCAAAATCTATGGACGGCGAAGGTCATCCGTAATCTGGCAAATGTGGGCAAGTTCTCGTCTGATCGCACTATCCACGAATACGCCGAGCAAATCTGGGACGTCAAACGGACGCCGATCAGCCTCTAACCAGCGAATTCTTTGCTTTCTGGAGTTCCGTGTGAAATCGTCAAATTCACTTTTACTGCTTCATGGTTTCGACTGATGGACCGACGACTAGTCGATCATCTCGTTAATACGTCTCTGGTGACTCGCGCGACAATGCAACGGCATATTCTTCGTGCGACGCGTAACAAGACGACTGTTGGCGAAGAACTTGTCGGTGCAGGCGACCTAAGCGAGCTTCAGTTGGCTGAGGCCATGGCTGCTTGCTACGGGTATGACCAGCTCGATCTCAATTCGTTTACGGCCGAACCTCGGGCGCTCAAACTTCTGTCTGCGAACACTTCGGAAAAGCATGGCATCTTGCCCATCGCCCTGAGTACTAGCGGAGATCATGTGACCGTTGTGCTTTCCGATGTCGAATCTACCCTAGATGTTTTGGAAACCCTTCGGATGGCCACGGGCAACTCACCAACGATCCAAATTGCAGGAAAATCGTTCATTCAAGAGGCCATTCGTCATTTCTATTTTGGGGAAGCGTGGCCGAATCGACCGCGAGTGACTCCCCTGCCAGAGCCGGACGCCGAATCCGAGGAGTTTCTACTCGACCAGCCCTCAGAGGTCGAGGAAGCACCCGAGCCTCGCCGAGACCGAAAACCTTCGATGCCGCCTTTAAGTCCGCCACCGGTCAGTCAGCCTGTGGCCAAGACCCCACTTGCCAAGACGACGCTGACCAAGGCGCCAAAAAAGGATGTGACTAAGCCCAAGAACGACGTGGCACAGGCGTTGGAAGACTTTGATGCGTTCCTTGACCAGGCCGATATCAGACCGTCTCAAATGACCGCGCCCAGCGAAAGTCCGCACGATGCTTGGGGCGAATTGGGAAGCGGATTCGGCAATGATTTTGAGATGGACCCAACTGCGGTTCCAAGTCAGGGGCTCCAATCTGGGTTCGGCGGCGGCTCGGTATTTGGCGATTTCGAGCCAAACGACCCGTCTGAGCCGAAAGATGGGTTCGACCTATTCGAACCCTCCGAAGTGCAGATAACCTTACAAGAACTTGTCGAACAGCAAGAGAAGCAGATTCAACGGCTTCATCATGAAGTTCAAAGCCAACGCGATGTGCTGGCCGTGCTCGTCGATATGCTTGTTGAGGCACGAGTCCTAAATCGTAAAGAAGTCACTCGGCTTGTGAAAGCGAGACGTCAGTGATTTTCGTCGGTTGATTCGCGCTCTTCTTCCAACGCCCGCCGCTCAACCTCAGAATACGCCCTTCCCTGCCCGATTCCCGGGCAGTGCGCAGCCTCGAACAACCAAGTCTTCCACTCCCGACTGACCTCAGGCCAGAACGGATAGGTGCGGCATTGTTTGGGCTTGGCAGGCTGAATCGTGCAGGCATCATCGAGCAAGAAGGGACAGGCATTTCCGGTTGCAACCTCGATCGCCCAACCTTCCTCGAGTTGAACCAAGAACCTGGCCCGAAAAGCCTCGACCTCTAGATTCAAAAAAGCGGCTGTCTTCACCTGCTCATCAAGGTCGAACAGTACAAAACCAGGCTGTTTGCAGCACTGTCCGCACTGAGTACAGGCGAACCTGAATTGGTTCACTGCGCCGGCTCGAGCGAAAGCTTTGTCGTGCTTTGAATGCCGGGATCTTTTGCCAGCACGGAAACCTGCTCAAACACAATTCCGGACCGGACGACCTGCCCCGCTTCCAAATCAAAGAAGAACACGCCGTGCCCTACCCCTGTGTTCGAAAACGACTCCGTGGCATCGCCATTTTTGAAGCTCCCAGCGCCGCTTCCCGAAAGATTCTGCTCGACGACCGCCAGTTTGCGACCGTCTTCCACCTGAACACCGCGAAACGTGCTGGATACTTGATAATCGCCTTGCACGGTTACCGAACCATCCTCAGAACGCAGATCGTAGGGCGCACGATAAGACCAAGGCTCATCGACGTTGACCGCTTCTCGGGGAAACTGCGGTGAGAGCATCTGCATCGCGTCTTTCATCATGGCGAGTAGCGGGCTCAGTTGACCAGATTGGCTTGAGGTCAATGTGTAAGTTTTGACTTGGCCGTTGGCGTCCAGTTCGACCCGATGTTGGACCGTCTTGAGCAGATCAGCCACGTGTGCCGGAATCTCGCCGTCAAGCTTCTGGCTGCCTCCCCGAACCTGAATCTCGACGTCAGGGTAACTTCGTTCGAAAACCAACCCGCCAACCGGGGTGTCTTCCATCACCAGTCGGAGTTCAGTCTCGACGGCGTTTGTGCCCTTGCTGGCCTGTGATTGTTGAAGAAACACCCGCGATTTCCGAGAGGTGGGCTTGATCGAGAGCAGTACTGAACTGCCGCGGTCCAAATTCTTTGGCACGGTGTCCACGCCCATTCCTATCCCTTCAATTTTGACCACCGGAGTTGGGCTGGGAGGAGCGCTCTTAAAAAACGCGAAATAGAACCCGAACGCCATCAGCGCGAGTCCAACCACGTAAAGTGGCCAGAGACGATGGGGTTGACGTGTACTTGTTTGGATGTCGTTCATGGCCGCGGTATTTACCCGTAAACGTCGGCGTCGTCGAGACTCACGGCATTTTTTGCATGAAACCGAAGTTCCTACGTCCAAGAGTGTGTAGGGATGTGGCGGTTGGAACCACATTGAACTACATTGGCCGCGCCGTTCAGAGGTTGGATATGAAATATACGTTTATCTTGATGATGTTGTTCTCGCTGCTCTTGCCAGGCTCAGCCATGGCACAGACTGCCCTTACCCCAACCCAAATTGCCGAAAATATTCAGACGTTTTATCGGTCGACGACAGATTTCCAGTCGAAATTCTCGCAGACGTACACTGATGTCGCCGCGGGCGACAAAAAAGTGAGCTACGGCCGAGTTTACTTTAAGAAGCCCGGTAAGATGCGTTGGGATTATACGAAGACAAAGGGGAGCAAAAAGCGCGACAAAATTTACGTGAGCGATGGAAACGCTTTCTGGATTTACGAGACCGAGTTCCAGCAGGTGTTCAAACAATGCCTCAGCGAAAGCCAATTGCCGACCTCGCTCCGGTTCTTGATGGGTGAAGGCGATTTACTTAAGGAGTTCACGGTTGCGTTCACCCCCAAATCGACGAAGACCTTGCCGCGACTACGACTTACGCCCAAAGAGGCCACTTCGAAGTACAAAGCCATCGAGTTCGAGGTGAATCCAACAACCTACCAGGTTTTAAGAACTACGATCTTCGACCCGTATGGGAACACCAATGAGATTGTGTTTGAAGAGGCTTTGGTGAATCGCAAACTTCCTGACTCGGGTTTTGAGTTCAAGGTTCCGAAAGGCGCCCGTGAAATCAATCCTCAGAAAACCTGCAAATAGACGTTCACCATTCATGGACGTCACTTTCATTGTCACGCTGGCATTCTTGGCCTCGGCTGGCCTATGGCTAGCCTTTGAGCTCCGCGGCTCGCAGGATTGAACCGACCGGATCTGAACCTGCGGTAGCCAGAGGTGTTTACACCTTGAAATCCCCTCGATACATTCTTCGCATCGGTTGCACTTGACGACAGCAGCAAGGGGGCTACCTTGCCGCCGTGATCCGGTAGCTTCGTGAACATATCCCAGGTTGACTCTTGGACCCCGACCCTTGGTCTTTTTTATACGTTGAACTCGCCATCGTCTGCATTGCAGCAGTGGTCTCAGCGATTCTCTCTGCCGCAGAAACCTCGCTTACGACGCTCAGCGCCGCCAAGACGCAGCAACTCATCGAGGAGCAAAATGCGACTTGGATGAAGCTTTGGCTGAACACGCCTTCGATGGTGATTACCTCGATTCTGGTGGGAAAAAGCCTGTCGAACGTCGTGGCCGCGGCTCTCACGATCGACTTGGCACGCCGTGCCATGCCCGAGGAGCAATATCAAAACGGAGGGATGCTCGCCGCGATCGCGATGATCACTTTCATCCTGCTGACCTTTGCTGAAATCATTCCCAAAGCCCTAGCCAAACGGAAGTATCTGACGGTTTCCAGTTTCCTTATGCGAGCGCTGTGGATCCCTTACTTCTTTTTCTACCCGGTGACTTGGCTGTACGGACAACTGACGCACACGATCGTGCGCAGGATCGGCGGTGGTCACACGATCCCCGGGCCACTGACATTCGACGAAATCGAATACATGCTCGAGATGAACGGCGACGACGAAGAAGACGACCACACGCGGTTGCTTCGATCGGTCGTTGAGTTCCCAGACACCTTGGTGCGCGAAGTGATGGTCCCGAGGACCGATATCGTCGCCATCAATACAGAAATGGCGGTCACAGAGATCATCGCGGTGTTGGTGGACTGCGGACACAGCCGGCTACCACTGTATGACGCATCGATCGACAATATCCTTGGCGTCGTATACGCCAAAGATCTGATGCAATATCACTCGGAAAACAACACGTTTGAGGGCTTCGATCCCAATGACGCTGCACGCGAGCCCTATTTCGTCCCCGAGTCCAAACGAATCGCCGAGCTCCTCGCCGAGTTTCAGAAACAGCGCATTCACATCGCGATCGTCGTCGACGAGTTTGGTGGTACTTCGGGGATCATCACGCTCGAAGATATCGTCGAAGAAATCTTTGGCGATATTCAGGACGAATACGACAGCGAGACCTCTCATCTGACTGAGCTTGGCGAAGAGCGAGTCATGGCCGACGCGCGAATTCCGATTTACGAAATTGAAGAGTATTACGATATCGAGCTGCCCGAGAGCCCGGACTATGAATCGTTAGGCGGCTTCTTGCTGGCCCAGGCGGGTAATGTGCCGCAGGTAGGGACGATCTTCGAGGTCGAAGGGCTGCGTTTCGAGGTCGTTGATGCCGACGCCAAAAAGATCATTATGATTTCCGTCGAGCCCATCATCCCCGTTTCGAACGTTGAAAACATCAGCGCCTAAATCTGCAGATAAGATATTTGTGCACGCTGGAACTGAATTTTCAATAATAGTTGAAACTTCAGTTTCAAGCTGCTAGGTTCCCTCTCGACCCGCACCGCTGCTTCTTAACGTAGCGGGAAATATTTGTTCTTCACCCGGGTCCCCAGAATTACATTCAACTGTTGAAAATCAAGTTGGCCATTTCTTGCAGAGCCGCAATATTTGCGGGCCATTCGCGGTACATAATGGTTGACATCGCTTTTCATGCTGTGGGATAGAGGGGCCGCTTTTCGCCACCCCGGCGATCCCAGTTTTTGTCGGAGCTGTAGCCGTAATGAATACACGCTACCTCACAAGTGCGGG
>JBBKVQ010000502.1:0-32326 GCA_037968515.1 Bradymonadaceae bacterium
CCCAAAGGCTTCTGCAACACTTGGTCGTGGTCGGACCAACCCAGACGACTGTAGATCGGCTCAAGCGTCTCGGGTCGGAGGTATTGGCGCCCCCCGAACGAACCCTGGTGGGCAAAGGGCAAGTACGACTTGGCGATCCCAACAGCGGTCCCAGTCGCGGAACCGAAAGGGAGCTCGGCACGGCGAATCGGCGAGCGATTGTAAATCGTCAGATCGTTGCCAGGCACACTGGGGTTTGTGAAAGCCTGTTTCATCACAGACTTGCGCGTCAAATACTCCCGCATCACGTGGGCTTCCGACGAAGTGGGCGTCTGAATCAGTGCGCCGACCATCTTCTTGACCCTAGTAGGGACTGAAGGCGGGTAGAGCGTCGCGAATTTCGAGTCGAACACTGCGGGCGTGCCCAAGCGGACATCGGACTCCAGGGGATCGAAGATTTCCCGGGTCAGGAACTCGCCCATCGAGGCTTGGGTGATGCGTTCAAAAAGCTCGCGGGCGTACATCCCAAAAGTGACAGCGTGATAACCCTGATTTGTTCCCGGTTTCCATAGCGGAGCCTGGGATTCCAGCGCCTCCAAAACCTTTGCGGAACTTCTTGAGTCCGTCAGGTCCGAGATCTGAAGCGGCGTATCCAAATAGGCCAGTCCGCCTCGGTGCCCTAGCAATGTCCCGACGCTGATATCGGCCTTGCCATTGCGGGCAAAGCCTGGCCAGTAGTCGGCGACCGGTGCGTCCCACTCCAAGAGCCCACGGTCGGCCAAGATGTTCATCGCCATCGCGGCAAATCCCTTGGTCACCGAAAATAAAACGATGCGTGTATCGCGCTGCCATGGCTCGCCAGACTCGATGTCGGCGACTCCGCCCCACAGGTCCACAACGAGTTCTCCGTGTTGATACACGGCAAAACTGGCGCCGATTTCATCGCCGTTTTGTAGGCTTTCGGCAAAAACGCGCGCGACTCGCTCAAAGCGGTCTTCATGACGCCCCTGAACTTCAGAGGAGGTTTGGATTTTCATTTGAATTAGGCCTTTCGCATCGCCGGTACATCGCCAAGACCCGCCGGTGACGTGTCGATCCCGAGCGCCTGAAGCTGCCCAGCAAACAGCTCACTTTCTTCCATCTTTCGGCCCACATCTGGTGCGCCCGTGGATGGATTGAATCCGTAGGTTAGACCCGTGTTAGGATCGACACCACCAAGGATTTTATTGCCGTTGACCAGCGGCGAAATCATCATCATTCCGTTGTCCAAATGGTGCCCAGACGAAAACTCGTCGCTATTGGCTGGTCGTATCTTGGTGCGTCCAAAATCGGTGGCCACATACAACATCGAACGGTCCCAAAGGCTCTCGCCGCTGGTGCCGTATTCTTCGGTTTTCAACAGGTCAATCAGGCCGTCTGCAACGCGGTACATCCGCTGCCACATCAACGCCTGAACGGAACGATGTCCCTGATGCGAAAAGTCGAACGCAATGGGCGGGTTCAGCAGCGATCCTTCATCGCCGATGCTCATGCCATCGCGTAACTCGACGCTGAAACTTGGTCCCAAGGTCACAGCGCAAGACACCCGGTAACGAAGCAGAAGGAACGCTAAGCAGGCTTGTGCTTCGAGCGGGTCTTCAGCCCAAAGCGGAAAGCGTTCACGTGCCTTCTGGGCAGCGTCGGAACCAGTCAGTCCGTATTGGCCTAACGGAAATTTGGCCGACTCGGGCATCAACAAAAGCTTGTTGATCAAATCACGCGCTTCGACAGCCTCGCGAGGACCCTGGCGAAGGTGCTGCCAGAATTTGAGTTTATCGCTTTCGCCAAGAACCCGGTTGAACTGCGATTTGTCCTCGAGTCGTCCGCGCAGCGCGCGCGCCTTGGCAAGCCGGCCGCCGTCGATCGGTCGAGCCAGACCTTTGCTGGAATCGAGCGCGAGTGGCCACAGCAGCGGGTCCGCAATGGGCTCGCCGTAGGCATAACCGGGCAGGGTGGCGTCGGTTCCGCGGTCGGTAAAACCGGCTCCCGACGATAAATGAGCGTTGGGGATGGCAAAGTCGGCGCCGTATTCGTTGGCGACGAGCTCCTGCAAGGTACGGCCCGCCCACGCTTCATTGCCAGTGACCGAGCGGCGTTGGGCAATCGCGTGGTTGACCGAAGTTCTTTCGGTGGTCACGACCATCATCTCGGACGCGTGTTTGCGCACAAAATCCGACTGCACGGAACGGAACGAAAACGGAATCGCACCCAGGCTAGCGCGGTCGAGGTCGACAGCCCGGAATGGTGTTCCATCGATCGATTGGACCAACGCGTCCGGAAACGTGTTCAGCGTGGCCGCATTGGCCGATTCCGAGGCACGAATGGCCATCACACTGTCGATGATGGACGCGCCGCCTGTGGCGCCGATGACGATCAAAAACCGGGTGCGATCTTCGTCGGCGGCTTCTGCGCGAAACGGCAACGAGCCCAGCCCCATGGCGCCCGCTGCGCCCAAGGCGCCTGCGCCACGAAGGAAATTTCGACGATCGAGTTTAGTCATGACCGTTCCTCAATAAAAAAGCATCTCGGTGGACGTCGCCACCGCGTAACATGAAAAAGCCGCCCACTCCGCCGGCGCAGCTGCGCCCGCATCCTGCACATCGTTCCAAAACGCCTCAAGCTCGTCGAGCTCGCCAGGTTCGGCGTCGCGGCTTAATAATTCTTGGTAGAGCCGAGCTCCCATGGCCCGCATTGCCGCACTGTCAGGGGCTGAAGCCAGTTCTTTAAACAACACAGCATCAGCAGGTGTTGCGGCATCTAAGTCAGCGCGAGTGGTACACGCCGACAGCGCGATTCGGTCTACAGCAATCGGCGCGGTTAACGGCGCGATGGGAAGCGGTTCGTTGATGCGAAGATTATAAGGTTCGACACCGCCCAGCGCGATGAAATGAACATCGGCAGCACAGTCGTATTCACCAAATTCTTTGCAGATTTGCGCGCGGTCGAGGCCCAAACCACGTGCAAGTTGGTTGGTCCAGCGGACACCGCCCTTAAACCGCACGCGCGATTTGGTCGAGGGCAGAACCTGCAGCACTGCGTCGCGGTCGGCCATGTCTTGCGTGCCAGCGTCGTTTTGATTTGTCGTGTTGTTGGACGTCGAGGTCGCCTTGTCGTCACAAGCTGCACAGGCCATCAATAACGCCAGCAAGATTATCGTGTGTTTATGGAACACCGTACGCCTCCGTCATCACAAGATCGTGGAGCATCGGCTCGACACGGTATTCGTGTTCGTCCATGAAACGCCTCCAGACGTACTCAAATTGCTGCAGTTCCGCTGGCCTTGGGTCTTCGCCGAGCAGCAGTTTCCAGAAGTCCCCAACGAGCGACTGCGCAAAGGGGTCGCTGGCCGAGGCCACTTGCGCCCACTCCTTGAGGTTTGCAACCGGCTGGCCGAGCAAAATTCCGGCCTCGGGCGTTTCGGCGACGTAGGCGCCATCGACCCCAGTGAAGCGAGCCATTCGCGAAGGGTTGTAGCTGAATGGAATGTAGTTTTCACCCAGGTCGCCGTCGCCGCCGCCGATGCCTTCGTAACGCGAAAACGGATAGGTCAGCGGGTCAAGAGTTGCATGACACACTGCACATTCTGCGCGCGTCACGCCCTTATTATCGTAATCTTTGGGTTCGCCAGAAACGTCGTCTAGGCCCTCGAGTTTCGAGATATCAAAACCCAGATAGGCCCGGTACGCCTGAGCAGCCGTCGTTCGCGGGATACCTGTGAACATCGTGTTGCTCATCAAGAACCAACGGTGGGTCAGCATGCCCGCCCGACGGGGTTTGACGACGCCTTGTGCCGAATTATAGCCGCGCTCGTTTACGTCTTGAATCGGGTTGCGCTGCCACTGAGTGTAGGTCGTGGTTTCGCCGTCATTTCTTTCGACAAAATAATCTCCGGTCAGCAGCTCACGTGCGTCGTGCTGGCCGGAGGTCGCGTACACAAAATAGTTGTAGTCATCGTCGTAATCGGCCAACGGAATGGGGCCCGCACCGTCACCAGCCTTGATGGCCTGAATCGGGCGAATTTTGGAGCTCGCCATATTCCAAAGCACACCGTCTTTGGCGATCCAATATTCGGATTTCAAGCATTCATCGAGGGTGGTGTGAAGAAGGTCGGTCGTGGGGTTCGCCCCGAATTCCTTCATCTGGGCGTAGCTGGGCGCCTCGCCACAAAAATCGATTTTAATCTTCTTAAAAACATAGACCGGGTCGAACGCGCAGACATCCAATCCGCTTGGCCGATAATCGATCGCGTTGCAGGCGTTTTCGCCAGCGGGCGTATCACTTGCGACGCTGGCGTTTGAGCCGGCCACAAACTCTTCAAGGTTCGAGTATCCGTCGCCATCGGCATCGTCATTTTCAATCGCGCGCAGGGCCTCGGGCAGTGCCGTGAGGAAATCCTGATCGGATAACGGACGTGCGTCGCCCGGCAGCATCATGACTTCCAACTGAGCCCCATAAACATTCCGTGCCGGCGCGACCGTGTGACAAGTCGAGCAATCGACGAATCCCGGCGTGCAGGCAGGCGCGTCCGGATAGGTCACGCAGAACGCGGTCTGAGCCGGAGGCTTTGCTTGCGCTTGGCCAATGGAAAAAAGCGAGGCGGCCATGACGGACGCCAACCGCAAAGTATTACGAATAGACATGTCTTTGGTTCCTGTTCGCGTTCAGGAGGACGGATGCTCAGCATTGTGGAGGTTCGCAGTCTGCGGGTCAAATCCAAGTGCGCTGTGATTGGTCCGCGTGGCTCCAGCCGCGCCTGCGATTGGCTTTCGGGTTGTCGGCTTTCAGTGGGTCGGTTTTCAGCCATCGGCGCTGTGATTGGTCCGCGTGGCTCCAGCCGCGCCTGTGATTGGCTTTCGGGTTGTCGGCTTTCAGGGGGTCGGTTTTCAGCCAACGGCGTTGTGATTGGTCCGCGTGGCTCCAGGAGGTTGTTGTATAAGGGGTTGATGATGAGGTTGATGTTCTGATTGGTCCACGAGCCCTATGGCTCGCATGTGTTTGGTCCGCGAGCCTTATGGCTCGCATGCGATTGGTCCGCGAGCCTTATGGCTCGCATGTATATGAATAATCGCAGGAATCGCATGCAGGCCATAGGGCCTGCGCACCAAGTGCAGAATCAAAGAAATGGCAGATAGGCCGAAAACAGTTCCCAACATTTCTCGTGTCAAGTCAGATAGACAGCCTCCTTATGGCTCGCATGTATCTGAATAATCGCAGGAATCGTATGCAGGCCATAGGGCCTGCGCACTAAGCGCAGAATCACAGATTGTAGATAGGCCAAAAACAGTTCCCGACATTTCTCGTGTCGAGTCAGATAGACAGCCTCACTTCAGGCGCGCCTGTGATTGGGCCTCTTGGTTCCAGCCCTTCGATGATGTGTTGGCCTTTGTCTCTATGCCAAGTGCTTTTGAAACACGAGCGCTGGGGCGAAGACAAGTCATTCTGCGGCAGGTTGAGCGGTGAGACCTGTTCGGATGCCGTCGATGGCTTCTGGGACGTTTGAATCGTCGAAGCCGTATCGTCGGGCCAGATTCTTGTTATGGAGCCGAGCGGCGTGTTGTTTTTCCGACGACGTCATCGGGTCTGGGTCGTAAACCAAACCGTAAAACAACAAGACCGTACCCGAAGTGACAACAGTCAGACCCCCTAGCCCAGGTACAACATCATTAACGTCCTCCGCGCTAGCCAGCCATAAGGAGCCCAAAACAATGGCGACGGCTCCGGAGACAATAATCCCGTACCCAGTCACTGTGTTATCCGCCAATTCTTCCTTGAGATCCGGTCGTTCGATGCCTTCATAGAATTCCGACGTGTTCAGGTTCTTTCCGTTCGTGCCCTTGTGAGGTTCATTTATTAAAGCGCCGCTGCCAAACATCAGCGATCCATTTGTCATGCCCGAAATTGCGAATAGGGATGCAGCGCCGGCCCAACTATCAAACCAAATAAAATCAGACGAAAACAGATTCATCGCGCGCTCGGTTGCGCTAAGTTCATCGCTTTTTTGTATATGGCTTGAAGATGTCGTTTTTGGTGTTTCGACGCTTTCAGTAGACTTGGCTGTTTCCTTTTGTTCGGCCGGTGCGGCGACCTTAAAGGCACTCCGGATCAACACGCGTGTCGACACCAACTCACCGTTCGTTTTAACGGTCGTCAGCAGTAGGTCGTCGTCGAAATTTCGAAGAATCACAACCAAATCAACTGGATACGCTGCTGATGCGGAGCCGATTTCGACGTCGCTTTTTTTCGACACATCGCCCAAAGAATCCGAGAGCATCACTCGATTACCCAACATCTTCATGCGTGCGGCAAAGCTGCTTGCCAAGGCCTCATCAACACCGACCGGAGCAAAAAGCACAGTCTTAACATTCGCAAGCTCAGGCAGTTGGTCGTTTTTGAAGACCTCGGCCCAGGTCAGAGCAGGCGTCGCGATTATGGCCGGTGATTCGGTTGACTTTTCTTCCGGTGCCACGCCACCCGCTGTCTGGGCGTAAGCAGGTGAAACCAAAAATAAAAGAAATATAAAAACGAGCGCTTTCAAATCGTTCCCCCTCGGAAAGAAATTACTGAGCAGTGGGCAGGCAGACTTTGCGCGAGACACCGGGTTCGTTAAAGCGAGGTTCTACAACACAAGAATAGCCAGGGCGGCATTCACCGTCTTGGACACATTGCAGTACACACGACCCGCTACCGTCTCCAAGGTCGACGCAGAATGTGGTCTGGCGTCCCGAGACGTCTGGGCATGAACCGGTGCAGTCCATGGTGCACAAACCACCCGGCATTTCAGTATCGCAGGTCGTGGATCCACCACATGCGATATCGGATTCACACGACCCGCCGGTCCAACCATCCTGAGAATGATGCGGCACCCAGCTTGGGTCGCATTGTGGGTTCGTGACGACCGGTTCATGCGGCATCAGCAAGTATTTTCCGCCCATCAATTTGGTCACGTGTTTTCGGCTGTCGCCAAAAGATCCAGCTCGGTCGATGGCCTCAAGTGTCAGCTTTCGGTCCGCTGTTTCGGTCATATGCAGCGGGATATATCGGGCGCCACGGACTTTGACCCCGGTGGCCGTGCGGACCAATCCCAAATACAGCAAAAGCGTGGTGCGACGCTCCAGCTGGCGCTGTCCGCTCACAAAATTGCCGTGCGAATACATCACAAAAGTTTCGCGACCATCGCGGGTCACGTAGCGCTCCCATGGCTGAATTACGTGAGGGTGATTGCCAAGGATTGCGGTCGCGCCGGCCTCTAAAAAACGATGAGCTAGTTTAAATTGCTCGTTGCTTGGGTTGGCCGTGTATTCGGCGCCCCAATGTGGCGTCACGATGACTGCGTCGATGTCGGAACGGCCCGACAACTCGGCGACCATGCCTTCGATTTTGTCGGCCTCCTCGAAACAAAGAAGAACCTGGTTCTTGCGGTCAGTGATGCCATTGGTGGCGTAGGTACAGCCCAAGAAGGCGACCTTCCAACCGTTTTTCTCAACGACTGTCCACCATTCTTCGGAGCCGCTCGCGGCACGGCGAGTGCCTGTGTAGGGGATATTGCGCGCGTCTAGCTCGTCCAGAGTTCGATCCGCTCCAAGTTCCCTTCGGTCAATACTGTGATTATTCGCCGTCGAGACCACGTCCACGCCGCTCGCCTTCAAGGCATCGAGCAAAGCCGGGTGGTAATTGAACATCGGGTAGCTTGTGTACACCACGTTATCAAATCGTTTACCGGGATCTGTGACGTTTTGACCGTAAGCGTTTGTGCCTGGGGCCGTTGGGCCTTCAAGGTTTGCGTAGGTGATGTCGGCTTGTTGCAACAGGTCGGTTACGCCACTCCAGAGGCTGTCGAAACCACTGGCAAATCCTTGTTGTTGCAGGCGTCCGTGCAGCAGCACATCGCCCACCGACGCGATCACAAATTCGTCGCCAGTTTCGCAGGCCGATTCAAACTCAATATCTGTTTTGAAGCCGTCCGGTGCATCGCCTTTGCCGGCGACAAAGGGTTCGTAGGCGTCGCCGCCTTCTTCGGAGTCCGCTGAAGGGTCAAAGCTCGGAAGTTGCTCGGTCGTTTCAGTGCCGCAGGCACTTAGCGCAAGTATGAGTAGAAAAGCGGACCATTTTGGGGCGGAAACCATCGCGGGCCTCAACGTGAAGAGTCGGCCTACACTACGTTGAAACGCCCGTTTGCAGCAATAGCGAGACCGTCTGTCCTTAAGGCATTTTTAATGTTCTGGGAGGTCAAGATGTATCCGCGACGAATACGAAACATCCGCGCACCGCATTGTTTAGATGGGTTGAGCGGCCTATCAATAAGAGGAATCAAGCAACTCACTTTCATTTATCCTGGTCGCGTCGTGCAAGTTCACCAACGCCATCCGAGGGAGAAAACCCATGCGAATTCGTAGGATTTTGCTGCCATGCGTATTTGCGCTCGCGGCCTGCTCAAACGAGGTGACCGGACCGGCGCCACAAATCGCCGACGGATCGACAGATCCTGCGATTGTGCCGGGTTTTGTCTGCAACGAACAACTCGATACCTGGGTTACGTTGAATGGCGACAAATTCAGCCCTCTTGTGACCGATGCACTGAATTCACCGTCATTGGCCGTGAACCCCACGATTACACTGACCCGCACCGCCAACGTGGACGGCGACGCCATCGAGGCGTTTGCGATCACGCGAGAAAACGTCGGAGACGATATCGCTGTGCGGTGGATCGATGGGCAGACCATGCAGGTGTTGATGACACCGAGCCTTGAGCTTCCTGCAGGGATTTACGACGTTAAAGTGACCAACGCCAACGGCGACGCGTCGACGCAGCCGGGTGTCTTTGGTGTACTGCCGCGTCCTACCATCGCTGGCCTGACACCATCCTATATGTGTTTGGCTCAGGGCGGGCGTGAGCTGGTGGTTGAAGGCACGGACTTCCTCGTCAAAGGGGCATCGCTTCCCACGATCGAGGTTGGCGCAAAATCTTACGAACCGACTGCAGCCGAGGGTTGTCGCGACCTGAGTGGCCCGTTTGCGGGACACTTCCTCTGCTCAAGCCTTATAATTGAGCTCGCTGCCGGTGATTTTGAGCCGGGCCTTCAAGATGTCAGCGTTCTGAATATCGCGCCGGCCGCTTGCCGCAGCCTTGCTGCGGAGGACAGTTCCGCACTTCTTGTGGTCCCTCCACCCACGATCGAGAGCATCGCTGAAGAGCTCGCTTGTGTGGCCGAAGGAGATCGAACCTTCGTCGTGACGGGAACGGACCTTATTGCGAATGCAGACGGTCAACCCTCAATTAATGTCGGTGGAACCGACTATGTCGGGACGACTTCGAATTGCGAGTCTGTCTCGGTCTACAACGGCACTTTTGAAAACTGCACCACCGTGACCTTCACCGTCCCGCAGGGGGACCTGATGCCAGGCGTTCAGGCCGTGGTCGTCACCAACCCTGACCCCGCCGGCTGCAGTTCGTCCGATCCCGTGAACCTGACGATTCTTGCCCCACCGACTCTGACGGAGATTCAGCCTGAGGTCGTTTGCAGTGAGCAAATTGACAACACCTTGACCCTGACCGGCCTTGGTTTTGTCGTGTACGACGGCACCAATCCAACCGTGACGATCGATGGACAAGACTTTGAGTCTCTGGCCACAAATTGTTCGCCGATTGGTTCGGTCATCAACGCCATCGCGGAAACCTGCACGCAGCTCGATGTCGCCGTCCCAGCAGGGACGCTAACGGCTGGAGAGCTTGCGATTAGCGTCACCAATCCAATGCCAGCTGGTTGCACTTCGACCGACGCCATAACTCTGGCTTTTGTCCCTCCACCGGTTGTGACGGCCTTGGTCGAGGACCTGACGTGCGTCGAAACCCGCACAGATACTGTCAGAGTCGAAGGCACAGGTTTCCTGGATATTTCTGGGACACTTCCTACGGTCACTTTTGGCGGAGTCGTGGCAACAGCGCTTTCTGTGGACGGATGCGCCCCTGTTGCCGGTACGACCAACGTTCAGACGTGTTCGGCGATCGTTGTCGAAATCGCGATGGGAAGTCTGCTCAACGGTGAGAACAACGTGCAGGTCGAAAATCCTGAACCGGCGCAATGTGGCTCCGAAGAAGTCGTGCCTCTGGAAGTCTTTGCGGCGCCAACCGTCGTCGACGCCCAGCCGGTCCTTTTTTGTACCGACGCCGGAGACACGGCGATGACACTTACGGGAACGGACTTTTTAACTGTGGACGGCGTTCCGCCCACCGTCGAGATTGCCGGTCAGAGCTTTGCAGCCGTTGTGGATGCAGGCTCTTGCGTGGCTACCAGCCGCACGAATGTGCAGAGCTGTACGACACTTACCGCGACGATCTCGCAGGGCAGTCTGACCTCGGGTGACGCCACGATTACCGTGGTGAATCCGGAGCCGGTCGCGTGTCCCTCGTCGATAAACGGCAGCCTCCTTGTGGGCGGCCCTCCTAATATTACGACGTCCTCGCCCATGGCAGTCTGCGGTGGTGCCGGCTTTGACGGTGTTGTTCGACTCTTGGGCGACACCTTCCTACGCATCGACGGCGTCGAGCCTACTGTCTTGGTTGAAGGCGTGGCTGTTACAACTGATGGGCTCTTCAACTGTGTTGCCGTGCCTCACCCGACGCTTGCGATCGAAAGTTGTACGGAGCTTGAACTCACGATTCCGCTCGCTTTTAGAGGCCAAGATTCAGCGATTAGCGTGACCAATCCTGCCCCGGCAGATTGCGGTACGGCATCAAGAACCCTGGTGTTGGCTCCAACGCCAGTCATCACTGCTGTGACTCCGCTTCGTCTTTGCGATGCGGGCGGCTCGGTTCAAATTGACGGTCAGAATTTCGAGGCCGGCCTTGAGGTCATGCTTGGTGGCGAAATGGCGACACTCGTCACGGTCAACATGGACGGTACCTCTGCCATCGCCGATTTCGGCGTGACGATGGAAGGCACCTACGACGTGTCGGTCCGCAACCCGGTCTCGGGTTGTGCGGTGACCGCCAACGATCAGGTTCGGGTTGTTACAGGTCCACGTGCTTTCTATATCGACCCACCTGTCCTCTACGACGGTATTTCGACGCAGGTCACGGTCTACCTTACCGGCCTCTTTGGCGGTGCGGTGACCGGAATCCAACTCGTGGATTCGGCCGGCACCGTCACAGCATTGACCAATATCACGTTCGATGCCGCTCGCCCGAACACCGTTCAAGCCGTGGTTCCAGCGGGAATCCTGCCTGCGAACACAGCTTTGGATGCGTTTGATATCGTGCTTACCGATGACGTGAACTGCAGCGAGCAGTCGCCGGACCTTGTCTCGATCACAAATGAACTGACGGTATCGGTTGCGGCGATCGATCCACCCTTTGGCTGGACCAACTCGTCGACCGGCGTGACCTTGACTTCGGAAGACCCGACCCCGGCTAATCTGTCACCGTTTGCAGCCACGCCTCGCGTGTACCTGAATCCAGACATGCCTCAGGCCGGTGACGTTGCCACTGAGCTTCGTTCGGTTCAGTTCCTGAGTGCGTTTGAAGTGACCGGCATTGTCGCCGCCAACCTGCCCGTTGGAAGTTATGATATTATTGTCATCAACCCGGACGGAAGCGTTGGTCTGCTTGATGCTGCGTTTGATGTCACCGCCGATCCTCCCCCGTTGGTGGACACGGTCAGTCCTGGATCATGGCAGACAGGAAACGCCGCCGAGGTTGTTGCGATTGCGGGCCAGAATTTCCGCATGCCAAGCCTCGAAGTCACGTGTGTGGATAGCGCAGGCGCCGCTCAGACCGCCGTCGCCACTGTCGTTTCGTCGACCGCGACCGGCATCTCGGCCACGGTTGATACGAACACCCTCTCAAATCTTTCGGTTTGCGAAATTCGGGTCACGAATACCAACGACGGCACCTATGCGGATTATGCGCCGATCACGGTCACGAACCCCGCCGGTAACTTCGTTTCGTTCAGCAATGGACCCAACATGAACACGGCACGACGCGCCTCGGCTGTCGTCTCCGGTGCGCCATCGACAAGTGCTCAATACATCTACGCCGTTGGCGGAGACAGTGGGGCGATTGCGAACGGGTTGGACACGGTCGAAGCATCGCCCCTCGATCGCTTCGGTCGGCCCCGTGCATGGTTCGATATGCCCACGACACTTCTATCCAAACGCACCTTCTCGGGCGCGGTTCGGGTCGAAAACTTCATCTACGTTGTGGGTGGTCATGACGGTGTCGCGCCAATGAGTGATGTTTCGCGTGCGATGGTTCTCGATCCACTGGATACGACCAAGATATCGAACGTCGAATTTGATATCGATCCGACGATGACGGGTGGCCTTGCCACGGGAGTCTATTACTACCGCGTCGCGCCCGTGCTCGCCACGATCGACCCGGCCAACCCAGACGGTGAGATGCTCGCCTCGGAGCGTCAGCCTGTGCGGATTCCCTTTGCTGGCATCGATATCGCGATGACTTGGACGGCCTACCCGAACGCCGCTGAATACCGTGTCTACCGAAGCCCAAGCCCCGACCTCATCGCCGGGGCCGAGGAGCTCATTGCGGTGGTTCCGGGTACGCAGACTAGTTTTGTCGATGATGGCACAGCCGTCGCTGACCCGCTGCAGAAGCCGCTGCGTCTTGGAGCGCTTGGCGAGTGGCACACGATTGCTCAGCTGAGCACAGCTCGGTTCGGTCACGGTGTTGCCGTGGCAGCCGACCCAGTCACGGCTGGACTCTTCCATATTTACGCCTCGGCAGGTGATACAGCACTGGGCCGGGTGACTACCGTTGAACGCATCAGCGTGACGGTGGTGGCTCCGCATACGCAGACAGTGGATGCACTTGGAACTGCGACAACGGCTTCGCTGGCGGTGTCACGAAGTGAACTGAGCACCGTGGTCGGAACTTCCGACAACGCCTCCTACTTGAGCGGGACCTATCTCTACGTGCTTGGTGGACGGGTCGGGACGAACAGCTTCACGCGTGCGATTGATGTGGGTGAAGTCCTTCCTGGAGGCGATATCACCGGCTTTGCAAGCACGGCGGCCATGCAGAGAAACCGAAGCGGATATGCTGCTGCGGTGGCGAATAACACGATCGTGATGGCATGTGGACAGGGCGGCTCACCGAGCAGTTCTGCCGACAAGTCTACGATTTCGTCCACGCTGGCGCCGCTTCTCGATGGCTCAAGCGCGCTTGGCAGCACTGGCAATCTTCGTAACCGTTACCTGCCCGGATACACGTCGTTTTCTGGCCTCCTCTTCATTGTAGGTGGCAACGACGGAACCAACCCGGCTAGCTCGACCATTGATTATTCGATCCTGGGAGGTACCCCGTGAGTAAGCTCAACAACATTGCTGTGGGGATCGCTTCCCTTGTCCTGCTTTCTGGCGTCAACGCTTCGGCACAAACGGTGTCGGCGAAGGCCGACCATCCGGCGCATGACCTGAGCATGACCGTGGCGCCCCATGTCGGTGTGCTTGTTCCGCAGCTCTTTTCAGAACTCGGAGCGTGGCCGGTTTTTGGTGTGGAGCTGGGGTACATCCTGCCCTTTGACGCTGGTCCGATGGTTCGTCCTCTTGAGATCACAGCCGACGTTATGTTTACGATGCCATCGGCATCCGGCACAGACTTCGCGCCTGCCTTCGGCGAGGCCGGTGAAAACTACGACTGGGAGCTCGTTGAGCGCACCGTCGTGGTTGAGTTGGCTGCGTTGTGGCGATTCATGCCTCCCGGACAGGGCCTGAGTGTTTACGGTCAGATTGGGCCGCGTCTTTACCTTACCGAGTCCGTCATGACGGCAAATTCCGCCAGCGGAGCCGACCTTGGTGAAAACCGAGAGACCAAGACCGAGGTTGGATTAATGGTGGGTGGCGGCGCGGAATATGCCGTTGGCCCCGGTTCGATTTTCGGTGCACTTGAATTTGGCTGGAGCGACCTGAACAAGCGCATCACCGGTGATTCAAATACGGGTGCGCTCGTGCTCGATCTTGGTTATCGGTTGATGTTCTAGGCCATGTATTGGTTTTCTCATTATTGAGTGTGACCGGTCCGCGAGGCTCAACAATTTAACGAATTGTGATTAGGTGGCCTCTCACACAAGCGGACCCAAATTCGATGGGTCCTCTCGTCTTACCATTCCCTCTAACGTCTGAAAAATGCGGTCGGCGGTGCAAATGTTGAGGCGAAAGGTCCCGTGCCGGATTATCATCGCAATCCTGAACCCTGCTGAGCCATGAGCCGGGCTTCAATTTGACGCGCCTTTTTTCGGGGCCAAGACACATGAGTACCCATTGAGCCAGATTGACTCGCGTTTGAAAGTTCGGGAGTGGATCGAGCAGGGGTATTTTTCATCACTGGGTCATCGTCCAGACCGTTTAAATGTTCAGGCGATCTTGGGCGAACCGGATGATTTTGGTGCCGGAAAAAATAGGCTGAAATTATGGAGATATGGGGCGATCGAGTTTCATTTCACGGCTGATGGCGAACTTCTGGTCATCCATGTTGATAATTTCGGGGTCGTTTCTGCGCGTGACGACATGTGGGGGCTGGATCATAGCCCCGACATGAAGATGGTAAAATCAAAATTGGCGGACCTTCAGATTCGCTTCGAGCAAAGTTTCAGCGTCGATTCAAATATTCTCAGAACTGAGACCGATGTGGTTCTTTCATTTGATACTGAAGGATCGCTTGAAAGCGTATCGCAGCAGTTCGAGGGGCCTGCTCGTCGACGTCAAGTCAGTGTTACGCTCGACGACCACCATTTTGCCAAACTACGAATGCTGGCAAGTCTCGCTGGTCAGTCGATGAGCGGGTATCTCTCGGTACTCGCCGCAGATGCGCTTGATGAGTGCATTGTCGAAGATGACAAAAGGTCGTTCTGAATGGCCTGGCTTTTTGGGAATTCGCATGGGGTTTGACTTTGTCTGGTCACCTCTAAACGATTTCGAGATCCTCGCCAGAAGTGCTACGACTCACTAATAGTTCACATTAACGACAGGTCGGCCGATGTTTGGCCACATGTTTCAGCGACAGAATCTGTCAGGCGCGTATGAAGTCGTTCTCAAGAAATCTTGTGTTGGTCATGTTTTTGGCGGGTTGCGGGCAGGATGCGAGTGACCCTGTGGATCGCTCCAATTCAGTGCGCCCCGTAGGCCCTTTTGGCAAGAACCCAAGCCGCTCAAGCTGCGCGGCATCGAATAAGGTCCTCCCGTGAAATTTCCGATGATCCTTTTGCCCTTAGTGTTTTTGGGGGCATGTGCCACACCACAAGCTCCAGCCAGCCAAGAACCGACGACTCCAACCCGAATCGAGGTCGCACAGCGTTTGGACAAGCGTCTGACGGAGGACCCAAATCGCGAATTATGCGAGCGCATCATCACGCGTGTCAAAGCCGGCGATATCGATGCCCTGACGCCCGAGTTTGACACAAAGTCGTTCGCCGAACGTATCATCGCGACAGGATCGTTACCCATGCAGGCCGTCGATGAGATCAACGCCTATCACGACCAAATTCCGAATTTTACGCGGTTTCATTTCACCGAAGGGTTGAATTTCTTGTGCTTGGGCACACGTGAGTTTTTGGGTTCAGATCATATCGTGATTCGCAATTGGCAGCCGGGTCGTTTCGACTATCTGCTCTTACACCTGACAGATGAAAAAAAGGTGGATGATTTTTTAGTTGTGAGCGCTGGTTCTTATCATTCGGAACTGCAAAATTTGGGATATAATCCAAAATATGCTGCGGCCAGCAACACGATCGGCGTGATGCTGAAGAAGTCATTTTATCAAGATTTCGCGGGGATTTTGGCGGACTACAAGACCCTCCCGGCAGGTCTTCAGCAAGAGCCAGTGGCATGTATTCACTTCATTAATGCCGCGTATTTTGGGGAAAGCCCAGGCCAGCCGAATTACGATAAAGCATTTTTGGAATTGGATACTGTGATGGCCGGCCGGGTCTATTCGATCGCGTATTGGAAAATGGCCGACGCAAGAAGGCGTAACGACCAAAGCCTCGATACCAAGTACCGTCAGCTTTTGTTGGAGTTATTAGATGACTACGAATTACTTCAATAACCTCAAAATCTGGCTGATTGCCGGTATTTTTTTGGTGGTCTCGTTTCCTGGAAACCTGTTTGCGTTGACCGGCGAGACGCCGTCTTCGGCCGCGGTTGGGCAGGATGCGCCCGCACTCACTTATACGGTCACTGCGACGCTGGACGAGGACGGTAACAAAACCGATGAGTTGCTCGGCAAGAGCGAGGCGGGGCAGACGCTTTGGGCGGTTTCCCATCCGTCTGTGCAGCGTGGAGCAAGCCTTCATGGACCGGTGCTGAACGGACAGGCCTGGATCTACGCGCTAGGTGGGGATGTGCTGGAGCTGGATCGCGACGGCCATGTCGTAAAACGAACGCCCTATCCGGCTACAATTGGCGACTTGCGGCTGGACGGCGAAAAGGTCTGGGTGACGCTGGAGTCCCAACGAGGCAGTGACACAGAAAGCGTGGGAGTGTTGCATACTGGAAAGACTGCCAGTCGCGGTCCATGGGGCAGTTTTCCTTTTGTGGCCCTTCGGTTGAGCCAAGACCTACCCCCTGAGACGCGCGAGACGCTTGGGCCAAGCGAGTGGGGGCCAGTGTTGCTGAAGCTGCTTGAGGCAGAAAAGGTCGACCTCACAAACCCTATCCTTTCCGCTTACGTCGGTTTGGCGTACGCGATTCTGGAAAATGAAACTGAAGCGGACGCGGCATTCGATCGGGCTCGGCACCGCAGTCTCAACTGGTCCGATGACCTCATGGTTTGCGGGGTGCTGGAGCGCGCCCACCGTGGCGAGCAGGCTGCGATCGTCTGTGGGCGAGCCGTTGGACGGATGAGGGAGGCCGGCGTCCGTCCTGAGGCGTTGTGGAGCCCGATTCTGCTGGTGAGCACCACCGTGGATCTTCAAAAAGCGATGGCACTCGCCTTTGAGGCCAAAGACCTGGAAACCGTGAATCGCATCGCCGGGTATCAGCGAGCCGCATTTCCCAACGTCGGAGGTGCCGAGCATGTTTGGTCGAGCCTTGCCGATTGGTTTGCAAAAAACGGAGCAACAGACAAAGCAAGGACGTGGAAGTCAGCATCTGATGAAGCGAGGTCCGACGATGTTTCACGCATGTCGGGCAGCCAGAATAGGACGATCGACCTGTGGCTCCTCTTCGGGGTCGCAGCGTATTTGGGGGTTCTGCTGGCAGGCCTCATCTTCGGGATTCGTTCTGAGCGCCGCACGCCTGGAAATAATAAATGGATCACTTGGCTCCCTACTCCGACTTTGCTGGAGTCAGTATCGCTCTTGGTCTTCACCTGCGCCGTTTTTACGACATCGTTCATGGCTACTAGGGAAATCGCCCTCATCACAAGCGCCATTGAGATGCCTTTATCTGCGGCCACCGACGGCCTTGCAGCTCCGGAAGTCGTCACTTGGCTTGATGGGTTCGACACGACGCCCATGGTCAGTGAGTTACGGCATCATTCGAAACAGGAGCTGGAGTTTCTGAAAGCCGGTCTACCCGTAACATCCAATCCACCGCGAGTCGGCTTGACCTTAGATATAATTGGGGAACAGGCAATGGCATCAGAAGGCAAGTACACTGCGTTTTGGGACTCGCTTGCGCTGCTTAGCAATCTCTATATGTTTCTCTTGTTTTTTTCAGTGATTGGGAGATTCGGCGCGCGGTTATTGGGCCCGAATAACAAAGTGTTCATGTTGGTCCCTGGTGTCGCGCTGGGGCCGTTCGGCGTGTGGTGTGCCACTGCAATCGCGATGGGTATTTTGTATATGGCAACACCCATAAATTCGATCTTATCGTCTGTTTCCACGCCAGTTTTTGGCACCTATTATGGCTTGGGTGCCTTGAGTTCGAAGATGAACCTAAAACCAGACATGAACGCGATGATTGTGCTGCTGGTACTTGGGCTAGTTCTTCATGTGGTCAGTGTTGTCTGGGACCTCAAACACTCATCCCGCGAAATAAAATAGGTTCCGGGGGCCTTGGTGGATGCCAAATTATGCTGAAGAAACTCTCAGTAAGAGACCTCCTAAGAAACGCGATTTGGCTTACGTTTCCGCCGCTGCTCTTCAGTCTGCTTCTTATGAATCGACTGCCAGCGGCATTAACGCCTTCCGAGTTCAACAACTGCCTTCAATTTGTATTACGTTGATCTCGCTCAGCATTGTTGAACCGTTGTAAGGACGCGTATCGTCCACAAAAATTTGGTATTCAATATTGGCCCCGTCCCATCGGCTTCGAGAATTCACCAGTCGATATTTTTCTACCACAAGATGTTTGTCGCCAGGCATAATCGGCTCGTACCAACTGGAACCGTAAAAAGGGATCCCCATTCGGACCTCCAAAACATCCCGACGTAAATTGCGAACATTCTTTATGTCGGCGGCTGTAGAAGATTTATGCATAGCATTTCCGGAAAGTTGCATTCTTACATGGACATGCATCGCTCGGACGAGCCCAACATTCCGCAAGGCCATTCGAAGATGAATCACGCTGGTCGGCTTGCGTTGCATAATGATGGAATTTTGCCGTGCTTTGCTTTGCTCAAGCTCGATCCAAAACTCAGGGCGGACCATCGCTGATTTTCCACGGCTCATAACGTCGCGAACTTCATAATCTTCCATTGGTTCAGATTTGAAGTTAAAACGCTTATAATATCGCTTGTCTGAAGCCTGATGTGCAGTGACAGATCTAGGGATTTCCACTACGAAATACGTGGATTCCATATTTCGCACAGGATAAATCACAATCCCCTCCACGCGAGGCTGGATCCGAGCTGTTATGATTTGTTCTAGCCATTCTTTCGTTATAGTTGGATCGAGAATTGGATCTAAGCATTCGGGTAGGTGAGCACGGTCTCGTTGTTGGAACTCCGATATTCCGTAAATCAACACGCCACCATCGCTATTCGCAAATGACGACACGTCTTTCGATATTTCGTCTCGTTTTTTGTCAGCTCTACTAAGTGAACTGGCGGACTTGTAATCAAGGTGAAGGTTTTCCTCAACCTCGTTTTCGATCATCGACGTCAAACGGCCTAGACTCCATTTCGATTCCACAAACTCGTTCATTTTATCCTCATATCAGATGGGTTGAACAAAATATCACCTTCATTAAAAAAGCGATCCGGATGCTTTGAAATATATATAGAAGGTCGAGTATTCGGTTTCATCAACTAAAGTCGGTGACAATAATGTAGGTTAGGAAACTGTTTCCACGCTGAGTAAATCAGAGTAGTTCCAACCATGATTTCTTGGATTCTCTCATCGAGAAACCAAGCTGTTGAATGGCGCTTTTTGTTTCTCAATCGCTCTAAGGTGGTCCTTGATTTGAGGTGCATATTCCTTGATTCTAATAAGCATAAGAGAGCCTAACAACAATGCTGTATGGAGAGAATCGACTCCCAAGAGTTTTTCGACTAATTCTGGGCTGCCTATAGCTGCCGTCACAGCCCCGCCAGCTTCTGCAAAAACCTTAATCTTTAATTTGCTATGTTCATGTTGTAAATCAGCAGCCGTATTTTTGAACCTCTGAAGCTCTCGCTGGAGCCATTGATCAAATTCCTTATCATTGTCAACGTCAGCGGCGATTTTATGGAGTTCTGCAAAAAGCTGGCCGCGTCCTTTAGAATAACGTCCCCACGCTTTGGTTCTGAGCTTCAAAACATCTTCGAAACTAAGAGCGTCAAGGGTTGCTTCGGGTATATATTCGGAGAAAACCAATCGTTCGAGTCGAGCAAACCGTATATTATCTTCCGATTGACCGACTTCCAACAAAACTTCTCCGCACCTCGTTCTCAATCGATCCGTAACCGCATAGTATCCCTGATCTGATGTCAGCGGAATCGTACCATGGAGATCACAATGTAGAGCCGTGCGTACAAGTGCTCCAAGTCTTGCTGCAGCCAGATTACGTATGGATTTGTTTGTTTCTGAATTTTCGTGAAATTTGAATTGAGGCAGGATGAGATCATCATTCAACGTACCTAAAGCACTTCCACCCAAGGCCACGTCTTCCAGAAGATTACTACAGAGTAATTGTTCCAAATCAAGACCATAAAGGGTCGCACGAAAAATTTCCTCGTCTTGGGCGATGTGATGGAGAAGCCCAAAAATCGCTTGTGGTGGCGGAAATCCTTCAGGCACCGGTGACATTCCGAAAAAAACACCTTGATGGAACTCCGGCTTTGGCCTGATTTTGAGTACTGAGTCTCTAATCGCGGATTTACAATTGATCAGGAGTTGTTCGAAGATATCGTCGAAGTTAGGGACTTTTCCCAACGGAAGCACATGTCCTGCAGAGACTCCAAAAGGCATGCCTGTCAGCACTGACATCCAACTAGATGGCGGAATCAGTTCACGGTCGTCGGGCGAGAATATCTCGACCTCATCATAGCAAAAAAATTGCACGTTTTAACAATCTAGCAGACGGCGGCGATTCGCCGGGGATAATGGTGGCCCGCATTAGATTCCATGGTTGGGATTTGCTGTTAATCGGGATAAATTAATTATAGTTACACGGAACTGATTTGTTAGATGCAAAAGTCGACTTCAACGTACCTATATCGAAGTCTTAAAATCCATAAATCCGCATCGTCATACAAGATGGAAAATCTATATAAACAAGTAAGCGTCCGGCAGACCGCGTTGTTTTCCTCTCCCACATGATTTTGGGCCGCGTCTCTACCTGACCGAGTCCGTCATGACGGCCAGCTCGGCAAGCGGCGCGGACCTCGGTGAAAACCGAGAGACAAAAACCGAGGTCGGATTCATGGTCGGTGGCGGCGCTGAATACGCCGTTGGACCCGGCTCGATCTTTGGCGCGCTCGAGTTTGGCTGGAGCGACGTGAACAAACGAATCACCGGTGACTCCAACACCGGCGCGTTGGTCTTGGATCTGGGCTACCGCCTGATGTTCTAGCTGGACGGACCGGGGTTATTGTCCCGGTCGGTTTCGGGTTTCAGGAGGCGCTGCGCTTCGGGTCCGCCGGCATCCTGCCGGCACTGCGATTTGCGACTGAGGCCTTCGGCCGGTTTCACACCACGCAGGATCGTGGAGCTCGAAAACCTATTCCGAACGGAGGCCTCTGTGCGCTGACTAATCCAATTCAGTGTGCGAATTGACGCCATAAAACTGTTTTGTTTTATCTGGTGGAGTCGAAACGGATCACAAAACCATCGGCATCATCGCCGCTGAGTTCCAACGCATCATCGCCAAACCCAATCATAGCGCGCCCACCAAAAAAGCCAGAAACGTAGGCGATTCCATTATCGTCGATATGAATGCCGCTGGCGGTGTCGTCGCCAGGCCCACCAAACCCGTGAGCCCGATCGATTTGACCATCGGAAGGATTTAGACGAACGACCAACGCATCAGTTCGCCCCTGGTTTACCAGCTGTGTACCGGCGAGCATTTGGTCGGCGGCGTAGTTCCCGACGCCCCACAGTTGACCTGATGACGTGTACTCAAGCCGGTCGATTATGATGTTTTGGTAGCTCTGGACCCACTGGCAGGTGCCCTGTGGATCGACGCCAAAGACGATATGAGCAGGCGCGGTAATTTGTGTTCCGCAGAACTCCATTTCTTGCGAAACGGACGCCGAAACCACTGAGTTCCCAGTTTCATCGACGGCGATAGCGTGGCCCCGTCCCAAACCGGCGCCAAGCAGGGTCCAGCTCGAGGTTCTATCCGCAGAAGTATGCGCGACAATAAAGGTCGCCGAGTCGGACTCGACTCGCTGGCCGTCCCAGGGGCTGCCTCCCTTGAATTGCCCCGCGATATAGACTCCTAGGCTGTTGGCGGCGGCCCTGTTCGCGATCGCGACGTCAAGCCCCGCGATCTCCGTCGACCAGTTCAACGTCCCGTCCGTGCCATACGAAGCGATCCCGACGTGAGGGACGTTGAAATTCACGACTCGGTCGCCGTAGGAGCCTACCGCGTAGATCGTCTGCCCGTCCGGCGACACTGCCACGTCCTTGAACACATCGTTCGCGTCTTTTCCGAAATCAACCGCCCAATCAACGTTTCCTGCGTAGTCAGTTAGCGCAATGAACGCCTCGTACCCACTGGCGCTAGTGATGCTGGCGTTACCGAGCGTTAATCTGGACCGAATTCGACCTGCGATGACGACCTTATCGCCCACCGCCGCCGCGCTCTCGACATACTCGTCCGAGTCCGACGAGTAACCGACCATGTGGCTAACCTGGCCATCGGCGTCGAATGACACAGTCCCAATCGCGGAATTCCGCCCGCTGGAGCTCAAATCCTGAACTTGGATCTTGTTGAAAAAGTCGGCCACAACTAGGAATCGGCCCGACCCATCTCCGGTGATATCGTTCACTCGTTGATACGACGGCGTGTTGACCGAAGAACTCCATAACTCGCCCTCATCGACGCCCATCAATGAGAGCTTTCGGAGCTCTATATCAGGTCCGTCGTACAATAACCGAAGTCCGCTCTGGGCCACAAAAGGACTTCCAACTCGTGTTGCTGCACGCTTCCAAATGGTCTCGCCTGAGGCGTCCAGATGTCCAATTTCTGGAACCGATGGTTCGCCTGCACCAGGCGAAACAGTGGCAGAATAATAGACCCCACCGTCGCCATCGGGTTCCACGCCTCGGAACCTGGACAGGGACCGAGCCCAACGAACGCCTCCGGTTGTAGTGAGCGCAATCAGCACGGCTTCATTTTTGACGGTTTCAACCGGATTGCCGTTGATCATGAACGTCAGGCTGTAATCGGGTAGTACTGAGATGAAGAATAAATCAGGCCGACCACTTAAGGTTATGATTCGTTGTTCTGGAAGTGACGGTGAGGACCAAACATGGTTTCCGTCGCGGTCCAGGCACCCGACGAATGACTTGGACGTGATGGGGCCGTCGCCAAAGTCGATGTTCATTTCATTCACAGCCGCGGTGAAGCACAGCGATTGACCTGCTGCGACCACGTCCAGGTTAAGCATGCCACCGTCGCGTATACCCGGGTATTCTTTCGATGAGACCTCGACCCCAGCTTCGTCCAGCACTACATAAGCCAGCGATTGCGAGCCATCAGCGTTGAGCTCACCCGATCCAAAATCAAATGGGTCGCTGAGCGGGCATAAGAGTCGGATTTGGTTTTGGTCATTTGCCGCGATGTCGCAGCCTTGGCCCGGAAGGCCATCTGGAAGAGGTTTGGTCCATTTAATCGCCCCATCGGTCGTGAATGCGAACAAATAATGCCCCGGCTCGAACGCGGTTCCACGAATATCCATCGGCCCACCGAAATCAACGGCGAGGTAAAAGTCGCCCGATGGCGCGCTGGTCTGTCCAAGGTGGTACACGACGCTGTCCGTGGAAAACTCTTCTGCCCACCGCAGCACCCCCTCCGGAGTCATACTTATGATTGTAAGGGCACGAGCCTTGTCCCCAAAAACATCTTGGCCGGTCTCGATCACTCCCGCAGCGTTGATTGCAAAATAGATGTTGCCCAAAACATCGCTTGAAGCACGTTCGATGACTGCAGTGGCAAAATTTCCAAAGTGAATCGGAAAGGTCGGTCGCGGCGATTCGCTCATATCGCCGGCTCCGGACAGATCTGTGCCCATATCACCTTGCGTGGATGCGTCCGCAGCCATATCGCCGATATTATTGTTCGACTTGGAAGACGAAGAGTCGTCTGAGCACCCAAAGATGCTAGAAATAAGAATGAACGCGGCGATGCGTATCATGGGGCCTCGGGTGTGTTTGGGGATTTTGGAATGAATATTGGACGCGATTCGTGTCAGAAAATTCATGGTATCCGCGGTACCATTGCCACGACGTCCAGAACAACCCCGCGAGCCCAAGGTCATCCGTGATTCGATCCATATTCCTTCTAGTTTCTCTGCTGATTGGGGGGTGTGCCGCGACGCCACCCGCATCGGATGACACGACGCCGGCCATGTCGACCAGGCTCGAGGTCCAGAATCGACTTCAGACTCATATGGCTACCGACCCAAACGTCGAGCTGTGTGAGCGCGTCACCGCACGGCTGATGGAGGGAGATATCGAAGCGCTGACGCCAGAATTCGATACGGCGGCTTTTGGGGAACGAATCATCGCTCACGCTTCATTGGCCATGCAGGACGTGGATTATATTCGTTCGTCCCACGACAAAGTACCGAACTTCACCCGCTTTCATTTTCCAAAAGACCTCAAGTTTTTGTGTCTGGGAACTCGACAATTTATGGGGGCCGACCACCTTGTGATTCGGAACTGGCAGCCAGGCCGCTTTGATTACCTGTTGCTGCGTTTGACCGCTGAAAACCGGGTCGAGGACTACCTTGTCGTGAGCTCAGGCGCCTATCATTCTGAGCTTCAAAATCTGGCATTTAACTCCAAATACTCCGATGCCATGAAAATCGTCGGCATGATGCTCAGGAAGTCGTTTGATCAAGATTTTGCGGGGATACTGGCCGACTACAAAACTCTTCCAGCTGCCTTGCAGGAGCAGCCAGTGGTGTTCCTGCATTTTATTAACGCAGCGTTTTTCGGCGAGGATCCCGGTCAGCCGAACTATGACAAGGCATTCAAACAGTTGGACACAGTCATGGCTGGTCGGGTCTATTCGATCGCGTACTGGAAGATGTCCGACGCAGCGCGGCGAAACGACCGCGCGACCGATCAAAAGTATCGTCAGGTTTTGCTAGAGCTTCTAGACGACTACGAGTTGCTCCAATAATGGCGTTGAGGTCCATGGATACAAACTAATTTGGTCGATGGGGGATTTGTTTAGATCACTTCAGAACTGCTTAAGGTTTAGCGCGTCTGATGCTCATGAAAGAAGTTTTTTCTTGAGGGTCTCATGCAAGCCAAACCGAATCCGCCATCCGCAGAAGAAATCAAACGACAGGTCAAGGGCGACAGCCGTCCTTGGGCACGTTGGGTCGTTATTGTGGTGGTTCTTGGAGCCATCTGCATAGGAGTCTACCTGTGGCAAAAGCCCGATAGCTCCGCCGTTTCGTATCAAACCCAAAAAGCCGAAACAGGTGATATCATCACGCTGGCTGCGGCGACCGGAACGCTTGAGCCGACCCGTACAGTGTCGGTGGGCGCCGAAATTTCGGGGCGAATCGCGACGGTCTTGGTCGATGAAAACGAGGTCGTCAAAGCCGGTCAGGTTTTGGCAACCTTCGACAAAACGACGCTCGAAACGCAACGTGAAATCGCAAAAGCCCGTTTGAACTCGTCGAATGCGTCAGTTCGCGTGGCCTCCGCGTCCTACGACGCGTCCGTCACCGAAAAAAACCGAACCCAAAAAATGGTTGAAAACGGCGTTCTGGCAAGCGCTGAACTCGATTCCATGAAGACGTCTGAATTGCGCAGCCGGGCAGAGCTCGACCGCTCGCGGTCAGACGCCGCGCAGTCGAAAGCCAATCTGGGCGAGGTCGATCTGCAGCTTCAAAAGGCCGTGATTCTGTCACCGATTGACGGGGTTATTATGATTCGGGATGTCGAGCCGGGGCAAACCGTCGCGTCGTCATTGCAGGCTCCGGAGCTTTTTGTTGTCGCCGAGGATCTGTCAAAAATGACGCTTAGGATTTGGGTCGACGAGGCAGATATTGGCGTTGTGAAGCCTGACCAGGCCGCCACTTTCGAGGTTTCTGCGTGGCCAAGTCGGAAATTTGAAGCGGTGGTGGGCGTACTTAGTCTTTCCCCGACCACGACGAATAATGTCGTGACCTACGCAGCGGAACTTCATGTGGATAACGAAGATGGGGCGCTGCGCCCAGGCATGACCGCCAATGCAAATGTGGTCACCGGAAAACGTGAAAACGTCTTGAAGGTTCCAAACTCAGCACTTCGGTTTCGTCCCGAGGTCGAGGCAGCGGCCTCGGGTTCTCCACTCGTATCGATGCCGGGTCGTCGTCGCTCGAACTCAGGCGGGTCGTCGGAACCGAGTGCCGGCACTCGGGGCAAGGTGTACGTTTTGAAAGCTGGTGTACCCCAAGAAGTTAGCGTCCTTACGGGCCGCTCGGACGGCCGTTACACCGAAATCTCCGAAGGTGAACTAAAAGCCGGTGACGAAGTCATCACTGGGCTTGGTCAAAACGCACCGAGTGAAAAGGGCGCGCGCAAAAAGGCGGCAAAATGAGCGAGCCCATCATTAAATTAAATGAGGTCTTTAAAATATACGGCAGCGGAAACACCGAGGTCCGAGCGCTTGATGGAGTTAACCTAGAAATTCATGCTGGCGAATTCGTGGCGGTGATGGGGCCAAGCGGCTCGGGCAAGTCGACCTGCATGAATATTATCGGCTGCCTAGATGTGCCGACCTCGGGTGCGTACATGTTTTGCGGCCTAGACGTGTCCAAATTCGAGCGAGATGAACTTGCTCTATTGCGCCGAAAATACCTCGGTTTTGTTTTTCAAAGTTTCAATCTGATGGCACGAACCAGCGCGTTGGATAACGTCGAGTTGCCGTTGGTCTACCAAGGTGTCCCGCGTGTTGATCGCCGCGAGCGAGCGTTGGCAGCGTTGGATTCGGTGGGTCTTGCGGACCGTGCACATCATACGCCTTCTCAACTTTCTGGAGGCCAGCAACAGCGCGTGGCCATTGCCCGAGCCTTGGTTTCTAATCCGACACTCTCGGTGGCGGATGAGCCGACGGGAAACCTGGACACGACCACAACCACCGAAGTTATGACCTTGTTGGAGGAACTTAATGAGCGTGGGTTGACGATCGTAATGGTCACCCACGAGCCCGACGTGGCGCTTCACGCCAAACGTGCGGTTTGGTTTGTGGACGGCGACGTTCGCAAAGACGGAACGCCAGAGGAGGTCCTGAAATGAGCTATCTCGACGTTTTTAGAATGGCCATCAATGCGATCCTGACCAACGCAGTTCGCTCGATTTTGACCGCATTAGGCATCGTGATTGGTGTCGCCAGCGTGATTGCCATGGTTCATCTGGGACAAGCCGCCACACTAAGCGTGACCCAACAGATCGAAAGCATGGGCTCGAATCTGTTAATTGTTCAATCCGGGACCCGGGGCCGAGGGCCAGGCGGGACGCGGCAGAGTTCCCCGTCGCTAACGTTGGCTGATGCAGACGCAATTCGTAACGAAATTGACGGGGTGACAGTGGCGCCGTTGGTGCAGTCAAATGCGACGCTCGTGTGGTCGGCCAAAAACTACCCGGCCACGATCTATGGCACCACGCTCGACTTTTTTGAGATCCGAAACTGGAAGGCAAAAAGTGGTCGCGTCATGGAAGAAAGCGAAATGACCACAGGGCGGTCGGTTTGTGTGATCGGTACCACGATCGTCACCGAGGTTTTCGGAACCACCGACCCGCTGGGAGCCACACTCCGATTGGGACGGACCTCGTGCCAGGTGGTGGGAGTGATGGACCCAAAAGGGGCTACTTTCGGTGAGGACTTGGACAATACGGTGATCATGCCGATCAAGACTGTGCAGCAGCGAATCGTGGGAAGCACCGACGTTCGTCAGGTCTACGTGTCTGCTGATGACGCAGCGATTCTGCCGCGAGTTCGTACCGGACTTGAAAGCTTGATGCGCCAACGGCGTGGCATCACGGGTCGTAAGGACGACGACTTCAATATTCGAGACATGGCTGAAATGGCCGACACTCTGAAGGGCACCACGGCGACGCTGACGATGTTGCTTGGGGCGATTGCCGCAGTCAGCCTGCTCGTGGGTGGAATTGGCATCATGAATATCATGTTGGTTTCCGTCACCGAGCGTACGCGAGAGATCGGCATTCGAATCGCCATCGGCGCGACCGTTCGCGACGTCCTTACGCAGTTTTTGGTCGAAGCAATCACCCTGTCGATGTTGGGCGGTTTGCTCGGCGTCGCGCTGGGAATCGTGGGGACCTATTTTGCGACAAAACAGATGAATCTGCCCTTCGTTTTGACCCCAGAGGTCATGCTGGTTGGGTTTGGTTTTTCAGTTTTAATTGGTGTTGTTTTTGGTTTTGTACCGGCCCGAAAAGCCGCACAAATGAACCCTGTCGAGGCATTACGTCATGAATAAAAGGTATCCAATTATTTTCGGTCTTTTGATGGCGTGCCTTGCTCCATTCCCAGTCCTAGCTCAAGACATGACGACGCCTGCGAAAGCGCTCGAGCTCGCAGCAGGAAGCCACCCTTCGCTTAAGATCGTTGCTGCTCAAAAACGGCGTGCGGAGCTTTTTGTCGAACAAGAGGAGTATCGCTACGTGCCCACGTTTAATGCGGGTGCGGGGTTCCAATACGGGCGTTCTCCCCAACTATCGAGCACCGGAACAACGTTTGTCGAAAGTAATGCGTTGGTTTTATCGTCTGGAATCTCCCATACCTTGCCGATAGGAACACAACTGGCAGCGACGGTAGAATTTGGCCGATCATTTCGTGATTCGGTGGCCCTGGGAGCCTTGGGGACCGCCTACGATACATCGCTTAAGCTCGAGGTCACGCAACCCCTGTTGAGGGGCGCCGGCAAGGACGTCGGTGAGGCGCAGCTCCGGGCAGCTCGTTACGCGCTAACGGCGTCCGAAGCCGAGGCTCGGGCAGAAACCAGCACGCTGGCCTTGGACGTCCTGACGGCCTATTGGTCGTTATGGTCGGCGCAGCGAAGCGTAGAAATCGAAGAAGAGTCGTTGGAGGTTTCCAGAAAACAATTGGTCGATGCTGAATATCGCCTGAGTGTTGGGGCAGTGGCGCCAGCCCAATTGGTGCCGATACGAATCGAGATCGCCCGTGCTCAGGAAACCGTGGTCTCTGCGCGGTCGCTGGTTCGCCAGAAGGGTATTGCGTTGGCGCAGCTTGTTGGGCTTGAGCCCTCGGCGATTCTTGTCGCAAGTCCCGACGGGCCGGTGCTTTCGACGCTCTCGGGGTTGGCCCAGACGATTGACCTCGCGACATCGAGTTCGCCGCGGTTGGCTCGCCTGAAAGTGACGATGGAGTCGACTAAAATTTCTGTCGTGACTGCCAAGGACGCAGCACTTCCTAAGCTTGATGCAAACGGTTCTTTGCAAGTGGCGGGGCTTGGCACTACTGCCGGAGATTCTTTTTCGGAGTTTGGAGGATTTGACGCAATCGTATTCTTTGCCGGGTTAAAACTTGAGCTACCGATCCTAAACCGAGCGCGTCAAATTGACGTGGAGCGGTCCGAAATCGCCGTTCAGATTGCAAGAGATGATTATGCGCAGGCCGAACGCGAGATTCAATCACGGGTGACCAGCTTGCTGAGTGACCTTGGCTCAAGTGACGAACGCCTTGCTCTGGCACGCGAAACGGCGGCTCTCAGTCGAGAAAACGTCGACGCTCAATCCGCGCGGTTTGATGCTGGAAAAGGCACTACGCTCGAGATTATTGATGCGTTGAATTCTTTTCGTGAAGCCGAGTTTCGCGTGGTCCAAATCCAGGTCGAACGGGCGCTAACCCAGTTGCAACTTGAAAATGCGACCGGAACTCTTGCCGGCCTTTAAGCAAGTCCCGCCGGCCTTTATCACCTTTCAGGCTCGAGCAAAGTCGAAGCCAGCCACGATGCTGTCTGCCGGGCCGGCGCTGGCGCCAAAAGGCCGCACCTGAATATGAATCGAGGTCTTTGAATCTGCCAGCCGAGCCAACTCGCTGAGATCTGTCATATTGACCAATGTGGGCGCGTCGAGGTCATCGTCATCCGGCGAGTGGAATTTCTCCATCTGTTCGGTGAGATCCTCGGCGAGCCAGATAAACTCGCCGTTTTGGCCGTCAAACACGTACATCAAATGCGCACAAGCTTCGCCGTCGCTTTCGGTGGGCGTCGCTGCACCGCAGGCGGGGCAAAATATATCAGGACGTCCATCAGTCTCTTTGAAACGAACCAGAGCGGTGTTCATGGGTTTCCAAATGCAGTAGGTCAGCCAAGTTTACAACGTCGTCGGCGACTTGTCAGTTGCCGTCTAAGTCGCTGCGCTCCCGGGTCAAACCTGACGAAGTCGCTTTGCTCCCGTGAGTGCGTGTCCATGTTCGGGACGGCATAAAGAGGAGAAACCACAGATGGCCATTTTTAGTGAAATGCGGAGCGTAAGGCAGGCTGCGGTCGCGGGCCAGTTCTACCCGTCGGACTCTGACGACCTATCAAAGATGGTCGATGGGTTTCTACGCGATGCGACCCCCGTCACCGGCCGCGCAAAAGCGATCATCGGGCCCCATAGCGGGTACGTTTTTTCGGGGCCAATCGCCGGGACAGCCTATCGCGCCTTTGATGGACTGGATCCGGATTCGATCAAACGAGTGGTCTTGATGGGCCCAGCTCATCTGGTTTCGTTTCGCGGTGTTGCGGCGTGTGCGTTCAGTCATTTCACTACGCCATTGGGTGATGTGATTATCGAGCCAGGTGCGATGGACCGCGTTTTGAACTTTCCTGGCGTGATCGAGTACGACGGGGCGCATACGGGCGAGCATAGCTTAGAGGTTCATTTACCTTTTGTTCAGCGTGTCTTCCCCAAAGCGCGGGTTGTACCGCTGCTGGTCGGCCAGGATGCAGAAAATGCGGTTGAAATGATTCTGGAGGCCCTTTGGGGCGGTTCGGAAACACGCATTATAATTTCGTCTGATTTGAGCCATTTTCACCAATACGGTGCCGCCAAGGAAATCGACCAAAAGACCAGTCGGGCCATCGCCGAACTTGACCCTGCGGGCGTTCTTAGTGATGGATCCTGCGGCGCCGTAGCAGTGCGCGGGCTCTTACGAGTCGCGCGCAAAAAACAAATGAATGCAAAGATACTCGACCTCCGTTCGTCTGGTGACACTGCGGGAGGGCAGGACGAGGTGGTTGGTTATGGGGCCTACGCGTTCTACGAGAACCCGCGATAAACTGCCTAAGATGATTTAATTTCCCGGTAAGTTTGGTGAAAAAATGAGTTCGAACAAAACAAAAATGCAGAAAGTAGTGATCGCCAAACCCGGAGGGTACGAGCGTCTGGAACTTCAAGAGTTCCCAATCCCCAAACCCGGACCAGACGATGTCTTGATCGAGGTTATGGCCACTGGTGTGAACTACGCCGATGTCATAGTTAGGATGGGGCTGTATCGCTCTGGAATCGAGCTCATAGGCTGGCCTATCACCCCGGGCTTCGAGGTTTCCGGTCGGATCATGGAGGTCGGAAAAAACGTCACGGACTTGGCTGTGGGGGACGAGGTGGTTGGCCTAACTTTGTTCAACGGCTACGCCTCGCACGTGGTGACCGGACGCAGATATGTTTACAAAAAACCAAAGGGCTTGAGCTTCTCGGAAGCAGCGGCCATGCCGGCCGTTCTGATGACCGCGTGGTTTGCTCTGTTGGAGCTGGCGCACCCGCGTCCAGGCGCCAAAATATTGATCCATTCGGCTGCAGGCGGAGTGGGTTCATCGTTGGTGCAATTGTCTAAGATCCTGGGCTGCGAGGTGGTCGGGGTGGTTGGAGGAAGCCATAAGGTGGACGCCGCCACGGCCCTGGGCTGTGATCTGGTGATCGATAAATCAAAACAGGACCTCTGGGCTGAAGCAAAGCGTTTTGCACCACAGGGTTATGATGTCGTTTGCGACGCCAACGGCGTAGAGACCTTGGGTCAAAGCTACAAACACCTGCGCAATGCGGGCAAACTCGTCGTCTATGGGTTTGCGACCATGATGCCCAAAGAGGGCGGCAAGGTGAAATGGCCCAAACTCGCGTTGGGCTGGCTCAAAACTCCACGATTTAATCCACTTGATCTGACTAACGATTCGAAATCAATTTTAGCGTTTAACTTGAGCTTTCTGTTTGACCGCACAGACCTGCTCGAGCTTTTCATCGCGGATCTAGAAAAATGGGTCGCAGATGGATCGATCGTCGCGCCGACCGTCACCGAGTATCCGTTGGCGGAAGTCGCGAGAGCTCACGCGGATATTGAATCTGGGAAGACGATCGGAAAGCTGGTCTTGATTCCCTGATCTTGGAGTCGTGATTTGTCCGCCGAATTGGCAACTCTGCTTGCCACAGCGGGGGCAATAGTACCCAAAATTTGTGCGTCTGGTTCGCAGGCCCTATGGCCTGCATGCGATTCCTGAGATTGGTCCGCAGGCCCTATGGCCTGCATGTGATTCCTGTGATTGGTCCGCATGCCCCATGGCCTGCATGTGATTCCCGAGATCATGCGCTTGGTGCGCAGGCCCTATGGCCTGCATGCGATTCCTGAGATCATGCGCTTGGTACGCAGGCCCTATGGCCTGCATGCGATTCCTGAGATTGGTCCGCAGGCCCTATGGCCTGCATGTGATTCCTGTGATCATGCGCTTGGTTCGCAGGCCCTATGG
>JBBKVQ010000503.1:0-2999 GCA_037968515.1 Bradymonadaceae bacterium
GAAACGCTCGAAAACCAGATTGAGCAACGTGGATAGGGTACAAAACGCCACGACCGGGACCGCAAGGTCACCCGGGGAATCAAGCCACAAAAGAATCAACCAATCGGTCCAAAACCATCCAGGTTCCACGGCAAAAACGCGCGAGGGCAGAACACCAACGCTGATTAGAATGCCGACCAATCCAGCCACCATGACACCCTGAATCAGAACACCGCAGGCTCGGGCCCAAAATGGCGCGATTCGACTCATAGTGCGTCTTGCGAGGCCAGCCGTGCGATCCCGACAGCGAAGATTCCGGCAGTTTCAGAGCGCAGAATATTGCGCCCGAGCGATACACGTGTGGCACCGGCGAGTAACTCGACTTCCTGTATCGAAAATCCGGCTTCGGGACCCACCCAAATGCCCAGACTTTTTCCAACCGGCGCTGTCGCTGCGACGCCATCGGCATCAGCGAGCCAGTGAGTTTCTTCCTGCGCGTGTTTCAGCGCGTCTGCCAAGCTGGTCTGAGCATTGACGACCGGCGTATAAACACGTTCGGATTGGCGAGCGGCCGATTGAACGATCTTCTGCCACCGGTCGACTTTTGGTCCGGCTTTTGAGTTCGGAATATTTACCACGCTCCATTGAGTCAACAGCGGCACGATCGTGTCCACGCCCAATTCCGTAGCCTTTTCCAAAACTAAATCCCACCGGTCGCCTTTCGGAATGGCCTGATACAGCGTGATGTGTGGGGCCGCCATCGCATGGTGGGTGGTCGTCGCGACTTCAACCCCATCGGCGGTCAGAACTCCACGCCCCGTCATGCCTTGTCCGTCGAAAACTTCGATCTCAGTGCCGTAGGCAATACGCAGCACCTGAGACGCGTAATGTCGCGTCTCTGAAGTCAGGGGCACCAAGCCGGTCGTAATTGTTCCTGCTTCGACTGGAAGCCGGCGGCTCACACGATCCGAAGTACCATGCATGCCCAGTCTCCGCGGGTCGTCGTATGGATGTGTTGAAGCGGGGCGCGATCGAAGTTGGGCAAAAAGCCCTCGACCTGTGCAGTGGTCACGCCACTCAGAACAAGGAATCCATTCGGATTGATTCGAGCGAGCAGGTCTTCGCGTAACTCGATGAGCGTGGGGGCCAGAATATTGGCGATCACGATATCGAAGGTGCCCCATTCGTTGAGCGGCCGAGTGTCGAGTTCGATGTCAGGCGTGGAGTTCACGGTCAAATTCACGCGAGCCACGTCGATGGCCACTGGATCGTTATCCATTCCCGCAACCGGCGAAGCGCCAAGCTTTGCCGCAGCGATCGCCAGAATGGCGCTCCCGCAGCCGATGTCGAACACAGAAGCTTTGGGTCGCTCGAGCAAAAGGCGGTCGACCTCGACCGAGCACAATTGCGTGGTTTCGTGAGTACCCGTCCCGAAAGCCATGCCGGGCTCGATAATGACCTCGACGCCACCCTCAGGAATCACGAGAGTTTCCCAGGGCGGGCCCACAACGATGCGCGGTGACATGAGCAGCGGCTTGAACCAATCCTTCCATGCGGTTTCCCAGGAGCGGTCGTCGAACCGCTCCAACGATACGATGTCGCCATAACTAGCGACGTCATCACGAAGTGACGGAGTTGCTGGACCGTCGTCGTCGCCCTCAAAAAACGCCACTAAACGTGCTTTGCCGTCTGGTACGGGCGCCATGGCACCCTTCTCCATGAAAGTCGTTTCGTCTTGAACCTCGACTCCGCCGGCTCCGAAATCCCAGAGGTAACCGGTTACGTCTTCGGCAGTTGTGCCATCAACAAGGATTTCAAGACGGTACCAAACGGGCTCACTCATGACTTCTCCACAAAATTTAACGACGTCACAACAACTGAGATGATGCGCCCCTTCCAACCTTCGGGTCCGGGATCCAGCGAGAACACGAACTCACGCTCTTCGTCCGGAGCAAACTGCGAGTCCTTCAGCGTCTGATGTTTAACTGCGCTCATCGGTTCGCCGTCGGTCTCGTTCAGGTAGGTAATCTCGACTTCAAGCTCGGACAGGAGCACGCCGGTGTTATTTGTGATCCAAACAAGGGCTTCGCGCTGAAGGTTTCCGTCGCGGGTGATGCGACGGACTTTAAAGCGCGGCGGCTCTAACGCCTGCAAATAGGTTGCGGACTGGGCGATCTTCCACAGCGAATGTAGCTCTTCCCATTGCCGGCGGATCGCCTCATCCGTACTTCGGATACTTGGTTTGATTTCGACGAGCGCATGACGAAGCTCTTCACCATTCAGGGCCCTCAACTTGTCGACATTCTTTTGCAGTGTAGCAACCCGTTCTTTTTCTTGCAGTTGCACATCAAAGCGTTCAAGCGCTTCCAGAATCGGCTGAGGTCGACTGTACGTCGGTGCGCGACTCATCAGTTCGTCCAATTGGCTGCGGGCCTCGTCCAAATCGGTTTCGTTCTGAAGCCGTTCGACCTGTTCAAGAATGGTCTTGCGCTCAGGGAGGCCGAGTTTGACGCGAAATCGGTCGGGCTCACGAATCACGAGATATTGGTGCTCTACCAATGCGTCTTTTGCGGCGTTTTCCACCCGCACTCTCACGTCGAAACCACTGCCTGCCGGCTTGACGCTGACGATCGACACCACTCCGCCTTCGTAGTTTTTTGTTGGAGGAAACGCCTTTGAGTAGGCGTCAACGGGGACGGATTCTTGATCGGTCGTGGCAAGAAATGTGTAGGCGCGCACTGGCGCATGCAAGGTTTCCTGCGACTCCACGAAGTTCATGATCACTTCCCTAGCGCGTTCTTCATCGCTTCGGCACGCGGCCAAGGAAAGGGTCATTAACAGCAGAATTCGTAAAAACGTCATGGGCAGGCTCCGAGGGCCACAATCTACCCTCACTGTTCGAGCGGTCAACCACAGCGATGCCTGTGTTGACCGAGAAACATTAAGTTAGTATCCACTAACTTAATGGAGGTTCTATGTCTGATGTCGAATACAGCGTTGCGCAGGGCGTGGCCACACTA
>JBBKVQ010000504.1:0-5667 GCA_037968515.1 Bradymonadaceae bacterium
ATGCCCGGACGCGTCGATGGCTTTCAACTGATCTTGAGAGCCAAAGAAATCTCGCCCGAATCGCGGGTCATCATTATGACCGCATTTGGAACGGCGAGGATCCAGAATTTTGCCGACCGCATCGGCATCACGCATTACATCGAAAAGCCTTTCAACGTGAGTGAGTTGAGGGATGCGATTCTTGAGCTTCTCGACGAGAAACAAGGATTTCAAGGGGTGCTGTCGGACCTTGAACTGACCGACATCATTCAGATGTTGTGTTTGGCCAAACGAACCGCTTTGCTCCATCTGAAATATCGCGACCATCGCGGAAAGATTGTTTTCGAGAAGGGAGATATTCTGCATTCCGAGTTTGACGAGGTTGTGGGAGACGAAGCCGTTTTCAAGATGCTCGCGCTGAAGCAGGGCGACATTTTCATGCAGTCGGATTTTCAGGTCGATCAGCGCACCGTGACCATGAGCTGGCAGGATCTGTTGTTTGAGGGCGTGAAACGCGCAGACGAGAGTCACCTGGCACCTGATGATGATGGGACCGACGACAACACCGATACCGGGATGGGCATTTCTGCCGCCGTCGTCGACAAGATCGTCGAGGCAGCCACCGATTTGAGTCAGGAGACTTCCTTTCCTTTTTTCTCGGAAGAGGAGCTCGCTGAGATTGAGACCGGCGCGGCTACCGATTCGTTCAGCCCGGATGCCGTGGTTGCTTCCGCGCCCTTCCACGTCGGGGAGTCAACGCTCGAAAATGAACAATCCGAGGCAAATTTCGCGTCAACGACTCGGATTTCGTCGCCCCCTCATCAAGGCCCAACTGTATTCGCAGAGACCGAGGAGTCGGAAGTCGAGTTTCGTACACCGTTCCGCGCTCACTCGCATACGGAAGTTAGAAAGGCCCCAATGGCCTCAACAAGCCCGATCCCGACCCCGGTGCACAACCTGTCGGCTTTCGACCCGCCAGCGCTCGTTCCCGCGCCTACAGTATCGTCAACACCTCCTATAATAAACTCAGTACCGGCTGAGCCCGAAGGCCTCGCCGAACTCGTCGACAAACTAAGCCCCGACGCTTTCCAGAGATCTCTGGAAGATTTCGCGAAAGATTGCCCCGGCTTGGTGATCACGGGGATCTTGTCGCCAAGCGAAGCGATCGCGCTAAATTCCGTCACGGTGCAACGTTCAAATTGGGATGCGGACGCCATTGCGGTCTTTTTTGCCGATGTGGTTGCGGCAGCTCAACGGACCGTGAAGGTCCTCAGTGCCCAAGATGAGTTCAACGAGCTGCAGCTTGCTCTTAAAGACCAATTTGCGCTGTTCCGAAAACTCGACGGAACCCCTTATATCCACGTCGCGATTGTCGAACGGGCAACGAGCCTAGGTGTTGCGCTGGTCATGATGCGAAGGTTTCAGAAGAGCTTGCGCCAAAACTTGGAGGCTACATGAGCGTTTTTGATGTGCTTAACGTCATCCGCGCCGAATTGCCGGGTTTCATCTCGTCCAGTGTGGTGGGGTTCGAAAACGGGCTTCAGCTTGCGTGTATTAGTGATGTCGACACCGATGACAGCGCCGCAGCAGATGCGTTCCATAGTAACGTATATCGCGCCACGGCTCGGGCCCTGAACGAAGTCGGCTCATCCACGCAGACTGCCGAGGGCATCGTGATCATGGGCGACAACCATGTGTTTTTATCCGTCCCATTGGACGATAGTTTCTTCTGGCACGTCGTCACCAAATCGGGGACGACGCTTGGATTTACGCAGGCGGTCATGCGTAAACACCGTGACGCCATGCGTAACGAGATTCGTGACCTCTTCTCTAGCTGAATATCGGATCTCCGTGGGCACCAATTCACAAAATCATCCTGGAGGCCTCCTCATTGTAGGCGCCGACGGGACCATCCTCGAAGCGCCGTCATTCTTGACGGAATGGTTCGGCGAGGGAAACGTTGAATCGGTTTTTGCGCTCTTCGCGCCCGATCGCACTCCACATCTGACGTTGCGGCGTGTTGTTGCGAGCGGGGTGGGGCGCATGGAGTTTCACGTCGAACTTTCGCAAGACACTGGGCGTCCGAAATTCCTGCGATATTGGGATCTCACCCAACGTGACGCAGAGTTGGCTACCTTCTTTTTGGTGGACGATACGTCGGTGGTCGAGAGTTTCCAGTGGCGGGCGCAACGGACGCGCAGAGCGCTCTCGGACGACGTCAGGGAACTGATCGCGCGTCGACTTCGCCCAGCTGTCTCGAACCTCACGGTGCTTGCAGACGTCGCCTTAGACCGGCCCGACCTCGCCGTCGAGGCACTCGAGAAATACCGCGACGTTGCCTATGAGCTTGCCCAGCGTGTTCGAGAAATGGACGACGCCATTCAAGCACGTCACTCCATCGACTTGGAGATTCCGTTTCGTGTGGTGGATTTGACCTCGGTGCTTTCGAGCTGTTCAAACGAGCGAGCGTCCGTGGCATGTCAGCTTTTTGATGTGACCAGAGATCTGTTTGTCTCGTCGGCGGTGATTGAACACGTGGTGCTTCCGGTGCTTGAAAACGCCATTGACGCGCGTCCCAAGGACGGTTGGGTTCACGTCGTGGCGACGCGTCTGCCGGCCAATAAAGTGTGCATCGAAGTCCAAGACCTTGGGCGCGGCATGACCCAGTACGAAATGGACCGAGCACAAGATCCATTTTACTCGACCAAACGGGGTCATATGGGGCTGGGCCTTTCGGCGGCCGCCGAAGTTCTGAAGGCAACCGGCGGCTATTGGAACTTCTCGTCTGCCCGGCGCAAGGGAACGCGCGTTAGAATCTGCGTTCCGTGCGTTACCCCCGACGATAATATTGGACCTACGGGTCGAACTTGAACGTCGTACCGATGCTGATGATCTGGAACGAGGATGACCAAGTGCCGTTATTCTGAGGGTTTCCGGGTGGTTTACCAGGAACGGCACAAGCATCTGCATTGAAATCGGGACCCACACATCCGCTCATCGGTATCTGCTGGTACACTCCGCCATCGGTCACTGTGCGGTCGGCTGAATAGGTGTAGGAGTAGCCTAGATCGACATCAAGCCACTTGGTCGCATGAACCGTGGCACCACCACCGCCGGTGAATCGATCCCAAGAGACGAAGTCAACATTCGTGGCCGAATCATCCTGAGCTGCGGTCTCGTAACTGCCGCCGAGATGACCGGTTAGCCACGGGAATAGGCCGACGGATCCGCCTAGGCGAAAACTGAACGTGTCATCCCAGTGTTTGGGCTGATAAACGTCGAAAAGTGGCTGCGCCGATTCGCCGATGCTCAGGCTGGCTTTCGGTTTGATCTTGAAAAAGTCGACGCGTGACCAGTCTTCCCAAACGAAGTTGAATTCGACATCAAACAGAGGCGCTCCCTCCACGCCGGGATGTGTTCCATGAGCATAATCAACTCCGGCGCGCAGTGACCCAGCCATATTGGTTTCGAACACTAGCCCGTCACCTTTGAGCTCCGCGAGATCCTTCAAGGAGTCCGGAAGTTCGAGGTCCATCTTGCCTTCGGCACTCCAAGCAAGCGGGGGGCGGTAAGAAAGACCGAAGGTGAAAGGACCGTTAAAATACGCTAAACCAATGAAGGCAGTGGGCTGAAAATCTTGCAGGTCGGTCGCTTTAAGAGGGGCCTGATTTTCTGGATCTTCATTGAACGGTGGGCTGACCAGTAGTTCATCGACCACCACCGTGAAATTTGTCCGTTGCCACGCCAGAGCCGCGGCTGCGCCAATGGCCAGCGAACCCGATGTTCCGAGCTGAAATTCGTAGGATGCCCCCGCCGTGAAATAGACTTGGACGATGTCCGATTCCAGCATCATCAAACGGGCACTGTTCCGGTCCTGATCGCCGCAATCGTCATCGGGATCGCCCAAGCAACGCTTTCCATAAGCGCTGGGGCCGAAAACACCGACGCCCGCTCCAAAACCGTCGATTCCAAAGTCGTAGCTAACTGCCAGAAAGGGCGCAGGGAAAAACCCGCCGCTGTTCGACGCCGGGTCGAACTCGCGAGTGGTGGACCCCACAACTAGCGGGTCCCTCTGAAAATCCACCGCCATGTCGACCAGGTTTACGTCGAGCAAGATTTGCAGGCCCTTCGCACGACTCAACAGCGCCGGGTTGAAGTAGATCGCGCTGGGGTCAGACTTTGAAGCCGCCCCGGTGCCACCACGCGCAACCGCCTTTGTGGTGTTTTCTGGGATCTCAAAGCCAGCCGCAAACCCCTGCGATACTCCACCAAACATGAACGCCGCCAGCACCAGGCAGGAACGAATCATTCGTCCTCCGCGGGCTCACTTGGTGCCGTTACCTCAGGTTCCTGGTCCAATTCTTTCGCCTTGAGCCGTTCGTGTTCTCCGGTGTCCTGATCATCTTGACGGTGAACTGCCTCGAACAGCACCGCCTGTTGAGCTCTGAGGTTATGAAGCTCGGCCTCCAGGGCGTCGACACGTTCATTTCCCGGGGTCGCGACCGCTTCGACGCTTTGCGCCATTTCAAAATAGCGTTGTTCCCATTCGTGAATTCGTTTCACCAAATGTTCGATGTATTGGTCGCGCTCGTTGACTTCATTATCCGCGCTGAATTGAACGACGGGGGGCGGTTGCGTGGGTGCAGCCATCATCTCCGAAAAATCAGGTCGCGCTCGAATGCTCGTAGGCTGGTCGTCCCAAGACACGGCCCGGAATTCGTTGGTTGGTTGTCGCTCGCGTTCATCACTTGGCTCGACGAGCTCGTCAAAAATGGATTCGTCGTCGCCCATTTCACGCATCGGAGCTGTTTGCAGGTCATTAATGACCTGACCCAGTCGCTCGACAAGGCTGTAATAAGGCAGATGAACCTCCGAAAGCGGAGGAGGGGGGCATTGTTCTTGTGAGCAAAAGAAAATCGCCACTGCACCAGTGTCAGCCTCATTGGTACACAGGCGATGGTCAGAAGGCACCCAGCGTCCGGAATCCGCGTTGGGGGCCGCCTGGATCCAAGCCCCGCTGTTTTCGTCGTTGTCGATCTTGCGAACCACTTCTCCCGGCTCGGTGTCTTGATCAAACATGAAAGTCAGCATCGGTCGCTGCGTTACGGATTGCACATGCTTGAATTGCTCTTGAAGTTCCCCAATCTGAGGCACGCGAGCGCTGGTGCGGAACAGGTCGATTTTCTCGCCGCTTTCGGCGTAGCCGTACCGGGGTAACACTGACTCGATGCCAGGCAGCGTCGAGCGCTCCAAAGCGCAGACGTACTCGCCGCCCGGTTTCAAGACGCGTTGAACTTCCTGCAGAAGGCTCGGGTCAGTAACCGGGGAAGCTGGGTCCAGACAAACGACGACATCGAACGTCCCGTCCGGAAAATCCAGTTCCTCCCAGAACATGACGTGGAAATCGAGACCCGGTTTGGCGTGTTTTAGTCGCCCCAACTCAAGCACGGCCGGCCGATGGTCGATCGCGTCGACCATCTCCGCGCCCATCTCGAGAAGCAGCGAAGAGCCAATGCCCGTGCCACATCCGATGTCGAGAACGCGTCGTCCAGCGACTCGCTCGGAAAGTAATACGTAGCGAGGCAATAGTGCGTGCCATTCGCCTTCGAGCGTGTGCAAACCGAAGTAACGATTCATGTGCTGTGCCATGGGTTTGAGGACGCGCGGATTATAAGGGCGTGCAGCGAG
>JBBKVQ010000505.1:0-6923 GCA_037968515.1 Bradymonadaceae bacterium
GGAATCTATCGATTATGGGATTTCAGTGTCGTCACAAGGTTTCCATTCGGACTCTTCGAAAAATCCAGACATCTGGCAGGCGGGTTGGACCTCGTGGTGTTCCCTAGAGCCAAAGACGATCCCGCCTGGCAGGCACAAATCTATGGTCAGTTTGGGGACTCAAGCTCTAACAAGGTCGGCCAAGGCGACGAGTTTTTTGGCCTAAAAGATTTCAGAGACGGCGAGGACGCGCGACGAATCCACTGGAAGGCCGCGGCCAGACGAGGGAAACCTGTGGTCCGAGAAACCGAGCGCCAGGTTCACCAAGCCCTCGAGGTCGTGCTTTTGCACCATGTGCCAAAACCCCTTAAAAGCGAGGGTCTGCAGTTCGAAGACGGCATTGAACGTTTAGCGGGCCTAATCGAGCAGCTGTTTCATACCGGACATGCCGTTAGAATCGTGTGCGGCGACCAAATTGTTGACCTTGGCGAAGACCGTTCAAGAGACCGGGTTTTGTCTGTTCTGGCGGCGGTCACCTTGCAGGACGGCGTGGCACGGCTGGGCGACCCATCACCCAAGGTCGGTCGCATTGTCGCTGGCCCTGCCCGCGCACTGTTTGGTGTTCACACCACAGATGTCGTGTTGAGCTTTGGAGATCTCCATGCAGGCTGACCGACTCGAAGTGGTTCATGAATGGAGCCTTTACCTCATCGTCCTGCTGCCCGTGTTGCCTTTGGTGGGCTCAACAGTGCTTCCGGTGGTCGGGGCCATTTTGTTTTTTGCAGCCCTAGTGGCGTCTTGGTTCACTCATAGAGCCGGCGTGGGACGTCAGATTCCCGAGCGTGCTTGGAATGTGGTCGTTTTGTCGTTCGTCGGTCTGGGCGCCTTGCGCGTGATGTTTACCGACACAGCGATGCTCGACACAGTTGTGCAACTTCTGCTTATTTTGACGATCGTGAAGCTTTTTGGCAGGTGGTCAGTCCGCGACGAATTGCAGGTTTTTGTGCTGAGCCTCATCACGCTTGCGGCCGCCACAACACTTACCGATCAACTTGTTTTTGGCGTGGCGTTTTCTGCGTATGTGCTTGCTGGAACCTTTGCACTTGCAGTGTTTCATCTGCGAAACGAGGTCCGGCAACGGCCAAAAATTAGCTTCCGCGGCATTCCGACGTTGAATCGTTCGTATGCCATGGTCCTGACCGGGATGAGCGCGGTGGTGCTGGGCGCGAGCCTAATCGTGTTTTTTGCGTTTCCGCGTATCGGGCTTGGTTTTTTTGCCCCAAAAACACGCGATGCCCTTCAAATGACGGGGTTCTCGGAATCCGTGGAACTGGGCAACCACGGAGTAATTCGGGACAATCCGGCAGTGGTGATTCGGGTCGAGTTCGACCAACGTCCAACCGAAACGGCAAACATGCATTGGCGCATGATGTCGTTCGATAACTACGATGGCCATTCTTGGTCCAGAACACTGAGCTCGAACAAAAACACATTGCCCACTGTCGAGCGTGACGACAGACGAAAAGTCATTGGGCTCTCAACCCGGCAAGCCCGCCAGAGTATGGCAAAGGTCTACTCGGGCAGCGGCGCAGAGTCACACCTTCAGGTGTATCTGGAGCCGTTAGGAACCACCTTAGTGCCGACTTTGTGGACTTCCGATTCGATCCGATTGGGGTCCGATACCGTATCGGTTCCATTTGGCCCACGTTCCGGATGGGTCAAAAGCGACGAATACGGAGACCTGCACCACACAGTGGCTGACCAGGTGGGCTTGATCTATCAGCTTTGGGCTTGGGAAATCCCCGGCTCGATGCAGGTCGACGCTCCGCCACGGGCGTTTTTGCAAATGCCTGATTTTTCGAACCGTTTCAAACCCTTTGCTGATTCGATCGCGCCGGGCGCCGAGGATCCCAAAGCGATTGCGGACGGCATCAAAGAACACCTTCAGCAGAACTACACTTACACAACCGACCTGCCCGAAGTAGGCACCAGCCCGGTTGAATCGTTCCTGTTTGAAACTCGGCGAGGACACTGCGAATACTTCGCGACAAGCGCGACGCTTTTGCTCAGGGAACGGGGAATTCCGGCTCGAATCGTGAATGGTTTCTTGGGTGGATCTTGGAATTCCGTCGGAAACTTTTTGGCTGTTCGGCAGGGCGACGCCCACACTTGGGTCGAGTATTTCGACACCAAGCGCGGGTGGGTGATGCTCGACCCCACACCCGCATCATTGATCGACCCAATGGCATCCGGGCTCGATACTGCGCGCCAATACTACGACGCGCTGACTTTGTTTTGGACCAAATGGATCATCGAATACGACCTGAATTCGCAAATCGATGTCTTCCGGCGACTGGCCACCTCTTTCAACTCGCCAAGTGTTTCCAAGGAAACCAAACCAGATGACGACTCTACCCCAGAACCCCTAACATGGGGCCCTTGGGCGCTAGCGTTGGCCTCGTTGGTCTTGGGATGGATGTTCGGCTCCACAATGGGCAAAAGTCGACGAGACGTCCGCTGGCACGCTCTGGGCGTCATTCTGCTGTCGATGGCTGGAGGAGCAACCGGATGGGCTCTGTTTAGCATGAGCGCGAGCTTCGCTTCCGCCGTAAACGTATGGATTGGCGCGGGGTTTGCGTGGGTTCGTCGACCTGCAGTTAGTCCTCTCGATAAGGCATGGTTCATCGTCGAACGGGCCGCAAAAAACGCCGGAATCGAACGGGCGATGGACGAAGGCCCCGACCACTTCTTGGACAGAATTGCTCAGTGGATGCCCGACAACACCGCACAACTAGCGGCCTTCAAGTCGAAGTATCTGGCGGCTCGATTCGGCGCCCAACAAAAACAACACGACCTGGTCGAAGCCGCCGCACGGCTGGCCAAAATCATCTCAGAACACGCAAAAACAGGCAGGCAATAAATGTCGGAACAGGCCGAACTGACCAAAATCGTCGATCACGTAGAGACGGTATTTCGCGGAAAACGAGAAATCGTCGAGCTGACACTTACTGCTCTTTTGGCCAACGGCCACGTGCTGCTTGAAGACGTCCCAGGCGTTGGCAAAACCACACTGGCGCTCGCCCTATCCAGGGCGCTTGGACTCGATTTCAAGCGGCTTCAGTTTACGTCGGACCTCTTGCCAGCGGATATTCTGGGGGTTTCGGTTTGGTTGGCTGATACCGCGGAGTTTTCGTTCCGACCCGGACCGATCTTTTCGAATGTAGTGCTGGCAGACGAGATCAATCGGACTACGCCAAGAACCCAGTCTGCGTTGCTTGAGGCGATGAGCGAAAGGCGTGTCAGCGTCGACGATAAGACTCACGCCCTACCCGACCCATTCCTTGTGATTGCCACTCAAAACCCGCTGGAGCACCACGGCACGTACCCGCTGCCAGAAAGTCAGCTCGACCGGTTCTTGATGCGGCTTTCCGTAGGACATCCGATTCGTCAGGTGGAACTCTCGTTGCTGACTGATCGCGGCTCGAGCCAACCCGTTGATTATTTGACGGCCGTCAGCGATCCCGAGGCATTCAAGCGTCTGCAACAGAAAGTAGATTCGGTTCATCTTGGGCCCGAGGTCGCCGCATATATTTTGGACGTGGTGACCGCGACCCGACGAGACCCGAGGATTCATATGGGCGTCTCGACCCGGGGAGTGCTGGCGCTTGGTCAGGCCTGTCGAGCCCGGGCCATGATGAATGGCCGGGAGTTCGTGATCTCGGATGATGCTCGAAAACTCATCGTCCCCTGCCTTTCCCATCGCTTGAGCCTCACGGGAGCCATGGCAGACGACCGCGCTACGTCTGAAGCAACGATGGAAGACATCGCCAGCAAAGTGCCCGTCCCTGCCTAGTTTTGACCACCCGATACATTTGAATCTTGCGGCGAGGGGCGCTTACGTGGAATGTCCTGAGCCGATCCAACGGTTGTTGGCGGGGTCACCGCTGCGATCTGCACCAAACACGTCACGTAACGCATGAAAAAACTTCTTAAATGGACCGTCATTGCCTCGATTATTGGCGTGATTTGCGCCGTGGTCGGGCTCGCTGGGATTTTTTGGTATTTCGGAAGAGACCTGCCAGAAATTCTGGAGCGCGACGACTTCGCCCCACCGCAGATGTCACGCATCTACTCCGAAGATGGCCATGTGATTGGCGAGTTTTTCACGCCCGGAAGCAAACGTACGGTGGTGGCCGAAGACAAGATCCCCAAACACGTCAAAGAAGCGTTCATGGCCGCGGAAGACGCCGACTTCATGATCCACGAAGGCATCGACTATCTGGGCATGGTTCGGGCATTTTATTACGCGGTTCGATACGATGTGGGAGTCAAAGGCACATCGACCATCACTCAACAGGTGGTCAAAAACCTGATTTTGTCGCCAGAAAAGAGCCTGTCCAGAAAGGTCAAAGAGATCATTCTTGCGCGGGAACTCGAAAAAAACCTGAGCAAAAATGACATCCTCTATTTGTATCTAAACACGATTTATCTGGGGCACGGGGTCAACGGAGTCGAGGAAGCCTCCCGGCTATATTTCGGAAAACACGTCTCGGAATTGGATATCCCCGAGGGTGCGCTGCTCGCCGGGCTCACCCAGTCCCCGGAAGGTTTGACGCCATTCCGTCATCCAGAAAAAGCGATGAAACGGCGAGTCTATGTGCTGAAACAACTTCGGGATAAAGGGTTTATTTCGGAAGCCGAATTTCATGCTGCAAGCGAGGTTAAACTGAAGCTAGCTGACCGAAGTAAAACCGATCCTTATTTAGAAATAGCGCCTCATTTTGTGGAATATGTTCACCGTGAACTCGTCGCAAAATACGGCGATGAAAAGGTCCAAGGCGGCGGCCTTCGAGTAGAGACCACTTTGAACGTGACTAGGCAGGTTGCGGCCAACAGGGCGCTACGCGAGGGGCTAAGAACTTACGACGACCGTCAGAAACTGTACCGGGCGAAAAAAACCCTCAAAGAAAAAGAATTCGACGCGTTCCTAAATAAATCAGAAAAAGCCGTCAAAAAAAGTGGGTTTAAAAACGGACGTCGATACGACGCGCTAGTCGTGAAGGTCGAAAATAAAGGCAGCCAGATTTCGGTGCAAATCGGCGATAAAAAGGCCCAACTCCAGCTGCTTCCGAAATCTCGAATTTTTGGTGAAGATTACGATCAAAAGAAGGTCGAAGACTTCTTGAAGCGTGGTGACGTAGTCGAAGTCGAAATCATCGACGTCAATTCCGAACCACCGGTAGTGCGCTTCCAGTCCGGACCGGAGGCTGCGTTGGTGTCGGTCGACCCCAAAACTCGCGCTGTGGTTGCCCTGGTCGGAGGGTTCGATTTCGCGCTGAACCAGTACGATAATGCGACGCAGGCGCACCGCCAAACGGGCTCAACGTTTAAACCATTCGTATACGCCGCCGCGCTCGAGGATCGCAAAATCACGCCCGCCACGGTGCTTCTGGACAGCCCCGCTGTGTTTCCTATGCACGGCGGAAAAACATGGTCTCCACAGAACTCCGACGGAGACTGGAGAGGCCCGATCCGAATCCGCGAAGGCCTCGGCGCGTCACGAAACGTGATTGCCGTGCGGGTCCTCAAAGAGGTGGGCATTGAAAAAGCCATCAATTTTGCTCGAAGAATGGGAATCGAAAGTCCGCTGGTTGATAACTTCACCATGGTGATGGGTTCCTCGGAGCTTACCCCACTTGAGATCACCAATGCCTACGCCACCTTTGCCACCGGCGGCATGGCCGCAAAGCCCCAATTCATCACTCGGGTGACGTCCGCCATGGGCGAACGAGAAGATTTCCGCGTGCGCACTGAGCGCGCGATACCCGAAGACGTGGCCTGGCTGGCGACAAGCGTCATGCGAAGCGTGGTCGAGGGTTACACCGATTCGAAGGGCAAAAGGCGTGCTGGGACGGCCTCAAGCCTGGCTGAAATCAAACGACCGGTCGCTGGAAAGACCGGCACCACCAACGAAGCCAAAGATGCCTGGTTCATCGGATTCACCCCGCAATTAGTGACCGGTGTTTGGGTCGGCTACAGCGATAATATCTCTTTGGGCAGCAAAGAATACGGTGGACGCGTCGCCGGGCCGATCTGGCTTGGTTACATGAAAGACGCGCTTAAAAAAATGCCCATCGAAGAGTTCCCGGCGCCACCGCTGGGCGTGGTGTCGGCGATGATCGACCCAATATCAGGAAAGTTGGCGCGCGAGGGAGGCATTGAGGAGTACTTCCTGTCGGGCACGGCTCCCACGGAATACGCCACGGAGCCCGACGCGGCTTCGAGCGACGACTTTTTGCTGCAGCAATTTGGCGAATCACCCTGACCAAGTTACGACGAGCTTAACCAGCGTCGCCACAATCACGACGATTAACAAACGTTTGATCCAGACGCCCGCATTGGGCGACTTCGTGGCGAATTTGGCAGCCAGATAGGCGCCTACGCCCTGACCAGCGGCCATCAGAAATCCAAGTTCCCAATCGACCTGACCATTCATCGCAAAGATGGGCAACGCCACCAACGTCAGCGCAAGCGTCAACACGAGCTTCACGCCGTTTGCCGTCACCGCGTCGTAGTGGGCGCCCGCGACCAGCGACGCAAGCAGCAACACGCCTACGCCTGCCTGCACAAATCCCCCGTAAAACCCCACCGCGACCATCACAGGAAACAGCCATATCGGGGTCCGAGTGGATTCGTACTCGCCCCAATTCGAGGGCCCTACCACGAGTAAAACGAGCACAAACGCCATCGCGACTCCAATCACGATGCTCATGACCTGCGGACTTAAGTCTGCGGCCACCATTGCCCCGGCACCGCCTCCCAGCAGCGTTGGAAGCACTAGTTTCCACATATTTTTGTCGAGCGGTAACTTCCCGCCGCGTCGCAACGTCACCATTCCCACGATATTTTGGAACACCACACCGACTCGGTTCGTACCGTTAGCC
>JBBKVQ010000506.1:0-3510 GCA_037968515.1 Bradymonadaceae bacterium
TCGGCTGAAATGAGGGTGCCGTTGCCGTCATCATCAACACCGGAGTCAACACGAGTTCCTGCGAATGGGCAGTTTGCGCCAGCGGGTTCGACACTTAGAGCGACAAGACTTGTGAGTCCATCGGTTCCGTCGGTTCCGTCAGTTCCATTGGTTCCATTGGTTCCATCGGTGCCGTCGGTGCCGTCGGTTCCGTTGGTTCCGTCGGTTCCGTTACAGACATAGGTGGTGCCATCGATTTCGCCAGCTTCTAGAACGCCGCTCGCGTCGTCGTCGATGCCGTAGGTGACAAGAGTTCCACCGTTGGCGCAGTTCAAGCCAGGGCCCTCTACGCTGGTCTCCACGAGACTCGTGGCGCCGTCAGCGCCGTCAGCGCCGTCAGTTCCGTCAGTTCCGTCAGTTCCGTCGGTCCCATTGGTGCCGCTGGTGCCGTTTTCGCCGGAGCCTCCGTTACAAACGTATTGAGTCCCTGTGACTTCTTCGGCGTCCAGGAGCGTGTTGGAGTTGGTGTCGATTCCACTCTCAATTTTTTGCCCGCCCGAATCACAATTTTCGCCGGCGGCCTCTTCTGAAACGGAGACGAGGCCGCTCACGCCATCAGCGCCATCAGTTCCACTGGTGCCGCTGGTGCCGTCAGATCCGGAGCAGGCAGCAAGAAGTGCGAAGGCTAAAAGGAAGATTTTCTTGTCGGTCATGAGATTCCTGAACGTGTGCCACGACCGTCCGAAAACGCGCGTATTCGTGTAACGGATTCCTCAAGCTCTGCTTGGGAACGGGTCGGTCGTGGGTGAATTGATGGCTCTGGCCTTAGCACTCTGGCGGAAGGTGGGTCAACTCTTTTCAATAGGCGGAGTGTGTAGGATGTAACCGATTGAGTCACAGAGTATCGAATACGGTCACCACAACTCCTTAGCAACAACGGTTTCTTTAACGCAAACCTTGGTTTGTGCGTGGCATAACCCATGCACCTACATCAGGTACTCGGTTGACGCTGGTAACCATCCGCCAGCTCGCGTCCGAATTTTTTGAGTGAGATTTGAAAATGCCCCAAATGAAAAACCACGACCATGACGAACATCAAGACGGCTCAAAAGGCGTTACTGATCTGGTTTGTGGCATGACCGTTAAGCCGCCAACAGGACATCATACGGTCCATGCCGGTCAAGACTATGACTTCTGCTCGGCCAACTGTCAGAAGAAGTTTGTCGAGGACCCCAAAAAATACTTGAACTCCGATTCCGCAACAGCTGCCGCGCCCGCTGGCGCAACCTACACCTGCCCGATGCATCCCGAGATTCGCCAATCCGAGCCGGGGTCTTGTCCAAAATGTGGAATGGCGCTCGAGCCTTTGAGCCCACCCGCGGCCAAAACGGAATGGACTTGTCCGATGCATCCCGAGATCGTTCGCGATGCCCCAGGCAGTTGCCCGATTTGCGGCATGGCTCTCGAGCCCAAAGCCGGAACCGTGGATGACGAAAACCACGAACTGAAAGACATGTCGCGCAGATTCTGGTTCGCCGCAGCGCTGACCATTCCGCTCGTGATTATCGCGATGGGAGACATGCTGCCTGGTCGGCCGATCTCACAGCTGCTTTCGATGAAGGTTAGAATATGGCTCGAGTTGGCGCTCGCGACCCCTGTGGTCCTTTGGTCCGCCTGGCCGTTCTACACTCGCGCCGTGCAGTCGGTGAAAAACCGCAGCCTCAACATGTTCACGCTCATCGGCTTGGGTGTGAGTGTCTCGTATATATACAGCGTGGTCGCCGCGTTGATGCCCGACGTATTCCCAGAATCATTCCGCATGGACGGCAAAGTAGAGGTCTATTTCGAGGCAGCCGGCGTGATCGTTACGCTGATTTTACTCGGACAGGTGCTTGAACTCCGCGCGCGCAGCAAAACCAGTCAGGCCATCAAGAAGCTGTTGGGCATGCAAGCAACGACCGCACGCCGCATTGACGCGGACGGCAATGAAACGGACGTCCCGCTCGAAGTCGTGAAAGTGGGCGACCGGCTTCGTGTCCGTCCAGGCGAAAAGGTCCCAGTCGACGGTGTCGTGATTGAAGGTAACTCGTCGGTTGATGAGTCGATGGTGACTGGCGAGTCGATCCCGGTCGAGAAACACGAGGGAGATAAAGTTATTGGCTCGACGATGAACGGCACGGGCGGCTTGGTCGTCGAGGCCGAGAAAGTCGGCTCCGAGACCTTGCTATCGCGCATTGTAACGATGGTCGCGGAGGCCCAGCGCAGCCGTGCACCCATCCAGAAGCTCGCAGATGTTGTAGCCAGCTATTTTGTTCCAGCTGTGCTGCTCACATCGGTGCTGACCTTCGTCGTCTGGTCAATCTTTGGCCCCGAGCCAGCGATGGCCTACGCACTCATCAACGCCGTCGCGGTGCTCATCATCGCTTGTCCCTGTGCGTTAGGGCTTGCTACACCCATGTCGATCATGGTCGCGACGGGGAAGGCGGCCTCGATGGGGATCTTGTTCAAGAATGCCGAGGCGATCGAGGTGATGCGCAAAGTCGATACTTTGATCGTGGATAAAACCGGCACACTGACTGAGGGCAAACCGAAGCTCGTGGGTATCGTGGTGGCGCCTGGAATGGACGAGGACGAACTCTTGCGCCTTACCGGCACCCTCGAGCGCGGAAGTGAACACCCGCTCGCCGCTGCCATCGTCCTTGGCGCTGAGGACCGCGGGGTGAAGCTTTCAACCACCGAGAAGTTCGAGTCGATCACTGGCAAAGGCGTTCGTGGGCAGGTTGGAGATCGAAGCGTTGCACTCGGCAATCGTGCACTCATGACGGACTTAGGCGTTGAGCTGGGTGACCTCGAGGCAACCGCTGAGGAGTTACGCGAAGACGGGCAAACGGTGATGTTTGTGTCTGTCGACGGGGCGATAGCCGGTATCATCGGTGTTGCCGACCCTATCAAAGAGAGCACAGCGGAGGCCATTAGCGCACTTCACGAAGAAGGTATTCGCATCGTGATGCTCACGGGTGATAGCGAGACGACGGCTAGGGCCGTGGCTCGCAAGTTAAATATCGACGATGTGACTGCCGAAGTTCTGCCGGACCAGAAAGCCGAGGTCGTCAAAAAGTTGCAGGCGGAAGGGCGAATTGTGGCCATGGCCGGCGACGGCGTGAACGACGCTCCAGCACTGGCGCAGGCGCACGTGGGTATCGCCATGGGAACCGGGACCGACGTGGCGATGGAAAGCGCTAGCGTCACCCTGATTAAGGGCGACCTGCGGGCGATTACACGCGCCCGGCAACTCAGTCGCCACACCATGGCGAATATTAAACAAAATCTGTTTTTTGCGTTTGCTTACAACATGGCAGGCATACCCGTTGCGGCAGGCATTCTTTATCCATTCTTCGGAATTCTACTCAGCCCCATGATCGCTGCGGCTGCCATGAGTTTCAGTTCAGTATCGGTCATTTCAAATGCACTACGACTTCGATCGGCAAAGATCTGATTTAATTTGGGCCTTTGATTATTTTTTTGGTGAAT
>JBBKVQ010000507.1:0-8306 GCA_037968515.1 Bradymonadaceae bacterium
ACCGGCAAGTGGCGGCCCTGCCCCGACTCTGCTTCCTTGTGGACGGACGACTTTGGCAGCATATTGGGCCTTCTAAAATAGCTGGCTGACAGGATTATTACTGCGCCCAACTCGCAAAACCCACCGTTTAAACAACGACTGGTCCAACTACAAAACAACTGAATCGAAGCACACTTGGTTTGCCGACCAATCAATAATCCTCGCGTTGCGAGGGCAGCAGATATTGACTAAGTGTGCGCTTATGCCGCAAATGCTGCATCTAATTTGGAACCCCGAGGCTGATAATGACTGACCTGTTCAATCCGTCCGAAGAACATAAAACCCTGCGTGAGATGGTTCGAAACTTCGCCGAGAAAGAAGTCGACCCACAGGCAGAAGAATTCGACCGCAATGAGCAGTTCAACTTGCCACTGTTCCGAAAACTCGGACAACTCGGCTTGCTTGGCGTGACCGCTCCTGCCGCCCACGGTGGCTCGGAAATGGACGCGACGGCAGCCGTGATTGTTCACGAAGAACTGGCCGCAGCCGACCCCGGGTTCACCCTAGCGTACCTCGCCCACGCGATGCTTTTTGTGAACAACCTCGCGGTCAACGGCAGCGAGGCTCAAAAAGCCAAGTTCCTGCCCGGCGTTTGTGACGGCTCGAAGGTCGGCGGCATGTGCATGAGCGAACCAGGCGCTGGTACCGACGTACTGGGCATGACCACGGTCGCCAAAAAAGACGGTGATTTTTACGTGCTGAACGGCGCAAAAATGTGGATCACCAACGGCGCCATCAGCGACACCGAACTGGGCGATGTATTCTTGGTTTACGCCAAGAACGAAGAGCGCACCGAACGTTCGGTTTCGTTGTTCTTGGTCGAAAAAGGAACTCCGGGTTTTTCCTTGGGCCAAAAGATTCACGGCAAGCTTGGAATGCGCGCCTCAACGACCGCCGAATTGGTTTTCGAAGACGTCCGCGTTCCCGCGGCAAACCTCGTCGGCACGCCCGGCGGCGCGATGCGCAGCATGATGCGCAACCTTGAGCTTGAGCGCCTGACCCTGGCTGCCATGAGCCTTGGCATCGCTCGACGTTCCATCGAAATCATGAACACCTACGCCCAAGAACGGCAGTCGTTTGGCAAGCCCCTGAACAATTTTGGTCAGATTCAGCGCCATATCGCCGAGTCGTACGCGGAATTCATGGCCGGCCGAACTTACGTTTACAACACGGCTGCCAACCTCGCGCTGGAATCAGCCGGAAACCGAATCGACTCCGACGGCGTGAAGCTCTACTGCTCGACCATGGCCAAAAACGTGGCCGACCGGGCGATTCAGGTGCTGGGTGGCTATGGATACGTCAGCGAATACAAAGTCGAACGACTCTGGCGCGACGCCAAACTGCTGGAAATCGGCGGAGGCACCAATGAAGCCCACCAGAAGAACATGGTTCGAGACCTGACCTCCCTCAGTAAAATCCTCTAACTGCGACGGGTACGCGTGGCTCCAGCCGCGCCCGTGATTTGCGACCGGTACGCGTGGCTCCAGCCGCGCCCGTGATTTGCGACCGGTACGCGTGGCTCCAGCGCCCGCGATTTGCGACAGGTACGCGTGGCTCCAGGCGCCCGCGATTTGCGACCGGTACACATGGCGCCAGCCGCGCCCGCGACTTGCGATGGGTCCGCAAACCCTATGGCCTGCTGCGACTTGGGACGTTATTCACACACGTAGTTGATGCATCGGTTTGACGCACATTGATAGTCACCGCACGACGCCCCAGCCGCCAATCGGGGCCGACACTCCGAGGCACACGGCGGAGTGCTGCAACTAGCTACGTCACAATAAGACTGGAAATCACAATCGTAGTCCCAGACACAATACGCGCCCACCGGCTGAGGGGGAGCACAAACACCGTTGGCTTCATAAAGCCCTAAGGCGCTGTCAAGATGAGTGATATCGCAGGTTTGGCCAGGGTTGCAGCGAATATCCTGCTGACTCTCGTTATCCGTCCACGCGGTACACTTCTCGTCACTGGTCATCCTGCCCTTGCGTGGCTGACATTGAAATCCATAACACCACTCATCAGCCCTACACCTATGTGAGTCTTCACAAAAACCGATACGAGCTGGCGTACAGGCGCTTTCAGAACAGACATCACCGACATTGCACCAAAGATCCGACACACAGGCGCCGCCGGAACCCCTAATCGCCAACGCGCAATCTCCGGCGTTCTGCCAGTAGAGGTAGCCATTCCCGATATCTGTGGAGACGGACTCCAGACAAGATGCCGCCTTTTGCGAGTCGTATTCCAGGTCACCAGCCGCTATCGCGGCCTCGTAGTCGGGCCATCGAGAATCGAGTTGCACCGCGCTGAGTTGCTCGACACATGTATTTTCGTCTGGGAAACGCGATAAGCGGACTTGCCACGGATGGACGTAGTCGCCGTTGTAGATGCCTTTGCACACCTCTATCGGCAAACGTTGGCTGAATTCCTGCCAAGTGACGGGTGTCAGCGGCGGCGTGGTTTCGTCATCGGATGAGCAACTCGCAAGAACAACCAATAGAAAAAAAGCGGACATTTTTAGAAATTTCATAGAACCCCCAAAAAGAAGCGTAGAGCCAAAAAGCTAGCGACTACCAAATCGCTCCTCAAACGAGGTTCATTTAATCCGCGGGGTCAACGGGTTACCTTAGAAATGATCAACAAGTTTCGGCGACGTTGAAGAAATAACCCAATAATCATGAGGCCCCACCAAGGGGTCGCACCGATCGCCGAACACCCATCATCCGTGTGGTTGGGGACGCTGACTTGCACTACGTCCAAGCTCCCCATATCAGCCTCAGGCGAGCCAGAATCCACGTCAGCGTCTGTCTGTATGGAATCACCCATATCGCCCGCATCGGGCTCCATCCCCGCGTCTTGAGCCATTTCAGCAGGCAAAACGACCGGGTCTTCGATGGTCAGCACCGGGCAAAGCACTAAGTCGCCAGGATTGCATTCCACTTGGAACACATGCGTCGCGGCCTTGAATTCACTGCCATCGATTCGAATCGCTGTCGTGACGCCTGCCTCGTAATTCTCACCCGCGATCAAATCGGTGGTGGGCTGTAGGCGAACGATTCGGGTCCAGCCAGACCCCGTCCAACGCGAGCCAAGCGTGCTGAAAAGTACGGGAGCAAAAGTCGAGCCCTCCCAAGTGGCCACGCTTGAGCCATTTTGAAGCCCCATCGAAGACACGAAGGTCACCCACGAATCGGGGTCACCGGCTTTCGCGCCCAAGAGCCGCCGGGGAGTCTCTGGATAAGCAAAAACGACGGATTCCACGGGTCGATCGTTCAATCTGTCCCAGACGGCCTGCATATAAGCCATCGTCGGGCGAACTTCGGAGTGCAACGAACCGGGGATATCGGGATTCAGGTAATTCTGCCGGGCCCACGGAATGGCGGCTTCGTACATTTCGCCCTGCGCGCGAGCCAGCGCCGGACCGCGCGTTTCGTTGACGTAAAACAGCGTCATCACGTCCACGGCGCTTTCAATGACGTCGCCGGTGATCGCCGTGTCCACATCAGCGTAAACGCCCAAAAGCACGTCCATCGGAATATACTCCCGAGGAACCATGCGGATATAGCCGTCTAGTGCAAGGAACCCATCGGTGCCCGGATCGGCTTCCTCTTGCCCTGCCCCATCGTGTTTTTCGACTTGATACAAAAAGAGCGAATCAAAGAGCTCGTCTTGAAGCCCATGAGACGCCGCACCCAAAAGGAATGCGGCTCTCTTCTTGCTCTCAAGCGTCGTGTAGGGCAGTGAGTCGTTGGCCAACATCCAAGCGATGTAGTCGTTGACGAAGGGCTCCCAATGGGTGTGTTCACCGTACGCCCGAGCCGGCGCCTGTAACGCCCCACCCTGCGGCCAATAGCCAGAATCGACAAATGCGGCTCCAAAAAGAGCCGCATTTCGGACTTCCGGGTCGGCCATCAAATCGCGCAACTCACCAGGCGGTAGGTTCTCGATGGCCCAACCCGTGACATGAATATGGCCCCAAATCCCGTGGGCTTGGGCGGATACGGGCAAAAGGGCAAGAACAAGGGCCATCAAGGCTTGTTTCATCGTCGACTCGATTGGGATTTTGGAATCACCCCACCTTATCGAATCATCTAGTCACGTCCAACTTGGTCAGCAACCCGTCGAGTTGAACAGAGGCGCGTCCACGGGCAACTTCATTTCGGCCTTCTTTTCACCCTTAGAATAGGTCGGTGCCTTGAGCACAGATTTGGATTTCAAGACCTTGGCCAATGCCTCTGCGCTCTTTGGAAGCGTATTGATGATATCCGAGTCGACCAATTCTGATGCGGGCTTCGCGGCCTTCATCGACGAATGTTGCGCCATGATTTGTAGGCCGCCGTACAAACCAATGAACACGTTTTCGACCGTGTATTTATGACCGAAGCGCGCGTAATCAATGTCATCAAAAGTGAGGTCTGGGTCGACCAATTCACAATTCTTGGCGCCGTCCAACTTCGCTTTGATGACGGCAACATTCAGGTCTGCAACCAATTTTGTGGCATCAGCCAATGACCTTAAGCCCAGTACACCTGCGGCCCGGCGAGCATTGCTTGGCATGCTTCCGGAGTAGTGCGCCATCGGACCAATCGCGTGAGCGAACAAATCCAGCGCCTTGTACAAGTCCGACTTGGACGCGGTCGCCAATTTGTATTCGGGGTCTCGAAGCATTTCGTAGGCGTCGTCGCGCTGAAGCACTTTCACAAATCGCGTCGGCAGCCACCCCACCGTTCCTTCGTCAAATTGGACCAACACAAAATCGTTGCCCGAATAGCTGGTATGTGAACCATCTGGCGCCGTGTGAAGCGTCAAGACTTCGCCGCGGCCAGCCTCGCTGAAGAACCCAAACTGAACCCGCGAGCCTTTCTTAACCGGAAGTGGCTTGACGACAGGCCCCTTGAATCGCGTCACCGCTTGTTCCTGCTCGGCGTACGAGACGTACCGGGCGTTGCTGAAACAGCGAGGCCAGTAGTGGACAAACCCGCTCTCCATCGCTTTGCGGATGTATTCTGCAATCGAGCTCGCGGCGAATACGCCATCGGCGCCCTCAGCGGCAGACGCAAAAATGATGTCAAAAGACCGCCCGGTCTTGCCCTCCTTGTCACGCACCAGCCACGTGTTTCCTTCTGGCGTGATGTCGTCCAAGAGCATCGCTTCTTGGTCTTCTTCAAATCCCATGCAGTTATCGTCGTCATCTGTAAATTTGGTCCACTGCGATATGGGCGGGATTCGAAGGCAACCTCCGCCGCTCGGCTCGGTAAACTCCCACTCGACGTGTGCGCCGTTCATCTCAGCGTAAAAATCACCCAACTGAGGAGCCAACAAGCGTACGTATTCGACGTCTTCCTTGGCGGCCTTACGGCCCAATTTCGCAACCTTCACCCGAATATCTGGACGTTTTTCTAGGTTCGCCACAAATAGACGAAGTTCTGCGGCAACGGCCGTCATTTCAGTATCGTTTTTCGCTTTTTCTGCTGCCGCCTTCTTTAAGAGCGTATCAGCACCCTGCAACTCATCGGCTCCAGCGCCCCCAGCTTTGAGCGCTTCGACCATCTCGAGTTCGGTCATCAACTTCACACCAAGGCTCTGCGCCTTGGTTAGCTTCGATCCAGCGTTATCGCCATGAATCAAGATATCTGTCTTTTTCGACACCGAACCGGAAACACTCGCTCCAGCTTCTTTCATGACTTTTTCGGCTTCCGAGCGCTTCATCGTCACGAAGGTTCCCGTCAAAACAACCGTCTTTCCAGCAAACACGGAAACAGGCGTTTCCTTGACGGGCTCAACGACTGCGGACGCAGGAGCCTCGACTTCAACGCCGCCGATCAGAGTGGCAAGTATCGCCTCGTCGTAGATTGGAATATTGAGGGATTTCGCTTTTGCGAGCTTCGATCCAGCGTCCTCGCCTGCGAATAACATGTGGGTCGTGGGCGAGACCGAACCCGATACCTTTGCCCCGATAGCACTTAGCGCCGCCTCGGCCTCCGCACGTTTGAATCCCTGAAACGTGCCTGTCAAAACCACTTTCTTTCCGACGACGTCTGATGCCTTCATGATGTTCTCCTTGCGTGTTATCGATGAAGTCAACTTAGCTTCGCGGTTAAATAAATCACCTGAATCTTCCTGAAACTAGGAGAACTCATGAAGAAGTGGACCCTTGGAATTTTGTTTGTCCTGATGGCCAGTTGTTCGACGCAACCAACAGCACCGGACAATAACGCCGAATTGGAAACGACGGTCGAAAAACCGATCGTCAAGACCGACGACAGTGTTGGCAAAACACCGGACGAAGACAGTGGTGTCGAAACCGCTGATGGTGACTCAGCAACCGCGACGACAACCACACAGCCACGGGCAAACTCATCGTTCACGGGTTTGACGAAGCCTGATGCGTGGGAAGTTATTTCGAAATATAGTGGCCCCATTGAGACCTGTTACGTAAATGAACTCGTTAACGCTCCCGGCCTCGCTGGCAAACTCACGTTCAAGTGGGTCGTGAAAGCCGACGGTTCTGTGGGTGATATCACAGAAACAGCCAGCACTTTTGCTGACTCGGCACTCTCAAAATGTGTTGCTGGTGAGATTTCAAAGATGAAGTTTCCAGCTAAAGATAAAGCGACCGAAATCGTTTTTCCTTGGATCTTTAAAAGCGGCTGAGTACTGCCGAAAGACTCGTCGCTCACTCCTCACCGCTCGCAGTCCAGTTGCCGCGTGCACTGGGATCTGATCCAAACTAACGTGCACGCATGAGCAGTCCTTCCCCTAAAATATCCTCGCCGACTCCCTTAAATATTCTTCGCGATGTTTTTGGATACGACGAGTTTCGCCCCACCCAAAAAGACGTCATCGACAGTGTTTTAGCGGGTCATGACACACTTGCCATTATGCCAACCGGCGGCGGAAAGTCTTTGTGTTTTCAGGTTCCCGCTCTGCTCTTTGATGGATTGACCGTCGTCGTCTCGCCGCTGATTTCATTGATGCAGGACCAAGTTCGCCAGCTTCACGCGGCGGGTGTGGACGCGGTCGTGATGAACAGCACGTTGTCGACTGAGGAATACGCAGCCAACCAAGAGGCGGTCGCCAGCGGCCGTGCGAAGATGCTGTATCTGGCACCCGAAACCCTGATGCAGCCTCGGACGATGGACCTCCTAAGCAAGGTCAAAGTCAGCTGCCTGACCATCGACGAGGCGCACTGCATCTCGCAATGGGGACATGATTTCCGCCCCGAATATCGCCAGCTGGCAGATGTACGCTCAACGTTTGAGGACGCGGTTTGTATTGCCCTGACCGCGACTGCGACTCCACGAGTTCGTGAAGATATCGCGCAATCGCTCGGGCTGGCTAAGAGCGCCCAATTCGTGGCCAGTTTCGACAGGCCCAATCTGTTTTTGAAGGCCGAAGAAAAAGAAGGCGGTTACGACCAGCTGACGCGGTTTATGGACCAGGTCGATGGAACGTCGGGCATCATCTATTGCTCGACCCGCAAGACCACAGAGGCCATCGCAAAGAAGCTGGTCTCCAAGGGCATTCGGGCACGTCCGTATCACGCCGGTTTGTCGGCCGACCAACGCCAGAAAAACCAAGATATGTTCATCCGCGATGACCTCGACGTGGTCGTGGCCACGGTGGCCTTTGGCATGGGCATCGATAAACCCGATGTGCGTTGGGTCGTTCGCTACGACATGCCTTCGAGCATCGAATCATTTTATCAGGAAATCGGCCGTGCCGGCCGCGATGGCCAGCCCGCTGAATGCCTGCTGCTTTTTGGTGGCGCCGACCTGAGCACCATCGAATTTCATATCTCGCAAAAGAGCGATTCTGAGCAACGTGTGGCTAGGCAACAACTGAACCACATGCGCGCTTTTGCAGAAGCACACGGCTGCCGACGCAAACCGCTCCTGGCATATTTCGGCGAAGAATCAGCAGAAGGCGGCTGTGGTCACTGCGATAATTGCATCGAACCTCCGCCAGATGTGGTCGACCTTTCCGAGCCCGCACAAAAGCTTTTGTCGTGCATTTATCGCACCGATCAGCGCTTCGGAATGAACCACGTCATCGACGTTCTGCGTGGCTCAAAGGCCGAGCGCATCACTCGAAACGGGCATCATGAGATCTCGACGCATGGCATCGGCAAAGATTTGGACGAAGCCGTCTGGCGCTCGCTCGGGCGTCAGCTTTTGCAGGCAGGATTGGTGCAGCAAGACGGGCAATACGGCGGATATTCGTTGACGCCAAGCGCGTGGCCGGTGCTCAAAGGGGACGAAACG
>JBBKVQ010000508.1:0-4820 GCA_037968515.1 Bradymonadaceae bacterium
CCCTGACCATTGGTCGCGCTCTTCATCGTTAGACGGAATTCATTATCCCCGTCTTTGAGCAACCCTGCTGGGACTTCAAACACAAGCTGTTCCCAAGCCATAGGGGCCTCGGTTACGCCAACTCGTTCTCCGTTAATATTCAGTTGAACACGTTGTCCCTTGGACGCGCCATGCACGAAAAGCCTCACAGTTGCCTGGCCCTCACCGCCATGCCATGGCAACAGAAGCGCCGCACTAGACCGAGACACCAGCCTCCCCTTTTTGCCTTCAAATTCGACTTTGCCACCCAAGGGCCGGCTGTACTCGTTCGAGTATTTCAAGACATCGTCGTCACCAAAAGACAATACGAGGCCTTCCTGAAACCTGTAACAAAGCGAGCGATTCGCCAGCAGGTCAATTCGTGGGCTCTCCGCAAGCTCGATGACGGGTTCCGGTTCGGGCTCGGGTTCAAGTTTTACCGGATTTGACGGTTCGGCTTGGTCAGTCGTTGGAGCCACATCGGACGTGGTCTGCACATGGTCCACAACCGGTTGCCCCTGACAGGCAGTCAATAAAACGAAAAGTACGGAGATGAATCTGGTCACGAAGTCCACGCGTATGAAGTCGACCGGACTTTAGCCCAACACGCGGACAATCGCTATTTTTGGCTTTCCAAACATGGGTTCATGAGGCTGTGTACACGCCGGATATCCCGTCCACCCCGTTCGAATGAACCGGTATGGTGATTTCTTGGGTAACGCCGCCCCGAAGGCACGCTTGTTCAAAGTCGCTTCCGAGGAAAAACGATGATCCATGGTGGTCTTCGGGGTATTGGGGAAAGTGGCCCAATGGAGGATTTGGGGACAAGCAGCCGACGTTCAGCCTGCAAACGAGTCAGATCCGAGGCTCGGTGAATTACCAAGCCGGGGAGACTCAAGCGTGCAAGCCACGTCGGCATTGATGTGCCGTTAGTTCATCAATCCAATCCAGCCTTTCGCTTTGCCTTTCTCACTGATGTCGAAGTATCGAACATCGGAGTCAGTCGCGAGATCCGTGGCTTTTGCTGCCCACTCTTGCCATTTCTTATCGCCCACGAAGGCCATCTTTCCGTAATCGGAAACATGTGCTCTATCGACCTTCAAGTCAGCCCAAAAGCCCTTCATGTCGTATCCATGGAAATCATGCATTTCGAAGTAGAAATCGACCTTGCGATTGTTTTTAAGGATTTCGTCAATACGCGAGCGGATATGCCCGACATCGGCTTCGGTAATTTTTCCTTCGAGGGTCGTGGCGATCAAATTGTCTTTTTCTGTGGTCATAATTTTCATCATGCTCAATTCCTTGGTCCTAAAATTATTAAATTTAAAGTTCTTCATTCCGACAAATACGTTCAAAAAAACTGGGGCATTTTTGCTGCCTCCTACACCACTGATGCTGTAACTCTTTAAAAAGTTTCAAGATTGTTTTATAATTATCGCCTAGTGTAGTTGTTTGGGCAGGGTTTTGGCGTGGATTTCAAATTGAATTATTGATGTGGAAAAGGCGGTTCTGGACACGCTTAGCAGCGGCAGCTTGGAAGCTGCGGGCTCACGTCACAAACCTCAGTTCGCGAACCAAATCGTAGCGAGCGATTGGAAACTGCGGTCCACATCCCCGCATCGCCCCGCGCTCTTGCCTTGCGACCCGGGGCCGCCCCTGATACTTTCCGCGCGTTTTCGACAAGACGACGACGGAGTCGCAATGTTCACGAAAGTACTAGTTGCCAACCGCGGCGAGATTGCAGTTCGAATCATGCGAACGCTTCGCGAAATGGGAATCAAATCGGTTGCGATCTATTCGGAACCTGACCGCGAATCCCTTCTCGTACGTTACGCAGACGAAGCCTATTGTGTGGGGCCCGCGGCCAGCGCCGAGAGCTACCTGCGCATGGACAAGATCATTGCCGTCGCCAAAGAATCTGGCGCGCAGGCGATTCATCCTGGCTTTGGTTTCCTCTCGGAACGAGCACCGTTTTCACAAGCGTGTGAAGACGCAGGCATCGTTTTCATCGGTCCAAAACCGTACGCGATCGAAGCCATGGGCAACAAAACCCATGCGCGCGACCTGATGCTGAAAGCCGGTGTGCCGTTAGTGCCAGGCTCCAAATCCGCGATTGAATCCGCAGATGACGCGTTGGTGGTTGCCAAAGAGATGCGTTTCCCAGTGCTTATTAAGGCTGCGGCTGGCGGCGGCGGAAAAGGCATGCGTCGTGTCGACCGCGCTGAAGACTTTGTAGCAGCGTTTGAAGGCGCGCGTCGTGAGGCCCTAAGCGCATTCGGCAACGGTGATGTGTACGTGGAAAAATACGTGCTCAACCCGAAACACGTCGAGTTCCAGGTGCTGGCAGACTCCCACGGAAATTGTGTTCATATCTTTGAGCGCGATTGTTCGGTTCAGCGGCGCCACCAAAAAATCACGGAAGAGGCGCCCTGCTCGACTCTTCTGCCTGAAACGCGCAAGCGCATGGGCGACGTGGCCATCGCTGCCGCCCAGGCTGTGAACTACGTCGGTGCGGGCACCATCGAGTTCCTGCTCGACGAAAACCAAGACTTCTATTTCCTTGAAATGAACACGCGACTTCAGGTCGAACACCCGATCACCGAGATGATTTCGGGCCTCGACCTTGTGCGACTCCAGCTCAAGATTGCGGACGGTGAAAAACTGCCGTTCACGCAAGACGACCTGAAAGCACGTGGCCACGCCATCGAATGCCGTGTTTATGCCGAAGACCCCGAAAGCAACTTCATGCCTTCACCTGGCCTTCTGCACTACCTGTCGCCTCCCGGCGGCCCATGGGTTCGAGAAGACACCGGTGTATACTCTGAAGCGACTGTTTCAGTTCACTACGACCCGATGATCGCGAAGCTCGTGGTCTGGGGAGAGGATCGCGACCATGCGATTGGCCGCATGAAACGGGCTTTGAGCGAGTATGTGATTTCTGGCATCAAAACCAATGTCGCGTTCCACCTTGAGATGCTAGACAACGAGATGTTACGCGCTGGAACCTACTCGACCGATTTTGTGCCTGCGCTCTTTGCTGCACGCGAAGAAGTCCAACCGACTGAATTCGACGAAATAGGTGAACTGGCCGCGGTAATCGCTCGCCATCGCCAAGACGAAGTGGTCGAAAAATCGGGAGGATCCTCAACTTCTACCCGTGCTAGCGGACCATCGAACTCTTGGAAGAATTATGGACGTTTTCAACAATTACGCGGCCTTCGCCTGAGGTAAATAATGGCTAATTATTACACACCCGGAACCGAAGAAGACCGCCAGTGGAGCGTCGAGACGCTCGAAGACGGACGTTACCAAGCGGTCGGACCTGGCGGGAAATCCTTTATCGTTGACGCGTTCAGCCCAGTCGCTGGACGTGTTCATATGCTTGTCGACGGCAAGTCATGGGACATGGACGCCCGAGAAATCGACGGCGAAATCCATGTTCAATGGCGCGGCCTGACCAAGAATATCAAGGTTCTTAACGACCGCGAAAAACGAATGGCCGTGGCTGGAATCGGTGGCAGCAAAGCCGCCGGCCCCGAATTACTGAGCCCGATGGCAGGCAAGGTCGTCGCGATAAAGGCGCAGATCGGTGACGAGGTCAAAGAAGGCCAAGTTGTCCTGATCATCGAAGCGATGAAAATGGAAAACGACCTCAAGGCCCATCGTGCGGGTCGCATCGAATCTGTGAATGTTTCTGCCGGCGAAGCGGTTGAAGTGGGCACGGTTCTGATCACGATCGCAGAGTAGTGCTTAATTTGTTCCGGAGTTCCAGCCATGACTAAGAAAAACGGTGTTCGTTACCTTCAGCCACGATTTACCAAAGCGCTGATCATCGAGAACCCCGACCCACTGCTTGACGAAGCGCTTCAGCAGCAGGGAATCGAGGCAGACCGCCTGCCCGAGTCAGCAACACGCGAGGTCATTCTTCAACGGCTGCGCGACGGCCAGCACGACCTCATTTTCAAACGCTCGCGCTTCATCGTCGATCAAGAGGTTGTCGAGGCTTCAGAAAACCTCGCCGCGGTAATTCTGTGCTGCATTGGCGACGATTCTGTCGATAAAGAAGCCTGCGCCGCCGAAGGCGTTTTGGTCATGAACGACCCGATCTCGAACGGACGTTCTGTCGTCGAGCTGGTTTTCGGCGAGCTCATCTGTCTGGCACGGCGCATCTTTGATGCCGTCGAGCGGAACCGCGTATCGGATTGGCGAAAAGACAATTTCCACCGCTACGAATTGAAAGGTAAACGCCTTGGGATTCTGGGCCTTGGAAATATCGGCAAAGCAGTCGCCCAAATGGCGGACGCGTTCGGCATGGACGTCTGCTTTTACGATAGCCGCGAACTTGCTCGTGAAGTCGGCACCACCTTGGGTTGGACCGCCTGCAAGAACATCGACGACGTCTTCCGAATGTCCGATTTTGTCACGGTACACTTTTCGGCAGAAGACCATCGCAGTCGCTCGAACAAGAACGTGCTCACCTACGAACATTTCTCGCAACTGGGCGCAGATCGTGACGAAAATAGCCCTCGTATTTTCCTCAATCTGGCGCGTGGCTTTTTGTTTGAGCCCGATGACCTGATTCGCGCCGTTAAGGCTGACCAGGTTCGATTTGCTTCGGTCGACGTGTTCCCCGAGGAGCCAGGCAGCAGCAAAGAGGAATGGCATAACCCTTACGCCGATATCCCAGAGATCGTGTCGACCCCGCATATCGGAGCCGCGACACAAGAGGCCCAACCGCGAATCGCGACACATGTCGGGAACACCGCGCGTCTGTTCAACCTCTACGGCACCGTACGCGACAC
>JBBKVQ010000509.1:0-6808 GCA_037968515.1 Bradymonadaceae bacterium
AAAACAGCACGCCGCTAGGGCGCGCAACTGCTCGCGTGCAATGCTATTCAAACCACGAATTGAGCAGTTAGACAAGGCCTAACACCTTGACCGAGGGCACCATGAAAACTCGAAATCTCGTAATCAGTATCGCCGCCGCTTCGTTGGTCCTTTCAGCATGCGAAAAGACAGCTCCAGAAGGCGCGGGTGCCACCACCGAACAAGTGGAAGCTCCAACAACTGAGACCGCAGCTCAGAACGCCCAAACAGCAGCGCAAGCGCCAGTAGAAGACGGCCAATGGGCGGTTTCGGCCAAGTATGGTGTGAAATTCAAGGTTCCAGAGGATTGGAAAATCAAGTCGACGGATGAGGCCATTTCGGCCACGTCACCTGACGACACGATGACGATTATCCTTGTCGGTACCGAGAGCGAAGGCGTCTTTCAGGCGGCTATGAGCTCGATCACGGCTCAGGTTCAAATCAAGAATATCAAAACCGAGAAATCCCAGATGACCGTCGTGAACGGCCTCGGCGGTTTCTACGGCTCGGGTTCGGCCGTGCTTTCGACCGAAAATGGCGACCAGGAGATTCAATTCTTGGGCTACGCACTTCGTCTCGACGCCGAGCAAGCAGTCGCAATGATGGTTTTTTCCGAGGCCGAGATGTACGAGGCTCGTAAAGAAGAAATCGAGAGCATTGCACGTTCAATCCAGAAGTCGTGATTCCCGACGATGCCATCCTCATCCCGTATCGGACGCAAAAAATCGTCCCACGGGACGGAATCCTTGGGACCTTATTGCGCGCCTGCGCAGCTCGACCGGTCTTGATGGGTTTCCTTGGCGGACTTGGCGTCAACCTGATTGCATTCCTGAAATCTCCTGGGGTCTTGGAATCTGCGCCAGCGGAAGCGGCCTTATTGGGGCTTTCGGTGATGGCCGCATGGGTAGTGCTCTTCCGCGGCATGCAGTCGTTTTTCGTGACGATGTCCGTCGTTGAGCTCGGCGTCGTGCGCGCCCTCGTTTTTGATGGCGATACTTTCACAGCCTATGAGGGCGAAGCGGTTCGAAAGGCCATTCCGTCGCCGGAATTTTCGATTATCTCCTCGGCACCTGTTCCGGCCGAGGTCTTGGAAGATAAACGCTCGTCCGAGCAACCTTGGCGAGCGTTTTTGGTCGTCAGTAACGCCGATGCTCGTTTTGTGATCGAGACTCGGCTGGCCGCGCTTGAGGCCAGTCAATACCGCGTCGAAGCGTTATCGCCCGATGAGACTATGCCCACGCCGCTGATTTCGGGTCTTTTGGAAAAAGCGCGTCAGGCCGCGGGCCACTGAATCAACGCACATCCCCAAGTATAACCGCTGCCAAAGGCGGCCAGTACAACGGGTTTACCCTCGTGTATTCGGCCCTGCTTCTGAGCGTAATCCAATCCAATGGGCAGACTCGCCGCGGTGGTGTTTGCCAGGTTTTCAATCGTTGACACGATATTTTCGTGTGGGATTTTGAGGCGGTCGGCCACCATCAGGTTCAGGAACTTGTTGGATTGATGGGGAACCAGCAGGATTTCGTCTGGTTGCAGCCCGTGGTCAGCCAACAAAGAGCCCAGCTCGCGTTCTAAGGTCTCGACTGCATGACGAAACACGCTTCGGCCCTTCATCTGCGGGAACTGCCGGCCTTGGGCAAGGTACGACGCGTCCATATTCGGGTGCAGCCCAGAGGCGGGGAGCTCACACCATAAAGCCTCGACCCCTGAGCCGTCGGCACCAAGCCGCACATCCAGGATTCGTCCGCCCACATTGGCTTCGTCCGAGGCTTCCAGAACGACAGCACCAGCACCATCGCCGAAAATTGATGCGACGGTTCGTCCAGCTTCGCTAAAATCCAGTCCCGTCGAGTGAATTTCGCTGCCGACCAGCAACGCTCGTCGATAGGTTCCAGACCCCAGCCATGCTCGCGCGATCGAAAGCCCATACAAAAATCCCGAACATTGATTTCGGATGTCTAACGCCGGGATACCCGGACGGCCTAGATGCCGCTGCAGAAACACCCCGGACCCCGGGAATCCGGCGTCAGGCGAAAGTGTCGCATAGAGCAAAACATCGAGGTCTTCCGGTCCAAGCCCCGCGGCTTCTAGCGCGTTTCGGGCAGCGCGTTCGCCCATCATGGAATTAGTCATGCCGGGATCAACAAAGTGTCGGTTGCGAATGCCCGTTCTTTCCTCGATCCATTCCGCCGTTCCGCCGGTCATGGCGACGATGTCTTCGTTCGAAACCACGCGAGGTGGTAAGAAGGAGCCGATACTGCGTATGTAAACATGCATACGTTCAACATTTCAGGCTGCCCCGATGCGGTCAATGGAAACACGATGACTCGGCGCTCGATCCTCTCGAATCTGGATTTTGAATACGAACTTCGATTCGGAGCCTCTTGGACACCTCCCAAAGCCGTCCGACAGCACATCGAACGATGGAAATACGCACTGCGCCTGGTCGAGGGCTGGCAGGAGGCCGAGCCGCGTGACGAGGCCCATTCAGGAGATTGGCTGGTGTGGGGACCAACTGAACGTGTGGCGAAGCTGACCGGCGCCCCTTGGCCCGGCGAGGAGGTGATGCGCCGTGTGAATTCCAAAGTGTTTTCGCATGAGCTGGCCACAGAGCTAGGCGTGGAGCTGCCCGGCGCATTTCTGGCGCAGAGTTTAGAAGACGTGCAGGCTGCGGCCAAAGAGGGCGTGGTGTTGGTTAAACATCCTCTTGGTTTTAGCGGCCGTGAACGCATCGAGTTGCGCGCCCAACCCAACGAACAAGAGGTGGGTTTCATACTCGGGGTTTTGAGCGAGGGACCAGCGCTTGTGGAGCCCCGAGTTCAGATTACCCGCGAGTGGTCACTGCAGTTTGAGATCGCCGACACGGTCCGTTACTTGGGCTCAGCTATGCTGCTAGCCGATGAGCGCGGTCAACATCGTGGGCATATTCTAGGCTTGGGAGCTCCTTCAGACCAGATCGTACAGGTTGCGAAAATAGCAGCGTCGCGTGTTCAGGAAGCCGGCTATTTTGGTCCGCTTGGGGTGGACGCATTTGAGGGGGAGCATGACGGCGTGAGCTTGATTCGGCCGATCTCTGAGCTGAACGCTCGCATGACATTTGGTAGGTTGGCCGTCGAATTGGGACGTTTGATCACCGGGCCGCTGGCGTGGTGGCATGTTTCCAACCGGTTGCGACAAAACCTCGATGTGCAAGAGTTTGATGCAGCCTCGGCGATTCGTCGACTGCCCGAGTGGGCAGATCCACAAGGCCTGTCAGGAAGTGTACTGGTGGTGGGCGAGTCAGAAATTTTGCTCAGACTCGGTGAGAGGCATACCCTTTGAGAAGCAGTATTTGTCAGGATGTCATGTGAAGCGTTTGTTGTGTGTTTTGGTGGGAATTATCTTGTGGTCGGCTTGCGCCAAAGCAGAGGAGAACACTGCAAAGTCAGGTCGTTTTTTTGCTCCGATTGGGGGCCTTGTAGCGCTTAGTCTGCCGGAGTCTGAAGAGGTGCGTTCGGTAATGATCGCCCGATTGCCCGACTCAAAGCTTGCCTATGATGTTGGGGTTCGACTGCTGGATCGGTCGATCGCGGCACCAGACGTCATGGTCAGCGTTAAGGATCAACAAGTCACTTTGACTGGAACCGTGCGCTCCGGGGCGCAAGCCGACGATGTCGAGCTCGCCGCCCGTCGTGTCGCGGGCATCGTTAGTTTGACCAACTTGGTGAGTGTTCGATGAAACCTCCTGCACGCCGAGCGGTGGTGTTATCTGGCGGTGGTGCTAGGGGCGCTTATGCTGCGGGTGTCCTGCGCTATATCCTCGATGAACTCAAAGACGACCTTGGTCACCAGCCGCGGATGGACATCATTTGTGGAACGAGTGTAGGTGCGCTGCTAGCCGCTTGGGTAGCGGCAAACCTAGACGATCCGGCTCGAGCCGGGCAACGACTCTGGTATATCTGGCGCACCATGCGTTTGGCCGACACGGTTCAGGTGTCGAAACGAAATCTTTTTACGATGGTGGGACAGCTGTTTCGTGACATGGGCGAAAGCAGCATGGAGCCTTTTCCTGGCCGGACGCTGGCCCTGATGAACACGGCCTATTTTTCGAATTTGGTGGCGCGCGAAATCCCATTTCAGCAGATTCGCAAAAACATGGATGCCGACCTATTGGACGCGGTAACTGTGACTTGTACCGATGTTCATACGGGACGTGCAACCGTTTTTGCGGAATGCAATCAGCGCGAGCTTTCATGGAGTCGAGACCCGCGTCGAAGGGCAGTCCTTGGTCCGTTATCCCCTGAAAAGGTCTTGGCTAGCGCTTCGATTCCAGTTTTGTTTCCGTCGGTGAAGATCGACGGGCATTGGTATTTTGATGGTGGGTTACGGCAGAACACGCCTCTTGCCCCAGCGCTTCGGCTGGGCGCAGATCGTGTGTTGGTGGTTGGGTTGCAGTCGGCTCCAAGTCACATCGATCCGCCCTTGGAAACCTTAGCGGATCCGCCTTCGGTTTCGTTTGTACTGGGTAAAATGCTCAATGCGTTGTTGTTGGACCCACTGGACCACGACTTGGCGCTGCTGGAGCGAATCAATGGGTTGCTTCGCCACGGCGAGCAGGCATTTGGCAAAGATCACTTCATTTCGACGTTAAACGAAGTGATGGAAGTATATCGAGGTCAAGGCTATCGCATGGTCGACACATTATTGATTCGTCCAACCACCGATCTGGGTGGGTTGGCGATCGACCTAGCGGGCCAGATGAAAGACAAAGAATGGGGGTCTGCCACCATGCGTCAGATTGGCCGCCACGCCGCGGATATGCAAGGGTATCGGGAAAGCGACTTCCTGAGCTACCTGCTGTTTGACGGCAAATACACAGGCGAACTTCTCGACCTGGGATGGCGAGATGCCCAAAAGAAACACAAACAACTGCTGCGGTTTTTCGGAAACGAATAACCCGAGGAACTTTTCGACATCGCCCCTTTGTCGTAAGGTTTCGTTAACACCAGCCCTGAAATCGTCGGCACCATTCGATGCTCAATCGTCCGCAGTATGCATTAAGTCCATCAGCTACGCTGTTCGCACGCGAACACGGGCATGGATCCGTTCACATCTATCAATTGGATCAGGCGAAAATCCCAGAGCCCGCTTGGACGATAGGGATTATCGGACTGGGTACAGCTTGTTTAACGTTCGTTTCAGAAACTCGGGTAGTTGTCGTTACCAAAGACGGTTGGCTTGGTTGTTATGAGCTGAAAACTACTGAAGACACGAGATCAACCGATCTTGTGTGGGAGCATGACTTCCGCGCCGAGATATCTGCGGCCCAAGCATTCGAACGTCAGGGCACTCGATATGTTTTGCTGGGCGATAAACGCGGCTTCGTGATTTGCGTCAATGTTTCAGGCAAGAAGCCCGCTTGGGCAATCGGTCATGGGCACCGCGATGCGGTGCTCTCGGTCAACTATGAACCCAAATTGAACCACTTTGTGTCGACGGGGCGCGATCGCCTGATTCAGATTTGGTCGGGTGTTGCCAAGGAACTGGTGGGATTGGCCGAGCCATCGATGGTCAGCGCAAATGATGTGCTGGCTTTTTTCGACGACGCTCCCGTTCCCAAAACGGATCATACTGAAGATGTGAATGTCACAGTGGGTGACGTCATGGACTTCTTTTCGATTGCGATTGATGACTCCGACGAAAAAATCCCGGAGGCCTCGCAACAACCTGAGGTTGAAAGCGAGGTTTTTGAAGTTACGGTCGCGCCACCCGAGAAGACCGTGGCACCTAAGGTGCTCACGTCGGTGATGACTTTTTCGGGAATTGAGGGCTGGCCCATTGTCGCTGAGTTTTCCAATGACGGTCGTCGACTCGCCACCGGCGGCATGGACAACGCCGTCTACCTTTGGGATCTGGAGTCTGGCGAGAAAATTGCGTCACAATTTGCCCATTTCGGCTGGGTTGTTGACCTCGAATTCAGTGCTGACGATAGCGTTTTGGTTTCGGCATCTTGGGACAACACGGTTGGCATCTTCGACGGCTCGACGCTTGAGCCGCGAGTCGCGCTGCGGGGCCATAAAGATTACGTCGCGGATCTGGTGTTTTTAGGCGAGCAATTGGTCAGTGTTTCCTACGACAAAACTGTGGGCATCTGGGCCTGGCGCAATCCGACGCTGGATCGTTTGATTCGAGTCCACACTGACTGGGTTCAGGCCGTAGGCCTGTGGCGAGACGGTGTTTTAACGATATCCAGCGATGGGACTACACGATTTTGGTCCAAAAGTTTCGAGTGCGAACACATCGTGGGCGTGAGTCTGGGTGCGGGGTTTGAGCTTGGCTCGCCGGTAGAATTTTCTGAGTGGGTTGATTTTGGTGCGACGGAAAACGTCGAAACCGAGGAGTTTGTTTCTTCAAACTTTCGTGATTTGCGGGCCACGGGATTTGGTGTGGAGGCAGGTCAAAGCGCACTCGTTGCTTCAAAACGCCTCGGCTCGGAAGATTCATCAAGTCTAGTCATGACGGGTGAATTCGAAGCTGTCCCGATGGTTTCGGTCCCCCCACCGAACTTGAATTTTGAGGTCGATGGGGTGGCAGATGCCGAGGCTCAAGCTGCGGCTGAAGCTCAACGAGCCGCTGCCGACGCTGCCGAAGCCGCCGCCGAAGCCGAAGCTCAAGCTGCTGCCGACGCTGCCGAAGCACAAGCCGCTGCTGAAGCGCAAGCCGTCGCCGAAGCACAAGCTGCTGAAGCTCAAGCTGCTGCTGAAGCTCAAGCTGCTGCTGCCGAAGCACAAGCTGCTGCCGAAGCACAAGC
>JBBKVQ010000510.1:0-10531 GCA_037968515.1 Bradymonadaceae bacterium
GGGACATAGTCCCGGCCCTGGGCTCGCCCCGAGCGACCAGGAAGGTTTCGCCATGAAAACACGTGCCAACAAAGTTGTTGCCGTTGCAAATCAGAAGGGTGGGGTGGGAAAAACCACCACGGCTGTGAATCTCGCAGCCTGCCTTGCCGATGCCGGATGCCACGTGCTTCTGCTCGACATGGACCCTCAGGGAAACGCAACGAGCGGCTTGGGAATCGACCGCAAATCGGTTGAGGCCTCGACCTATCACGTGCTGATGGGGGGCGTCCCTTTGCACGAAGCGGTGATTCAGACCCGCTACGAAAACCTACTTATATTGCCGAGCAACACGGATCTTGCTGGCGCTGAAGTCGAACTTGTTTCGCACAAGAAACGAGAATTTCGCCTGCGTGAAGCACTTCAGGCCAGTGAACTCGACGTCGATTTTGTGATTTTGGATTGTCCACCAAGCCTTGGCCTTCTGACCCTGAATGCACTCGTCGCGTCGTCCACAGTCCTGATGCCGGTCCAGACCGAGTATTACGCCCTTGAAGGCATGGGACAGCTTCTGCACACCGTCGAGCTCGTCCACGAGCACCTCAACCCACAGTTGGCCGTAGAGGGCATTCTGCTGACGATGTACGACTCCAGGACTAACCTGAGTGAACAGGTCGCCGATGAAGTGGTCGCCCATTTTGGAAGTCTGGTGTTCAAAACAGTGATTCCGCGAAATGTCAGACTGAGCGAAGCGCCTTCGTACGGGCATGCGATCATCACCTACGACGACCAGTCACGCGGCGCTCGGCAGTACCGAACGCTCGCACGTGAATTCCTAGACCGAAACCGGATGAGCGCCTGAAATGACGGACGAAAAACCTCTAAAACGAAAGGCCCTTGGCAAGGGACTTGGCTCACTGATTCCGGCGTCAAAGGTCGACCGGCGCGATTACTTTATGTGTCGCCTAGACGACATTCAGCCCAATGAATCCCAGCCACGACGGCATTTTGATGAGGTTGCGCTCGAAGAGCTCGCGCGAAGCATCGAAGAATCAGGCCTGATTCAGCCTCTGGTTGTCCGACAAGTAAACGGTGTCTACGAGTTGATCGCGGGTGAACGTCGTTGGCGCGCCTCGCGTCTGGCCGGGGTGACCGAGGTACCTGTTGTCGTGCGCGAACTGGCAGATGCGCAGGCGTTCCTGCTCGCTCTTGTCGAAAATATCCAGCGCGAAGATTTGAATCCAGTCGAAGAAGCCATGGCTTATAAACGGCTGGTAGACGAATTTTCGATGACCCAACAGCAGGTCTCCGAGAAGGTCGGGAAATCACGTCCCTCGGTCGCGAACTCGTTGCGCCTTTTGTCTTTGCCGGTCTCTGTACGTGACATGTTGGCCAGCGGGCAGATCACTGCAGGCCACGCGAAGATCCTTGTCACGCTGTCGCCCGAAGAAGCCGAAGAACTCGCCGATATTATTGTGAAGCACGAGCTTTCGGTCCGAGAAGCTGAAGAGTTGGCGCGTCAGACCCGGGCAGGGACCACCCCTGAACCGCCCGTCGTTCCCAAATATCGGGACGATGTGCACGTGCGCGACACGGCCTCTAGATTGCAGACTTTGCTGGGTACACGGGTGAAAATCAAAGACCGTAAAGGCAAGGGAACTATCGAGATTCACTACGCGAACTACGAGATCCTTCAATCAGTACTTGAACAACTGGGCGTGGCCGAAAACTAATCGTTTTCGGAACATTTCGGGTTTTCTGAGATCCCAACCATCGATACCTCGTTAACACGAGGGTCTTGGAGGCGATTTGAAGAAACTAGCGAAATTCATAGGGCGAACGTTCAAGGGTCTTTACGACATCTTCGCGACGTATCTTCTTCTCTTCCTCATTCCATTCTGCGTCGCCGCGGTTGGTCTTTACCTGCTGAACGGGCAGGTCGCGACCTATTTTGAGTTCGAAACTCGCGACGCCATGTGGGATTGGCTGTCGGGTCGTATCGGGGTTTCTGAGATTCTGTTGAGGCTCGGGCTGATGTTGCCCGTTCACCTAGCGATCTGGTGGACGCTACGGCGCCCAACGGCCTATGTGCAGCCCAAAATCGAACATGTTTTTGATCGGTTGGTCGTGGGCTTTCGATGGATGACGTTTCGAGTCCCGTGGGTTCGCTCCGCGGCCGAGGTTGCCTTCAGTATCGTTGTCACGCTGATTCTGATCCCATTTGTCATTCAGCCCACCTTGGTTCCGGGATTTGGGCCCAAATCGTGGATCGACCGCGCGGCGAATTTCGCCGACGGTTCGGCGTCAGCCGCGTTGGCTGATTCCGTCGTCGGTTGGTATCGGATCCTGGTCGCCGATCCGATTGTCGGGCCGCCGGTAGCAGGCAGTGCGGTTGACGAAGTCGTGGACGACCAAAACTCAGACACGATGGTGCCACCTAAACCACATGGGGCGGATCCCTTAATGGATCGATGGGACCTGCACCTAAAAATCGCCGCAAAAGACGACCCATTGCGATTTGCCACACTCAAGGCATTCATGTGGGTGGAATCTGCGGGCCGACAATACGCGGTCAGCACCACCGGTTGTGCTGGCCTGATGCAGTTCTGTTCGGGCACCGCTCGGTCGGCGCCCTTTAAAGAAGTTTTTGGTACCGGCCAGGTTTATGTGTGCGCCTGTCGAGACAAGAAGTGTTCGATTCCCAAGAGCGTTCAACGAGACTTGGAGTCCGGGGACGAAGAGGCATTGAGCCGCCACGCCGACGGTTTTCCGTGCGAGATGACCGATGCGCGCTTTAATCCGACCAAGATTTTGGGGGCAGGGGAACTCTATATCGACCGCCTTTCGACCTCGTTCGGCGGGAATATCTACTTGATGTACATCGGGTACAACAGCGGCCCAATGATCGCAAAACGAGTGTGGGAGCGGGTTGGACGAAACCCTGACGCATCACTTGAGGAAATCGATGCGCACTTGGTTGAGGCCATGCGGCCGACCTACGGCGCCAGTTCCGAGGCGCGTGCGCGGTCGTTGATTCGCACTCATTTGCCCAAGTTGAAAAGAGCCCGAGATCGTTACCTGCAGGACGGACTTCCCATCACAAATACTGTCGCTCAGGCTTTGTGATCGACTTTCAAACCGGCCGCACACCGTCTTTGCGGTACGGACGTTGTACTCGTTTGTTTTTCGATAACTCGAGTCCAGCCAAGATGTAGTCGCGGGTTTCGCGTGGGTCGATAACCTCGTCGATGAACCCTTTGCCCGCGACCTTGTACACGTCGATAAACGGCCGAATACCTTCGACCATTTGTGCTTTGATTTCGTCGGCGTCTGGGTTTCCCTCGAGCATCGTTCGCGCAAAAATCGACACCATACCTTCGGGCCCCATCACGCTGATTTCGGCGGTGGGCCAAGCCACAATCAAGTCAGGCTCGTAGGCGCGACCGCACATCACGTAATACCCAGCGCCATAACATTTTCGGACCAAGACCGTGATCTTGGGTACCGAGGCCTTGGCGACCTCATAGAGCATCTTGGCGCCATGTCGGATGATTCCTTGTTTCTCGACCTTCGAACCAATGATGAAGCCCGGCACGTCTTGGAAAAAGACCAGCGGGATATTGAACGAATCGCAAAGATTGATGAACCGCGCTGCCTTGTCGGCAGAGTCGATGTCTAGGATTCCACCCAGATGATACGGGTTGTTGGCGACGATTCCGACCGGCCGCCCGCCCATTCGCGCAAAGGTCGTGACGATATTTGGCGCAAAGAATGGCTTCATTTCGAACATCGATCCTTCGTCCACCACATACTTGAGCAACTTCTTCATATCGTAGGCGCGCCGGGCACTTTCCGGCAGCACATCGAGCAGCTTCTCTCGGTACTTTCCGCCGGGTTCGTCGCGGTCGGCGTCAGGCGTCGCTTCCAGTATTGGCGCGGGCTCTTCGCAGTTTGACGGGAAATAGCTCAAGTATTGCTTGATGGCGTCCAAGCATTCTTGATCGCTGTCATAAGCCTGGTCGGCGACGCCCGATTCTTTGTTATGAACGTCCGCGCCACCCAGCGACTCTTCGTCAATATCCTCGCCAACCGCGGCTTTGACGAGGGGCGGTCCGCCAAGGGCCATGCTGCTGGTTCCACGCACCATGGGAACAAAATCAGCAAGGCCAGGGATATATGCGGTGCCAGCGGCTCCGGGACCGACCATTGCAGCGACCTGAGGCACGACCCCCGAAAGATGGACTTGTTCGCGAAACAGAAACCCAGACAGCGCAAAGCCGCTGATCTGCTCACCGTCGATGCCGCCTGCACTGTGCACGCGCGCTCCGGCTGAATCGATGAGCCAGACGATAGGGACACGGTGTTTTAGGGCAAACTCGCGAGCTCGAGTCACCTTGCGCTCGCTGACGTCACCAATCGAACCACCAAGCACGGTGAAGTCGTAGGCGGCACAAACGACGGTGCGTCCGTTGATTTTTCCAAACCCAACAACGACACCGTCAGCTGGGCTGCGGACCTCGGTCTGGGGAACCGGGGTGCCATTTAGATGGAAAAATGCGTGCATTCCAATTTCGGTGAATGTGCCGTCGTCAAACAGGTACTCGACCCTCTGGCGGACATCCATCTTGCCGCGTTCGTGTTGTCTGTTGATTCGTTTTTCGCCACCCATTTTTCGGGCGTCTTCTCGCCGGCGCTCTAGATCTGCCACCAATTCACGCATTCGCTCGTTCTGCGCCATCGTTCGCCTCCAAAAAACAAGTTAGTGAACACTTACTTGAGGGGTGAAGGCTTGGCAAGATGTGATTCTGGGACGACTTCGGTGCGCCAGGTTTGGCCAGGCTGCAGCGTCACGACAAGGTCGGGGGCGATCCTCGTCTCTTCGAGGGTCTGCCCGGCTAGCAGAAAGCCAGCTGACGCGGTTGCGCGCATGGGCAGTGGCAGAATGCCGGATTTCTTGAGCAATCGAACCTCGACCTTCTCAGGAGCCTTAGTAGACAAGGGAAGGTCGACATAGAGCGCACATGCCAATCCTTTGTCTTGTTCGCGTTTGCAGACCAACTCTGGCGCGTTGGCTACGGGAGTCCCACCGTTGACCTCGATCTGGACGCCATTGAACGCGCGTTCGGCGATATCAGGCATGGCGATCGCAAGCTCCTTGCCCGTAAGTCGACCGTTACGGTCCAGGTCGTACATCGCCAAGATACGGTCGGTTCGAATCCCCGGAGGTTCTGAATAAATCATCAGGATTTCGATGCGATCTTGGTGAACGGTCATCATCAATGATCGTTCGATCGGCAGTTTATGGGCCCATGCCATCGAAGCCGTCAAAACGACGACCAGCCCAATCAGAATACGGGGCATCCAGAACTTCATGATTCTGCGGGAGGCGGAAGCTCCATGGATCCGTTGTCGCGCAACGGCCAACCCGGGTTGAACGCAACCTCCCAAAGGTGTCCGTCAGCGTCTTTAAAATAGCCCGAGTAGCCTCCCCAAAACACCAGTTCAGGTTTTTTGACCAACTCGGCCCCAAGCTCCAATGCCCGAGCCATGGCTTCGTCAACCTTTTCGGTACTGTCTACATTCCAGCCTAGGCTGAGCGCACGAAACCCTGTTCCAGCCTCGGAAACAGTGGCGTCTTTCGCGAGTTGGTGTCGGGGGAAGAGACCCAGCGCAAGTCCGCCGAGGTCGAAAAACACAACCCCATCGCTTTCGAAACTGGCACGCTTCAGGCCCATTCCTTCATAAAACGCAGCGGCCTCGGCCAGGTCGGCCACCCCGAGCGTTACCAGCGAAATGTGGATTTTGGGCGCCATGATGGACCTAGTGGATATGACCAAAGCTCTCGAAGAGCATACGCAGGTCTGATGTTTGTTCGCCCTGTCGTCGTTTCAATGGATTCACGTGATCGTGGTTGAGCGGCAGCGAGTCTGCAGCAAGGCGTCGGTTCTTGAAGGCTCGCAAGGACTCTAGATCTGTCAGGCCGTTGGGGACGTATTGCCCATCTTGGCAGCCGTAGACCGGAGGGTTCGGGGGCGTAAACACGCCGTCGCCATCAGCGATGACCCAAATTGGATTCGTGAAAGCAAAGGCGGTCAACGGGAATACCGTGACGGGCTCAAGTCCAACAACACCGCCGCCAAATCCAAATGCGCCGGCCAAGCTGCCGATTACAGCGTCGAAGTTGAACGGTGGGACGTCTTGCGGCGTGAGCACCGGGAACATATTCGTGTCGCCGGTGACCTCGAGCACAAACCACGTGTCTTTGGTCAAATTAGCCTTGAAGTTGGCGCGAAATTCGCCGTTTTCAAGGACGACCGGTACCCAACCCCAGACATCTGCGGATTGGCCGGGTAAGCCCCGCAGCGTCTCGCCATTGGCCACAATACGCAGTCGGTTGGCGCCCACCCAATCGGCGGCCCGCACCACAACAGAGATATCCACCTCTCCCGAGGCCCTAACTTCGCTGCCGATGGGTTGGTCATTCACGGTCATGTTGATGAACGGGCCGTTGGTCACAATATTATGATGCTCCTGAAGGCTCTTCACGAACTTCACCTGCTCCATTTTAATGGGCTCGTCGATGCCGGTGAACGTGTAGTTACGGGGGTATCCGCCTTCATCGATGCGCGACTTATGCGTGTCGGAGTTACCAGTGGCCGTGTATTTACGGTAGGTGCCGTCAGGGCGCGCGTAGTTGAGCAGGTTATAATAGTCGTCGAGCCCACCCGAGGCCATAATCGACTCCCCGTCACAAACGATCACGTCTTTTTCGGGAACCCGGGCAAAAACCCACTGGTCGACGCCTTCCGTGATTTCGGCTTCGGTGAGTGCCATGATCTCGGCCGGTGTTTTGTCCGGGAACACCTTCGCAAGAAACGTCGCTTTGTACCTGATTTCGTCGGCCTGTTTCTCGTCGGCCGTAAGTTGCGCCTTTAGTCCTTCAAGAATCGAGGCGGGCAGGGCGTCGGCTGCGCCCGCTGCTGCGTTTTTATCAAACGGCATGCGGAAATGGCGAAGCTCCTCTAGGTGTTTGCCGTTGAAGACTTCGATCGCATCAAAATCCCAAGAGAACGTGGATTTGTACTGGGTTTTTCCATCGGCGGTCTGCACCGACTCAATGAAAGCCGGGCCCGTCGGAGAGGTCAGCGTGGTGATGATGCCGGGTGTCGTGTTGATCGCCAAGTCTACACTGGACGAAAACGGGTCCATATTATGCTGGTAAAAATAGCCCAGAATCGGCGTTCTTGGATGATTTACTTGGATGATATTTCCAGTTGGCGGGCCCATTTCCCTTAACGTGTTGAAGATCGTCTGGGGCGGCACATCCTGCCATTTAACCGAGCCTCGCGACATCGAGTCCATCTCACGGTCCACCGGAAACGCGTTGAAATGGCCTGCTTCGAAGGTTGTGAGTTCAAGCCCAATGATCGAGGTGAGCCATGGTTCGAGCCCTTCCTCGGCAATGAACGGTCGGTAGTCGGTCACGTAATTGTGGTCAGTGGCCACGGCAAGCTCAACACCTTCACCAGCCAGCGTGCGTACCCGAATCCTGTTGCTCAAACCCGAGTCGATCGAGCCGGCAGCATGAATATGGAAATCGCCGGCCAGATAACCTTTGGTGTCCACAACGCGTTTAAGGACCGCGTTGACGGTGGCGACTTTGCCGGGTCCGAGGTCAATCTCTTGCTCAAAAAGGTCGTACTCAGGGCCACGACTCACTACGACTGTGTATTTTCCAGGACGGGCGTTGAGCGAAATCCGACCCTGGGCGTCGCCGTAAACTGTGTCTTCCAAGAAGCGCCGAGTCTTTGGGTCATCCGCTTTGTCTTCGACCAAGTCTGCAGGCCTCCATGGCTCGCCAGCGCGTAGATCGAACAGGAATTTTCGGTACTCGGTATCGGGAACGAAATCGTGGATGCCGACAAGCGAAAGCTTGGCTGGTATCGGGACCCCGCTCTCGTCGGTGACGCGAACCTCGACCTGGCCGGCCGACTTAGCGACCAGATTGATGAACGGGGCGCCTTCTGCGCCCACCGTCACAAAGCTCAAGTCCCCTAGGGGTCGTCCGTGTTCTTTGGCTTGGAAACAGTATTTTCCAGGGGCGAGGTTCAGATCGAAAAATCCACCCGCATTGGTGAACACCTGACTGACGATCGTTGCGTTGGCGCAGGATGAATCCTCGGCCGTGTAGATCAGGGCATCAGCAAGCGCGCCAAGGGGCTGTCGGGTCATTTCGTCGAAAATCCTGCCCTGTATCTTGGGCGCTTTGACTCCCCGGATTCTGTACAATTCCTCATAGATGCTGGCGACATCGCCATCTCCGATGATGAAGTAGTTCGTGAACGCGTACGAGTTTGGCAGTGCGGTTCGGTCGGCCTCGCACGATACTTTCAGAGCCGGCGACAGACTGTCTGCGCAGGCAACAGGAGCCAAACGCTCGGGCACCTCGGAGGTGAAGACGCCGCCAAAACCGCTCGCATAAAACAGGAAGAGCATGTCGTCGGCTTGCGCGCGCCCGTCATAGAGGCCGTCCTTGTCGCGCTGATAGACAAAATTATGTTCAGGATCCACAACCGTTGCGAATCCATAATTGATGCCGAGGGTCGTCGACGATCCCACGATATTTGTGAGCAGACCGGGGAAACCCGGCAGCGGCACGGCGGTCTGATATGCGTCGTCCAACCCAAAACGGAGATCGTAACCCACGCCGGGAATGAAGATGCTGCTCAGCGCTCCAAATCCAAGCACGTGGCCGGTCGGGATTCGAAAGCCGTCAAGTTGAAGCCCAAGCGCACCGGCCAATAGCCCCGTGATGGTCGAAGATGGGAACTCAAGAGTTTTGGCCGATATATTGGTTAGGCTGCTCTCGATTCGCACATGGCGAGCACCTGGCTCCAGAATATAGCGTGTCGCAAACTCAAGCTGTGGCTCGCCGTCCGACGTCGCTGGCACTCCGCGGACCAGGTCTGGGAACTTCACGTCGTAGCTGTTGACCATAATTTGGTTGAGGTAGCGCAACATGGTGATGAACTCACCACCACGGCCTTTTACCTCGACGATCGCGGCTTTGCCGTCCTTGCCGTCGTTGATGACGGTGATGGCCTCGGGCGCCATCATTTCAAGAAAGAACACAGGGAAGAGTTCACCGAAAGTATCTCGGCCGGAACCACCCAATCCATCGCCCTGATTATCGAATCGGCGCAAATCCGCGTCGATAAGTGACCCGCCAAAAATCCCTGAGCCGCGGTTGAAGGTCAGGTCTTGCACAACAATGCGCACCTGGTCGTTTTCAAGCAGGTAGTCGCCCACCTCACCCAGAGCCGTCGGTCCGCCGACAAGCTGGCTTCGATCGTTGACTCTTTGGGCGCGTGACCGGGCGTCACTCTTGGAATCGCAAGACCCGAGGGCCAAAACTGAGCCAAGAGCAAAGGCCACGAGAGATGCATTTTTGAGGAGTTTCATGTTTCTCACCACGACAGCTGAATCAACGCGTCAAAGCGATTATTATCGAGCGCGACAGACTCGCCTTCTGCAGTGACGGTGTAATTTACCATCACGCGAATCGGGTATCGAGGATTGTAGTTTAGGCCCAGCGTGTAAAACGTTCGCTCATCGGATTCGAACAACTGGTCCCCGGATTGTCCCGAGGTCGAGGACGATGGATCGAAAAACGCGTACCGGAATGTGGGTTGGAATCCGAAAAACGGCTCCTGGTAGGCAATCGACGCCTGGTAAGCCATCGCCGTCACCTCGGGTTGAACCGCAATCGCATCGTAGGTGTACGTGGTTTGAGTCAAGCTCCCCAGAAGGGTCAGGCCCGCCACATTGAGGGTCAAATCGGTGGTCCAACCAAACACGTCTTGGTCGATTTGGTCAGCAGCTTCCGGGCGAAGTGTCTCCGAGTTCACGTACCCGGCGCCGCCCACCTTCACCAACTCGTCAAAATGCAGCTCTAGCCGGCCGTAATAGGCCAGCTTCGAGTTGTCGTTCTGGCTGAGGATTGCGCTGCTGCCATTGGTTGCCGCAAGCGCATAGCGCACACCAAACCCATCTTTCTGATTGAAAAAGATCGGGTCTGAATCAAGCATCACTCCCGCTTCGCGGTCCCTTGAGAGCCCGTTGACATTATAGCCTTCGCTGCCGTGTACGCCTTGGTTGCCCACTGAGTTGTCCACAAAGAGCTGATCGGCACGCGAATACTGCTCTTCGGCATCAAACGGTGGCTTAAACTGACCGGCGGTAATTCGAAGTTGGGGAATCGGTTTCCACCACAACAAAGCGTCTTTCAGGCGAGTCTGAAGCTCGGCAACGGGCCGAGTCGCATTGGTCAAGTTTCGGTCGACCGCGCCGTCGATCTGGAATCGGAAGCCCAGTGAATTGCGCATGTCGCCTGCCAAGGTGAGCCGGGCGTTTGCGAGCATGAAACCGTCGTTTCGGCCGAAGATATCGGTGTCCGGGTCGTCCTGGATCACACTGAAAAGTGTCCGGATATAGCCGCCGACTTGCAACCGCCACTGATAACGTTTCTCGAAATCGTCGAGGCCTGCGTTCCAAG